>WRLL01000001.1 GCA_009777625.1 Candidatus Saccharimonadota bacterium
CGAGCTGTTCTGCTAATTAACATTCCCGAAGAAGAAGTTTGGCGGCGCTGGGAAACTGTCGGTTACACTCGACAAGGTGGTCGGCCTGATGACTTAACGCGCGAAAAGGTTCTGCGACGACTGAACGATTTTCACGACAAAACTCTGCCTGTTATAGATATTTACCGGTCGATGGGGTTGGTAATTGAGGTCAACGGCCAGCAATCGCGCGACGAGGTTTTCGCGGAAGTGATTGATAAGCTTTATAATTTTTCGCAGACGAATTAATCCCGTCGTAGCATCACAGTAAAGGCTTCTGAAGGAATTTCGACTTTGCCGAACTTCTTCAGTCGCTTCTTGCCTTTCGCCTGCTTGGCCAAGACTTTTTTCTTGCGCGTCACATCCCCGCCGTACAGACCGGTCGTAACGTCCTTCCGATAAGCTGATAAATCTTCGCGCGCGATGAAACGTCCGCCGATCGCCGCTTGCAAACTGACTGAGAAGTTCTGTCGAGGAATAACGTCCTTTAACTTTTTAACTATTTCTCGGCCCAGCCGTTCCGATTCTGACCGGTGGCACATGACTGACAACGCATCGACCATTTCGCCCGCGACATAGAAATCAACACGGACCAGATCTTCGACGCGGTAATCGGCCAGATCGTAATTGAACGAACCATAGCCGCTGGTGGTCGATTTCAGTTGGTCGTAGAAATCGGTCAGCAGGTTGGCCAATGGGGCTTCAAAACTGATTAACGCCCGCTCGTCGATGTAACTGAGATTTTTCTGCTGGCCGCGTTTGGCTACGATCAGCTGCAGCACGGCGCCGACAAACTGGCGCGGCACGATGATTTCGCCGCTGACCCACGGCTCGGCGATGGTTTCGACCTTGCTCATGTCGGGCAGCTCGCTGGCGGATTTGATGTCGAGTTTTTCGCCGTTATTCAGCACCACGTGATAGTCCGTGCTGGGATTCGTGATGACCAGGTCGAGGTCGTATTCGCGCTCCAGCCGCTCGCGAATGATGTCCATGTGCAGCAGGCCAAGGAAGCCAATCCGCACGCCGAAACCGAGCACCGGCGAATTTTCCGGCGCAAATTGCAGGGCTGAATCGGACAGGCTGAGTTTTTCGACGGCGTCTTTCAGGCGTTGGTAATCCTCGCCCGATGTCGGGAAGAAGCCGGCGTAGACGAAGGGTTTGACTTCTTTGTAGCCGGGGAGGGGTTCAACAACTTGGTTGATCATTTATCTTCCTCGGCATTCTCCAATTGCTGCAACTCTGACCACAATTCATCCGGGATCTCCATCTCATCATTTTCAACCGCATCGGTGACCTTTTTCATCGCTTGTCGTCCCGGGATACGAATTGTTTGGCCATCTAACGGTCTCGTATTTTCAATTTTGTTAATATATGAATCGACTTGCAATTTGAAATTGTCGAGCCCGACGGTTTTTTCAGGATCGACAACCAGAATATATGCACCCCGGTCGCTGAATTTATCGCCAAAATGACTGCCGGTGTCACTGAGAATCATCATCGGCATGCCAAGTAAAGCGCCGGCCATAATCTCGTTAAAGAACGCCAGTGAAAAACCTTTGTGATCACCGAATGGCAAAACCGAATAGGCTTCTTTCGGGTTGGTGGTAATCTGACCCGACGAATCATAAAAACTATTCTCTGGCAATTCTGTATCAAATTTGTTCGCCAATCGGACCGTGCCCCAAGCCCTTTTTGATGTGGCAATGTCGACCACCAACGCGCCATCGCCGGTCGGCAGGCCATAGGCAATCGGGTTCGTGCCAGTCGCCCGATCAAACCCACCTGGTGGAGCAACCACCGAGCCACCGCCGCTGTTGACGACATAGGCGATGAATCCTTGGTTAGCAATATATTCGGCGATCGCACCGGGTCGCAGCCATGAATCCAGATTTTTCACTAACGCGAAACCGACGATTTGTTTACGTGCTCGCTTGATCGCTTCGTCGGCGATTGACTGGCCAATCAATACGCCCGGGTTAGATTTGGCGTCGATGAAATAGCAGGCTTCGGTTGCGGCGATGACTTCTGGTTTCGGCAACTTAGAATAATCATGTTTGAGAAAGCTACCAAAATTCGCCAGACCGTGAGTAACATGGCCGCGCATTTCGCCGCCCAAATACATGTCGATGATGAAGGGGATTTGGTCGTCGTTGTATTTCGCGCGGCGCAGCACCTGTTCCATTAGGTTGGTGATTTCGCTGACTTTGACTTTCATTATTCCTCCACTATTCTTATTATTTCGCGTGTGAATTTTTCCGGTTCATCAAACAGCGCATCATGCCCGGAATTATCAAACCAAATCAACTCCTTTATCGGTGCGGAAATTTTCGCGAAATAATCTTCGACCAAACTAGACGGCGTCGTGTAGTCATGTCGCCCCGCGAAAATGTAAATCGGCACATCGATTTTTGTATTAGTTTCGCGCAAGTCAAAACCCGCCATTTCTTTAAGGAAAATCTTCTCGACCGACTCGCTCGAACCTTTCGCGATACCCAAAACATCGCGCAAATTATATTCGCCGTGCAAGAGCGGCTTCATGGCATAAGGCCACAAAATGACCGACCAATAACTATGGTGATCCGGTGACCATCCGCCCATCTTCATCAAGATTTGCCGCTGTTTCATCAAACTTTTCAGACCGCCCGCGTACATTTTTTTCTCGTCCGGCGCGCCGATTTTTCGCAAAATCCCGGCGGATTTCTTGTCGCGTTTTTCGGCTTTACTCAACGAAAAATCATAGGAAATTTGTTCACCCGCAGACGCAACTGCTTGACCGTAATTGATAATCCCAGCGATTTTCTCAGGGCATATTTTCGCGATTTTCACTGACAGCAAAGTTCCCCACGATACGGCAGCTAACCAAATCTTTTCGCGATTGAATTTTTCACATAGATAATTTATCAGCTCAACCGCATCGGCAATAATCTTTTCATTCGAAACATCTTTTGTGTACGACCCGCCCGTGCCGCGCTGGTCCCACGCGACCATGACAATATCTTTCGCGAGATTTTTTTGTGAAATAATTTCGTATCGATTCGCCAGACCCGGGCCACCATGAAGAAATAATACTACCGGCTTCTCGGTGTCATCGCCGACGATGTGGGTTTTTTGCGGCAAGCCGCCGAGTTCAACTTTGATTTTTTGATCGATAGATTTGCTCACTTAGGCACCTTTCATGCAGTTTCTTCTCATTGATTATAACGTTCCGTGAACTATTTTAGCAGATATAATCAAATTATCTTGATTTAAAATATATAACAATCATAAACCATGATGCTATCATCATCGGTAAAAGGAACCCAGCCGCAATTTCCCCGACATTTTCAGTAATCTGTGAAAAACCGGCTGCGAACGAGACAAAAATAAACATGCTGGCGAAGCAGCATAGTGTTGCGTAAATTACTTTATCCTTAGTTCTCATCTTTGATTTTTCAATCTTAACGGAAATAGTTTTTCCACCTAATAGATTATCACTTTGCGCTAGATCTTTACTATTCACTAAATCGTCTAGTGTACAATTCAACACTTTTGCAATAGTGATTGCCTTGTCCATCTCTGGGAAATTTTCTGCCGATTCATATCGCGCAATCATTTGTCGCGACACACCGATTTTTTCGGCTAATTGTTCTTGAGTAATATTTTGTCTGGTGCGCAGTTCTCGCAGATTTTTACTAAATTGCATAATTTCTCCTTTCTTATTAGACTTATGCGCCTATATTGTATCCAATCTCACTATGTCAACTCAATAAATTCCAACTTGCTTTTACAGATGTGTTGTAACGCGTAGATTGCACATTTGTAAACTTGTGGTTGCGTTTTGTATCAGATTTTAATAAAAGTAACGTGCCTTTCTTTCAACGAGATCTTGCCGACTTGATAACCAAACTGGCCGGCTTCCTTTTTGTAATTCAAAAATGAGTGGTCGATTTTGAAACCGAGAATGTCTTTGATTTCGTCGAAAGTTAGTTCAAACGTGTCGCGGCCGTCATTGGCCAAGTATTGCCACAACGGTTCGTATTTGCTCATTTTACGCCCTTGTCTTTCCAATCCCACCATTTCAATTTTTCTGGATCGCGGCCGCCGTTTGCGTAATAAACAGCTTCACGAAAAACATACAAAACACATCGGTCTATGTCGTACGGATCCTGCGCAGCCAAACACCATTTAGCATATAGCTCTTCCGGATCTTGGCCGGCGAAATCTTCTACGCGCGCTATGTTGATACGCGCCAATTTTGGCGCGATAGTTTTGCCGATGCCAGGGATTTCGGTTAGATCGCTCATTTTTCACCATTTCTGAGATACTGCGCCAGAGTATCTTCGGCTTTTTGCCATACTTCGCCTGCCAGTTTTTCGTCGTTTGCCTGCTGGCTGGTTTTGGCGACTTTCTTGCGTACGAAATATTCGCCCGAGGGCCAATCTGTGCCCGGTTTTCTTTCAGCTAACCAAATCATGGTGCGCGCTCCGACACTAGCCGGTCGTGTCCACAGATATTTCAGCGGCGTATGATAGACCGAATGTAGCGCATCAGTCGGTTCGTGTGCAATATTTGTTGCAATCATTCCGGGGTGAAAGGTGGCGGTCGCTAGGCCTTCTTTGCCGTAGCGTCGATTTAGTTCGCGTGCAAACAAAATCAGCATGATTTTCGAATTGCCATAGGCTCGCAGAGATTTGTAATTTCGTTGAAGTTCCAGATCGTCAAGATCCAAATTGCCGAACAACTTGTGACCGATGCTGGACGTGAAAATAACCGTTGCATGCGATTCGACTAACCGATCGAGCAAGCGTCGCGTCAACAAATACGACGCTAGAAAGTTCACCTGGAAAGTCGTTTCGTGACCGTCCGACGTTTCGGTGCGACGCCGGTTGAACAACCCGCCAGCGTTGTTAATTAACACGTCGATTTTGGGATATTTGGTTAACAATTTGTCAGCCAGCTGGTTCACGTCGGACAATCTAGTGTAATCAACTGTAAAATAATCCGCGCCGAGTTCTTTTGCTATTTTCTTGGTTTTAGTCTGATCGTGTCCGATCATAACAACGCGATGGCCGTCGGACACCAGCTGCCGGGCGGCCGCTGCGCCGATGCCATCGCTGGCGCCGGTGATTATGATTGTTTTGCTCACTTCATTTCCCCATCTTTTTCAATTGTTTTGCCGCCCAATCGTAATGGCTGCCCATTGCAGAAATGAAATATGAACCTAGATTCGTCGTGCCGGTCCAGTCGTAATATTTTTTCGTGAAGAGTTCTTCGTCGTTGTGCTGTCTGATTCTTTTCATGACTTCGGCGTGGCTTTTTGCTAGGAGTTTTTTCGCCTCGTCCAAGGTCACGTTTTGATAATTTTCCCACATCAAATCGTTTAGCTCGGAATAATTTCCCCAATTAAAACCGTCGGGCAAAAACGATACTTTTTCTCCGGCCATGTTTTTATCATGCCAATCGATCAGCATTTTTTGCCACTCATACATATGCATGATGATATCGCGCGGAGTTTGGTCTTTTGTCCCGCACATTATTTGACCTTCTTCTTCTCGACAAGTTCCATCAGTTTGTCGTAGTTTTCTTCGGCCTGTTTTTCCAGGTCTTCTTTAGTGGTTGGTCGTGGCATCTTTTACTCCTTTTCGCGTTAATTTAATCAAAGAATTCTTCCAAATTTTTTTTCAAAAACTCCAGATCGCGTATATTGTCGCTCTCGTCGAAATGACCTTTGTCCTTGACGATAACAATCTCCGGATTTAATTCTTTTCGGAAAAGTTCCGCGTTTTCAATGGGCACGACCCGGTCATTTTCTGAAAAGATGGCCAGCTTTTTCGAAACCTTAGCAACTGGCGCGAAATCAATCGGACGTGTCAACCATGGCCGAGCGATGACCTTTTCAATACCTGACAGGTTCTTCAAAGTCAGCCACGGCGCAACTAATATGATGCCGCCGACTTTTTTTGCATTACTGGCTGACAAATAACGCAAAATTGTCTGACAACCAATGCTATGGCCAATCAGAAAAGTTTCTGGCGATGGTTCGATCTCTTTCTGTAAGAATTTCACCCACGACTTAATGGTTGGGATTTTGGTATGCGGCATTTTGAGAATTTTGACTTCATAACCTTTTTGTTCAAGATAGCTTTCCAGCCACGGATACCAATCCGAGTTTGGTTGGCCAGCCCAGCGATGAATTACGTATGCTTTCTTCACAATACCATTTTAGCATGATATTAATTGGGTTACGATCTTAGCTGTTCGTTCATCCACTCGGTGGCTTTTTTGGAAACGCGCGATACCGGGATGGCTTCCAGAACAAACGTTTCGTAGCTATGTAGCGGCGTGATAACTTTTTCGATTTCGTTGAACAGGTCGAGGCGTGATTCCATGATGACCAAGATTTCTTTGCCGCAGGTTATGGCTTCTTTCCACCAGAATTTGCAATCGACTGGCAAGAATTTGGCGCAGGCGATTAGATGTTTTTCTAACAAAGTTTGGGTAATTTTGTCGGCTTCGGGTCTATCTTCGCAAGTCAGATACAAGTAGCAAAATTGATTTTTGTCGGTCATTTTGCTTCCTTGGTGAAATACTTTTTCAGACTGACTGTGTCGCCAACACGCGCTTCGCGGGTGGTTTTCAGGTTGGTTACGATGTAACCGATTTCGCCGGTTCCCAATTTTTCGTCCGGCGTCATGTTGGGCGATAGGTGGCCGACTTCTAGCGCCAGGCCAGTCGCGCCGGTGGCCAGCATCCTTATGGCGTCGTTTTTGATCAAGTGGCCATCGACGACGCGGACGTATAAAATCACGCCGCGGTAGTCGTCATAATAACTGTCAAAGATCAGAGCACGTAGTGGCCGATCCGGTTCGCCGCGCGGCGCGGGAATTTTTTCGACAATTGCGTTCAAAACTTTATCAACGTTTTCACCGGTTTTGGCAGAAACTTTTATAATGTCATCGGGTTCGCAGCCCAGTAAATTGATAATTTCGCGCGAGGTTTTTTCGACATCGGCTGCTGGCAGATCGATTTTATTCAGCACCGGAATCAAGGTGAGCTCGGCCTCCATTGCCAGATAGACGTTGGCTAAGGTTTGTGCTTGGATGCCCTGTGATGCGTCGACGACCAGGATTGCGCCTTCGCAAGCAGCTAATGAACGCGAGACCTCATAAGAAAAATCGACGTGGCCAGGTGTGTCGATCAGGTTTAATTCATAAGCCCCAGTTTTTACTCGCGTCGCCGAATCATAATTCTCGCGCCGTTCGGCCAGCCCGTCGTCACGGGTGTCCTCTCTGACACTTTCCCCGTCGGAAAGAGTCGCGCGAGGATTAGATTCGCGCAACGCTTCATACTTATACTCCATCCGTACCGGCGTCAACTTAATCGTAATACCCCGTTCCTGCTCCAAATCCATCGAATCGAGCAGCTGCTTCTTCATATCGCGCTTTTCGACCGTTCCGGTCAGCTCCATCATGCGATCGGCCAGCGTGCTCTTGCCGTGGTCGATGTGGGCTATGATGCAGAAATTGCGAATTTTATCCATGAGAATATTATATCATCAGGAAGCGAAAGATTAGAGTGTCTTGCTTTTCTTAACCTGCCGTTGCTACCCTACAACTTCTGCTTAACCATCAGTTTCATTTGGCGATTGACGAACCAGGCCACTACGCCACCTAATACTAGGAACACCGCGGCGTTACGCGTGAGATTACCCCAGCCGCTCATGGGAGGAGCAATAATATTGATTGTCGTGGTCGACGAGCAACGCGAAGCGTCATCGACGACCGGATCGTTGGTCTGGAGAGCCGTCTGTCCTTCTTCCACACAAACCGGATCGCCACCGCCAGCGACTTTTGCGGTATTATCAATCTGATTGGCACTGGCTTCGTTGGCTTTGACTGTTACTGTCCAGGAAACACTTGCTCCGGGGTTAAAGCCAGCTGGAATGTTGCAACTAATGTTCTGGCCGTTGATCGCGCAGCCCGCCGGGCTGACCGTTTGGAGCGACAGCCCTCCCGGAATAGCATCGCTCATGGTGCTGTCTTTTGTTGTTGCAACGTTGCCAATATTTTTCACCGTGATAACGTAGTCAAAGACTTCGCCAATCGAATATCGTTGTTGGGCAGTCGTTTTGGTGACTTGCAGTATCGGCACCAATACTCTTGTTTCAACTTCGTTGGAAAATTGCGGATAGTTGTCAATGATAGTAGAGGCTTGGTTAAGAAACGTCTCGGTGGTCGGTACATTTGTTGTGGCTGGTATCGTAACCACCACGTTGGCACCGTAAAAGGCATTAGTATCCAGAATCGCGGCGTTAGCGGTTACCGTCAAAGAATGCGTCCCCGCGTTATAATTGATCGTAAAGCTGGAAGTTCGATCTGTCCCGTCGACAGTGATGACAACTTGAGCCGGATTAACTGTCAGACGAGAATCGAACGTGTCGGAGAAAACAAACGACGAGTATTTGGCAAATATTTCCGTACCCAGCTGCTGCGTGCGCTGGCTCGCAGTATAGGTGATATCACTGTCGGTGCCGATGAAAACTGAATCCTTGTCGACTTCTTTCTCTGGCGCAGGAGGACACAGTTGGCCGTTCACCAACGCCGTTGTTGGCGAGAACCACATTGAACCGTCGTTCATGCTACCAATATACATACTAGGGGTTGAGTTGGTCAGTGGAAATTGTGCGGCAGCCAAATTGAAAGTTGAGCTACCCAAGACATCTACCCAGATACCTCCGCCATCGGTATTATAATCACCAACCCAGGCCGGTAAACTTGGCGCAGCTGGCATTGTCGTCTGCGTGACAACTGTGCCGGTTGCTAATATCGGTGGTGTAGCAAGGCCGCTAACTGGCGCAACGAATTCGCCCTCGTTGAGTGACGCGATGGATACAAAGGCTGAATCGATACTGGACAAAGCAGCTGGAGAAAGAGCACTGTTCGTCCCCGCCTCCATAATCTGATAGCTCATCTTCATCTGTAATACGCCCCATATAGTGTTGCCAGCATAAAAGCGTTTGTTGACTTCTAACGAGTGTACCCCGTTTAGAAAGGTAGTAGAAGAATTAGTAAAATCCGAATAAGTTACGATGATATCAACCGGTTCACCTTTGTAGGTCGCAGCATTGTTGTAACGAATGACAATAGAATCAGTGCTCGACCAACTATCCGATGCAAACAAAAACGACCCAGCCGGGATACCATTTTGACTCATAGTGTGATAGATCTGGCTGGTTGGTAATACAATCTGACCGGTTGAACCAACCGTTATCGCGCCAGGGCCACCACCGGGAGGAAACGTATAACCCTGTGTCGAAGCGCTAGTATTGGCAATCTGGTAGCTGACAATTTCTGTATCACTGGCATCGCGATTAATAATGAAATCCTGTTGCAATTGCGGATCGCAAGTATCAGCCGCCTTGACATTGGTGATTGGCATGACGACAACCCCAACGATGATCGCTATTATCGGAATAATAGCGGTTGATAAATTTTTAATTATTCTTTTCATTTCCACTTATCCTCTTTTTGTTTATGTATAACCGAGACAATGATACTACGATCAATTATGAAAAGTCAAGAAGAAAGTTTTCTCACCTTCTAGAATTCATAAATAGTTTGCCGGAACCGATTTTCCTTAGATAATTAAGTACCGGGTCAGCTTCGGACAGACGCAGCATTTTTGACAGACCCAGGTATACCGCGCCACTAATCAGCCCGATTATCGCCAAACCCGGCAACACCATCATCAAACTTTGATCGGTGAATTCCAGACCAAGGACCCGCACGAGCAGGTAAGTTATAACTGACATAATTGCTGTGGCAATTGCCATGCGCCCCAGGCCGCTCCAGAAATCGCGGCCAAATAATGTCGGTAATCGCCGGCCCATTAGCACCGATAGTGCGCCAATTTCCAGCACCGCCCAAATCACTTGCCCCCACGCAATACCAGCTACACCAGTGTGCAAGCCAAAGACAAACCACAGCTGGAACGCGATCGCGATGCTGAGCGTCACCAGCGAAATAATCAGCGGGGTCTTGGTGTCCTGCTGGGCATAAAAACTTCGTGCTGCAATGTGATAGATAGAACGCAGTAGAATTACCAGCACAAAAATCGCCAAGAGTCCGGCGATCAATTCGTTTCCACCGCGAGCGATGATCGACACAATGTAGCCACGAGCAAAGAACATGATGGCTGCAACAGGCAAACTTAACCAGATTATGACGCGTAGGATGCTACGAAGTTCCTTGGCGAACAAATCCGGTCGATTCTGTCCGATGCGCTCGGTCATTTGCGGAAAGGCCGCTGTCGAAATCGCCACGCCAATCAAATTGATCGGCATATTGTACAGCACGCTGGCCTGTTGGTAGGCCCGCATCGTGCCATCGGCCATTCGGCTCGCCAGGTTAAGGTCAACAATCGAGCTGACGTAATCCAGCCCTTGATCAGCCGAGCGCGCCGGCAGTAATGAAAGAACGCGGCGAAAACCGAGATTCTTCCAAAAGATTTTGAATTTGTAATCAAAGCCCAGGCCGATCAGTCCTAAGGAAGAAACGATCAACTGCAGCACCGCGCCCAAAACAACACCCAACGCCACGCCCATAATTCCGCCGGCAAAAATCTCGTGACCAAAGATCGTAATGCCGTTCGTGAACCACAACGCGCCGATGATAATACCAATGTTATATATCAACGGCGACAACGCAAAGAAAACAAACCGCCCGACCGCCTGCTGAATCGACGCGATGACTGTCGCGATGGCAAAGAGGAACGGATTAACCGCGATAACGCGCATCATCGAAATTGCCAACGCCTGGCCGGACTCGCTCATGCCGGGGCCAACAATGTATTTGACCAAAATTGGCGCAAAAATCATGATCAAGATTGATGCTGCCAAGGTCAACAGCGCCATGAAATTAATCATCGAACTGCTCATCTGCCAAGCCGACTCGCGGTTGTTCTTGGCCAATCTTGAATTAAAAACCGGAATAAAAGTCACGCTCAACGCGCCGCTAACCAGGATCAAAAACATGAAATCGGGAATCGTAAATGCCGCCGTGTAAGCATCGATGCCGACCGGATAAGTATCAAGGTACATCGAGTTCAGCAGGCGATCGCGATACAGGCCCAACACAGCCGAAATCAAAGTCGAGCTAGCCAGTATTATGGCTGCTAGTTTGATAGGGATTTTACTGTTGGCGCGGGCAATGGCAGCCAAGGCGCGATTGCGACGACGGGTTTTCTTGACCTTCTCCTCATGCTTTTCTCGCTCTACGGCTAGTTTTTCCAGTGCCACATCGCGTTTCTTGGCGATTTCCGGGCTGAGATTCTCAAAATCATTTGGTAGTTTCTCAACTAGATCCTCTAAATATTCGCGCTCTAATTTGGCAGTTAATTTGTCGACACGCGAAAGCTCTGGTGATATATCACCGGCATCTTTTACCTGGCTGAGCTTATCTTTCTCGCTTGGCATTACAGAGAATATTCTACCACAGAACTAATCGTCCTGATACTGTCGCAATTTCTCGGTCATGACGTTAAAATCTTTCCAGCCACCCCGGCCATCTGTGTAAAAGTGCACCCTGTTGGAAAAGTCAGCCAAACTCGACTCAAACTTTGGGTTCTTTCCGATTAGCTGGTCGCGATTTTGCATGATGACAAAGCGCGAATCATTTGACAAATCCCACAGATAATCCAGATCTAAATCATTGTTTTTGATATCGCCGGATAGGTAGTGGTTGATGTTATACTGCGCAACTTTGGCATCCGGCACTATATAATTCAGGCCAACCAGGACGAAAAGAATTATTGCGGCAATGCTGGTAAAAAGCGGAACTTTCTTAATGAATTCGCGCAAAATCAATACTACAAAAATAGCTGCGATGACGATTAGCGCTGTGAAGACAAACAAGCGCAGTTGCGACAGGCCGTAAACCTGAACATACAAACTCATCCTCAGCCACGATGAAGCAACTTGAACGGCGGCCAAAGCAACTAATGCGACAGACAAAATCCTTAGTAAAGTTCCAGCACGGCCATTTCGTTCAGAAAATTTGACCGTAATCGCCACGATAATAACGTTGATAATCGAAATCGCAGACAGTTGGAAAAAGCCGGCCCGCGCGTAGTCGGCATATGTAATCCCGTCGGGCAACTGAGTCCCGCCGCTGAACAGAAATTTGAACTGAATGATCGCAAAAACCAAATACAGTAGATTGATAAAGGACAGGACTATCGCCACCGGCAATGTCGGCAAAACTTTCTTGCCTGCGTATTCCAATTCAAGAGACGAGGTATACTTTGTTTTCAGAATATAAGTTAAAATGAAGCTAAGACAAAATGGGAAAACCAACAGCATCAAGAAAATATGCCAAATGAAATCACCGAGGTTAAGAGAATTAAACCATTCGCCAATGCGCCCGAGCATTTCCGCAAAAACCAAATCTGACGCAGCTAGTAACGTTGCTAAAATCGCCACGATCACCGACGCGGCCACAACTGACCAGACTGTCTTGATAATCAAATTCCGTCGTCTGGACTTCGCGTTGTCGGATTTACTGATGGAAAATGTGAGAAAAGCTTCTCTCAATTTCGCAAACGGCCGCGCCAAGGTACCCAAGGTTAATTCAACTATAAAACGCAAGCTGTCTAGTCGCTCCGAAAAGATCTGTCTCAGATATAAAGTGCTAACTAATGCCATTAGGCTTAACGTGTTTAAGAACCATAGGACGGGATTGTTATATAGCATAAACGGCAAGCTAAGCAGGACAATTAGAATAATCGAAACCACATCAAGCGGCGCGAACTTTTTTGAATCTTTTGCAAGTTTTTTATCCTTTAGTAGAAAAATCAGCGCGTAAATCGGTAAAAACAGCAGCCAGAAAATTGTCCAGCCAAGGCCGCCAGCACTAAAGAAGAAAAACTCCACACTACCGACCGCCAGTAAAATGGCCGCCAGTAAAGCCAGTCTCATGTTGGGTAGTTTTGGTATGACAGGTTTAGCAGTCGCTGGTGTACTTTTCTTGGTTTCATTAATGACTCGATTAACTCTTTCCATCTCGCCTCCTTGGCCCGCTATAATGCAGGCTTTACGAATTAAGGTTGTTATATTATAGCACATTCTCGCATAGTCGGCGACTATGATATAGTTATTCTTATGTCGAAAAGGTTAGTTATTACAAAGCTACAAGTTCTAAGAGATATAGATCAGATTCAACATCAATTCATTTTTTCGAATGGAAAAGCCTTTGTTATTGATAATGAGAATGCTCTTGGTCTTTATTACAAAATTCCTGAGCGTTCTAATCGCAAACGTCGTAGGGATATTCCATTCAGATATCTGCTTTTGATTCATAAATATTACAGGAATAATCCAGACAGGCTAGATGAATTATCCGGTCCAGAACCCGTGAAGACTTTTAATTTAGCTACGTTTCTGTTGCGTGCGTTTATTGAGACTTTCTTTTGGGGAGCATAGATCAGTACAGCTTCGCAGCTTCAGGTAGCTTAGCTCCGGCAAAAATCTTCTTGACCTGATCGGCGTCTAGTGTTTCATGTTCTAGCAAGGCGTCTTTAATTTTGTCCAAGAGCGAGCGATTGGCGTTGATGACTTCACGGGCGCGACGGGCGGCTTCTTCGATCAGTTGGTTGACTTCGTGGTCAATTTCTTCAGCAGTTTTCTCGCTGTACGGCCTGTCGCGGGTCATTTTGTCGAACATCAGACCGCCTTCGGTTTCATGGAAGACCTGATCGCGCAGTTTGGTGCCCATGCCTTGTTCGATAATCATGTCGCGCGCTACTGATGTCGCGTTCCTTAAGTCAGATCCAGCGCCAGTGGTGATTTTGTCGCGGCCGTAGACGATTTCTTCGGCAATCCGGCCGCCAAGGGCTCGGGCTAGGATGTCCTTAAACTGAACGACTGATGTATAAGGCCGATCTTCTGGCGGCAACGTCCAAGTCACACCGCCAGTCGCGCCGCGCGGAATGATGGTGACTTTGTGGACATCGTCGGAATCAGGCAAGATCTGCGCGACTAGCGCGTGGCCACCTTCGTGGTAAGCCGTCAGTTCGCGGTCTTTTTCGTTCATGACTTTGTTCTTGCGCTCGGGCCCGATGGAAACTTTTTCAAAGGCCTGTGTCAGATCGTCATTATTGATAATCTTTCTATCCTGTCGTGCCGCGCGAATTGCTGCCTCGTTGGCAATGTTGGCCAGATCAGCACCGGACGAACCAGCAGTCTTAGCAGCTAATGCATCTAGGTCGACGTCCTTTTCGACCGGCTTCTTTTCAAAATGAACCTTTAGGATTGCCAAGCGATCTTTTCTCTCTGGCAAAGTAATGTTAACACGTCGGTCGAAACGCCCCGGTCGCAGCAATGCCGGATCCAAAACATCGGCGCGGTTAGTTGCCGCCAAAACGATGACATTCTGGCCAGTTTCAAACCCATCCATTTCAACCAAAATCTGGTTCAAGGTCTGCTCACGCTCGTCGTGGCCGCCGCCCATGCCCGAACCACGACGCCGACCAACGGCATCGATTTCGTCGATAAAGATAATACATGGCGCATTCTTTTTCGCCTTTTCAAACAGATCGCGGACACGACTGGCGCCGACGCCGACGAACATTTCGACGAATTCCGAACCACTAATCGAGAAGAACGGCACATCAGCTTCGCCGGCCACAGCTCGGGCCAGCATAGTTTTACCAGTTCCGGGCGGGCCAACCAACAGTACGCCGCGGGGGATTTTGGCGCCGACCTCAGCAAATTTCTTGGGGTGTTTCAGGAAATCGACAACTTCGACCAAGTCTTCTTTAGCCTCGTCGTTGCCGGCGATTTCGGCGAATTTGGTTTGCTTTTTGTCTTTGCCATACAATTTGGCCTTTGACCGGCCGAAACCCATGCTTTGATTATTTTGGGCGCCAGCGCTGCGCATGATCCAGATGAACAGGGCGATGATCAGAATCATCGGGATGATGATAGAGGCGGCCGACCACAGCATGTCGCTGGTGTTGTCGGGCGCTTCGACGACGTATTCGACTTTTTCGATGTTTAGGCCTTGTTCTGAGGCGCTGGCGCCGGTTGGGATGCGGGATTTTTTGGTGGGGTTTTCTTCGTCCTTCAGCGTGATGGTTAGCTCGCTGCCGCTTTCGACGATTTTGGCGACTTTGCCATCGCTGACTTTTCGAACCAGATCGCTAAAGGCGACTTCTTCTAAATTATTAGCCGGCCGGAGTGCAGCAAAAAGCATCAGTGCGACAAAAATGACAACAGCGTAAAACAGCGTGTTTTTGACCCAGCGCGATTTCTGCGGCTGGCCCTTTGGCGCGGGCGCACCCGCTGGTTTTCGTGATTTTGGATTCATACTTGAACATTTTAGCATAGAAAGTTTGAATCAGGAAAAATGCCCTGGCTATTTTGTCTCTATGATAATCTCGCGGAGTTCGGCGTGGATTTTTACATCCTTGAAATTGTTTTTTTTATGGGGCAGGGCGGTTTTCGCGAAAATCAGAGTTTGTCTGAGCTGTGGGTAAGTCAATTTGCCTTTTGTAGCTTCTCGTAAAATTTCTAACGCCGACGATTCGTCGATCATTGTTAAGAAGTAACGTGAAAGTTTCTTTTTATCATATTCAGCAATTTCCTTTTCAATTTCTGTCCGTAAAGTTCTTTGCTTTTCATACAAATCCAAAAGTTTTTGACGTTCTGCTTTTGGCCAATTTGCCAGGAAATCCCGCACACGATTTCGCAAATAATTTGGCGAGAAGTTTGTCGCATCCTCGACCCAATTCAGATTATTTTCCAACGCGTAGTTTATGATTTCAAATTTGGTAAGTTTAAGCAACGGTCGCAAAATTTGCGGATCGCTCATCGGCGCCAAACCACGCCAGCCAGTGCCACGGATCAGATTTATGACAATGGTTTCAAGAAGGTCATCCTGATGATGCGCCGTAACAATTAACGTGTCATCCTGAGCGTAGTCGAAGGATCTCCTTAAGTTTTGTATAGATCCCTCGACAATCTCGGAATGACAGTTTGCTACTTTTCTTAAAAACTCATATCGCTTTTCGCGAGCAAGTTCTTCGCTGCAATTGGGCGATAAATTCCCTTCGCCTAATGCAAATTTCACATTATACTTCTCTGCCAAATTTCGCACGAATTCGACATCTTTCTTACTTTCCAAACCACGAACGCCATGCTCGAAATGTGCCACAATGAAATCATCTGGCCAAATCGCATCTGGGAAATTATTATCACAGAATTCTTGGAAACTAGTTGCGATCATGTTCAGCAGCACGCAAGAATCGACGCCGCCGCTAATCGCCAGAACGTACTTCACCGCACCAGGTACTCCACCGCCCAGGCTGGTTTGGCGTCGCCGATTGGGAATGGCACTTCGATTTTGCGTAGCGTTTCCCAAGTTTCAATCGGCGGATTTTTAGCGTTCGACGAGCCAGAGATAAACCAAACAGTTTGACCGGACTTGACGAACTTGGCTAGATCCTTAATTTTGTGAATTTTATCGTCGCGCAACATTGCTAGCGAACCGAACTCGTATTCGGTCGACGAATCAAGGAAGTAAACCGGATTCTTGTCAGTCGCATAATTCACCGCGTCGTAGAAAATCCACGGGTTGTCGGCAATGACGATAGTGCGCTCTGACAAATTGGTCGCGACTTCGACCATGATGGTTTTCGCGACTGACATCGAATTTGTGTCGCGGTTGAAATTACCATAAGTTGCCACATTGTATACACCCAAAATTGAAAGGATTAGGGTTAACACGTAAAAGACGATTCGGACTTTTTTAAGTTTTTTCAGATCGGCGCTGGCCAAGAACGCCACCAGGATACTGACGAAAATCATGCTGTAAATAACGTAGCGATTGATAAACATCGACTGCAGCGGTGGCATGGAGATCACGGCCACCGTCAACGGCGGGACGAGGACTATCAGCAAGATCAGAAGGTAATTTCGTCGCGATTTCTTATTCGATTGCCAAAGTTTCACGCTCAGGAAAATCGCCAGAATCAGCCAAATCAGCACGCACAGCAGCCACCATGATTTCAATCCATTAACGCCCAAGTAAACCAACATCTCGCCAAAGAAATTGCCGAGCGTCATGAATGACACCGGCGGAATCCAAAAGCCCATGCCCTGGACCACGGCGACTTGCCAGAGCATAACGCCGAGCCACGGTAGGAACAGCACAAACGCCAAACCTAGCGCCCATTTCACGTTCTTGTCAAAAACTTTTAGCAGATTGGCACGAACTTTTATATCTTTTTGCCAGCGCGTCGTCATGAACCAAATGAAACCGGCCGCCAATGGCAACGCTGCATAATAATGTGACCACATGGCCAACGCTGCTAAAATCCCATAAATTATCCAAACTTTTCGCTGGTTTTTCTTTGCCGCAATAACCAAAGCCAAAGTCGCGCCAAAAATCAGCAGGGTAGTCAACGTATAAGTTCGCATTTCTGTCCCATAGCGCACCAACATTGGCGACAAGGTCAATAATGGCAAGGCAAACCAGGCCGTCTTTGCGCCAAATAATTTCCTGCTCAAGAAAAATCCGACAATAATTACGCCTAATCCGCACAGGATACTAAAACTTCTTAACATTGCCACATCATGGCCAAACAACATCGACCATAGTTTAAGTAGGAAATAATACAGCGGACTGTTTACGTCGAGGCTGGTGTAATGCCAAATCTCGGCGAAGTTGTGGCGAATCATAAAGGCCGAAAAACTCTCATCGAACCAGATCGACCAGCGGCCCGACTGCCAGATGTTGAAGCCAGCGTAAATTACAACGGCCGAAAACAACGCTAAGAAAATCGTTAACTTTTCATGACTTTGAAACCACTTTTTCATCTTTTCCATTCTAACATATTGAATAAAATTTCTTAGTAGTGTAAGAACGACAACACAGTGAAGGGAAGTGGTCTTCTATTTCCCCTTTATTGCGTAACCGCCGTCAACCAGAAAATCAGAACCGGTAATATAACTCGCTTCGTCAGAGGCCAAGAACATCACCGTTGGCGCAATTTCTTCTGCCTGCCCTATTCGTCCCAGGATTGTACCGTCGCTGATCCGCCTGAACGTTTCCTCGTCCCAGTCGTTGACCTGATCGGTTTCGGTGTAGCCAGGTGAAACTGAGTTGAAACGAATTCCTTTATCACCGTAAGTTTTTGCCAAAGCTTTGGTCAGAGAAATTATTCCTGCTTTTGTCGTCGCATAAGTCAACGTGCTAGTCGTCGCCAAATTATATTGGCCTTTGATCGAGGCGATGTTGATGATACTACCCTTTTGTTGTTCCAGCATTTTCGGTAGAACGGCCTGCGTTACATGCAGCGTGCCGAGGACGTTGGTGCGGTATTCTTCGATGGCTTTGTCGTCGTCGACTTCGTTTATGTCTTTTAAGAAATTCCGCGCGACGCCGGCGTTGTTGACCAAGATGTCGATGGTGCCGACTTCTTTCAATAAGTTTTCGATTGCTTTGTGTGTTGCTTGTTTGTCGGCAATGTCAAAGGCAACTTTTAACGAGCCCCCCCCTATTGCATGCCAGGCTTCGTTAAGTTCTGGGCTGTCGGTTTTGCCGTGAACGATGACCCGGTAGCCTTGTTTGTGCGCCAGTTCGGCAGTTGCTCGACCGATGCCGCGACTGGAACCAGTAATGAGGATTGTTTTCATAAAATTATTATACCACGACAAATTAGGTTGTGTTTTTAACTGCAGCCATTTTCCCGGAGATATTTAGCGCGAGCCTCGGTGGTGTATTTATTTATCAACGCTCTTATCTGCGCTTCGCTGTCAGGTGATGGATCTGGCACTTGCTCATACGCTGCCGCCGATGCCGCTCGGGATGCCTCGGTCGCTTTGCCGCCGTTGGACCACTCGTCCCAGACAGCCATACATCGAACTCTGTTTTGCTCATGCAGCTCTTTGGCTGTCGGCTGTTTTGGTTGGGCAGTCGTCGTGGTTGAGCGTGCCGGTTGAGTGGTCGTCGTCGGCTGAGTATTGTTCTGCTGTTCAGCGAGTGCGGCTTCTTCGGCTGCTTTCTTCTCTGCCTCAACCTTGGCTTTTTCTTCGGCTTTCTTTTTCTCCTCGGCCTCTTTTTTCTTTTTCGCTTCTTTTTCGCGCAGTTCGGCAGCGGTCTTCTCGGCCTTTATATTTTCATTGTGTTGATATAATCCGAACGCCGCCGCACCGGCCGAACCCATCAAAATGACCCCAATCGATGCAGAGATTATCCAATGTCGGCGGATGGTGTTAATGGTGTTAATGGTCTTCTGTATAAACCTCATAATATTAGTGATTGTATATCAATTAAGAAGGGTTTGCAAATAGAAGAATTTTCGCTTTTATCGGACTTTCGCGCAAGCCAACCGCACGACCTCGCCCCACGAGCCGAACGGCTGAACGGTTTCGGCCAACTGTTGCGCGGTTAGGCCGCTTTGGATTGCCAGGACCAGTTGGCCGATGGTTTCGGCCGCGTTTGGCGCCATGATGGTCGCGCCCAATAATTCGCCTTTCGCGCCGGTTAGAATTTTGGTGAAGCCAGCAGAGAAGTTCGCTACATTGGCGCGCGCTACACTGGTGTTTTGAATAATTGAACGGTGGAACTTGGCGTCGTCGCGCGTCAAATCTTTTTCCGTCGCACCAACTGCGGCGATTTCCGGGCTGGTCCAAATTACGCGCGGAACGATCGAGTAGTTCGGCGCGATTTTTGGCTTACCTAACAGATTGTTGGTGGCAATGCGGCTCTCGTATAGCGCCGAGTGCGTCGTGCTCAATCGGCCCAGCACGTCGCCAGCCGCCCAGATATTGCGCGTCGAGGTGTTCAGAAATTCGTCGGTTTTGATGCCGCTTTGGTCGTATTCGACACCGGCGTTTTCCAGACCCAGATCGGTGTTCGGCGTACGACCGGTGGCGAACAGCACGCGTTCGACTTTGACGGAGTGTTCGGTTTCGCCGGCCAGATAGGTTACGCGCGTCGTCAGCGAGTCGTTTTTGACGGCGATGACGCGGGCCGAAGTCAGGATTTCCATGCCACGGGACTTTTTGAACGTTTCGGTGATGGCGGCTGAGACTTCGTCGTCTTCGCGCGGCAAGATGCGGCGCTGTGTTTCGGCCAAGTAAACTTTGCTGCCAAAGATCGCGAATAATTCGGCCAGTTGCACGCCAGCCGTACCGGCACCGACGACGAACAGACTTTTCGGCGGACGTAGCAAATCGATGGCAGTTTCCGGCGTTAAGTAATTCACCTTGTCAAGGTTCGGAATGTCAGGGATCAAGGGTTTCGATCCAGTCGCGATCAAGAACTTCTCGGCTGACAAGTGCCGCCGCCCGATCGAAATTTCATGTCGCGACAAAAAGTGTGCCCGGGCTCGAAACAGATCGATGCCGCGACCGCGCAAATGCTCGGCCAAGGACGACGCGCCGGAGCGCTTGATCGTCAGATCTTTCCACGTCCGCACGCTGGGATAATTATAGCCAAGCGTATTGGTGCGCAGCCCCATCGCCGCGCCATGCTGGGCGGCGTCAAAAATGTGGGCCGCCTCCAACAATGCACCGACCGGAATGTCGCTGGTGTGAGGCGCCGCGCCGCCCAGTTGGGTGGCCTCGACCAAGGCGACTTTCTGGCCAGCCCGCGCTGCGATTTCGGCCGCGACTGAACCGGCCGCGCCGCTGCCGAGGACGATTAGGTCGTAGTTGAATTTAGTTTTTGGCATTTTTTCTCCTTAGAATAATCTCTTTTCATTTTCATAAAGGTACGCCGCCTCTAAGTCATAATCGCCCATCGCGGCGGCAGTTTGTAGTCTTAATTCACGCGCCGTGACCTCTGGTTTGTCAGTCAGCCAGCGGTCGATTTTGGCAACGACTCTTTGCGCGAGATTTTCCGCATCGCCGGCTAAAATGCAGTTAGAGCGGGCGGCTTTTTGGACGGCCTGGCCTAATCGTTCTTTATCGTAATTGACTGTCGTTTTCTTATTCAAGATTTGTGTCATTTTTCTTTCCTTTCACATCGCTTTATATATAAACAAATAAAATCCGAGGATGATAAGCAAGGCGCCGGCGACAATTTGCAAGAACTTTTTGTTATTTTCGCGCCATTTGATAAATGAAGAAATCCGCCGGCCTTTGGCGTTAAAAATCTGAAGAATCAACAGCGGCATCAACGCAATCAAAACATAGACTAAGATAGCCGCAATCTGCTGACCGCGCTGCAAAGCGAGCGCCAAATTGGCCGCGATAATAATCGGCGTGGCAATGAAAATCAACTCGGCAAAGACCGCGCCAACACCAAGCAGGAAAGCTTCGAAACTGTGGCGAGTAGCTTTGGTGCGAGCATACAAATATTCGGCCATGCGCCGCGGCAGCCAAAGTTTTGTGCCGTTCTTGTCCCAGCGATAGTAGAACAACATGACCGCCAAACCGACGCCGACGGCCACGCCGGACAGAATCGACCAGAATTCGCCACTGTGGGCAAAATCCAGAATCGATAAGACGTAAATTGAGCCGACGACGCTACTGAGCAATGCCAAGAAAAAGCCGAAAATGTAGCCAGCCGAGAGTTTCTGAACCCGCGCCGCCGATTGTTCGATTCCGCGTAAATGGCCGCTCAGCAAAGTCAGCATGCTAACGCCCAGCGAAAAACTGGCCGTAACCAGCGCGGCGGCCGTCAGCGGCAGCCAAACTTGCGAGATTTCAGTAATGTTCATTTTGCCCTCTGCTGTAGATTTTACCACAAGCGGTATTTTGGCGCAAGCTGGGCTGACCTTTTTTGAGTGATTTTCTTGACATACTTTCCTATTTAAGCTTAGGGGTCTTGACAAATCGAGTTAAGTCTGCTAGAATCATTGACGTAATCGCAAAAACAAAAAATAATAGAAAGCGAGAAAGAAAAATGACAGAACAAGAAAAACCATCCTGGATGCAAAGCCGCACATCCGAGCAATTGGGCGATTTCATCGCGAGCTTAATTGAAAAGCGTCAGCCAGTTTTGGAGACTATTTCTTTAGAAGATTGATTCGTGCCAAATTAAGTCAAAATGCCCTACTATTGTTGGACTTTTTGTTTATAATCGCTGATAGAAATTTAATTTAGCTATTCCTGCGCCAAAACTGGCTGCCACGTAACGCCAAATTTATCGGTAACCCAAGCGACTTTCTTGAACTGCATGACCGGCTCCGGGCCCATCATGACCGTGCCACCCTCTGATAATCCATTGAAAACTGCGTCGAATTCCGCGTCGTCCTTACATTCTAAATACAGCGACATCGACCAGCTGAACGGCGGCAGTTCGTTGGCGGCGGCCATGTCCATGAACATGATTTGTTGTCCGGTGAAGGTCAGCGCGCCATGCAGGACTTTGCCTGCGTCGCCGGGCTGGCCGGGTTCGACGTGAACGATCGACTCGATTTTGGCGTCGGGCAAAACTTTTGCGTAAAAGTTCATCGCTTCCTCGGCGTTACCGTGGAACGTCAAAAACGGGACGAGCCTCTGATTATTTGCTGTCATGATCTGCCCCTCCCTTTTTAAAATAATTCATGGTAGCACCAGGTGGGCTTGAACCACCGACCTTAGGCTTATGAGTCCTACGCTCTAACCAGCTGAGCTATGGTGCCAAATATTGTAAATTGCCGCGACACTTTGATTGATCAGCTGGTTAGAGCGCTACGCTTTACGATCTACTCGCTACGCTCGAACAGGTCAACTGAGCTATGGTGCCACATCACTACATAAAGTAGCGCTGATAATTATAACAAAATAGCGACATTTTACCAACTGTGGCCGAACTGGACCAACAGCACCCAAACCCTCAGGTCCTCGACATCTATCTTGCTTAGTAAAAATTTGCGGATATTGTTGGCAATCTCATCTTGTTTTTCGACACGCTCGTCGAATGCATGTACGGCTACTTCTACCTCAATAGGGGCAATCATGCCAATATCTATAGCTTTTATTAATCTTATGCTGACCTCTTCGGGCGTCAGATTTATATCTTTACATGATAATTCTTTGGCTAGATAGGACCTAAGCTCAGCACCTATTTGTCTGCATTGTTTTGCTTGTCCCTCTGACGTGAAGAATATATTTACTGTTGGCATAGACGTATTATATCAATTTCTTTTCTTCCGCTCAATTATGCTACAATGTAGCCAATTATATTTATGCTTTTCTTGTAGTCTTTGTTAGAAGAAAGGAGCAATACGATTTAATAAACTGAGCGAACGTGGCAACTAATAATTCTTAAGGAGGAAAAATGGAAAAAGATTCGAAAAGCCAAGCCAAAGACCAAAACCCGGACGACAAAGCCGCCAGCAAAAAGGAAATCGAAGACGGCAAAACTATGGCGATCCTAGCCTACATCCTGGCGCCGATTCCGTACTTTGCAGAGAAGAAAAACAAGTTCGTGCGCTATCACGCGGTCCAGGGCATGAATATTTTGATCGTCGGGGTGGCCTATGCTATCGTGGCCAATATTATCAATCGCATCGTTTGGAACGCTTTTGTCGGCGACTGCATTCGCTCGATTTACACCGGTCACGGCGGCTGTGGCGGCTGGGGCATGGCGCGGACAATTAGCTGGATCTTGGGTGTCGGTGGCGTGGTTATCGGTGTTATCGTTGTCATTGGCATTGTTAACGCTGTAAATGGCAAGAAAAAGGAAGTGCCAATCTTGGGCAAAGTAAAGATTATTAAGAAGTAGTTTTTGTATTTTAACAAGAAAAAAGCCCGAGATTTGGACTCGGGCGTTTTTCTTGGTGGCGGGGGCAGGATTTGAACCTGCGACCTTGTGGTTATGAGCCACACGAGCTGACCAGACTGCTCCACCCCGCGATATCTAAAGAATTACCCACCTATTCTAACGCAACAGGTTAAAATTGTCAAACCTAATAATTAATTCCGAAAATTTCGCCATTTTCAAGGTTTGGCATATCGCCTAGTTTCTCTGGCGGTAAACCCATTTCGGCGCAACGAATCGCCTTTAGCGCGCCGTTGTGTGTTGCTATCAAAGTAGTGCCGCCATGTTGTTTCAAATCAATCAATGCTGATTTAACCCTGTTGTATAGTTCCTCACGCCTTTCAGCCGTCGGCTCATCGTTGACGGCTTCAACAGTTGTGAACTTTCCGCCTTTTGATTTGCCGGCTAGCTGACCTACACTGCGCTCCCTCAGTCTGTCATCAGTTTCGATTGGTAAATCTAAATCCAAAGATTCAAGAATGATTTTCGCCGTATCATAGGCTCGCAACAACGGTGAGCTAACTATTCTGTCAATTGTAAATCCTTCATCTGACAATCCTTTCGCAGTTCGTACAGCATCGCGACGACCTTGCCCAGTTAAAGGCGAATCAATTTCGCTACCCGCGTAAACTTGATCGACGTTGGCTACGCATTCACCGTGGCGAACAAACAACAATTTATTTGACATATTCTTATTATACATTAACTACCTTGATGTTTTTGTGTAAATGCAGAAATCTGTTATACTACTTTTAATGATAAATAATCGAACACAGTTCTTTTTCTTCTTCGCCTTTCCGCGGCTGTGTTTGGAATTGACCGAGACCCGAGCATAAAAACTCAATAGACACAGCCGATAATAGCGGTTTCGGTTGAACCGCTAATTTTTAATTTGAAAAGGCTTACTATGAGTATTGAAATTGTAAAGCAAATGCCGACGGCCGAACAGCTGCGGCAGGAATTGCCATTGAATGAGAGATTGATCGCGATAAGGCAGCAAAGAATCGATGAGCTAAAACAAATCTTGGCTGGCGAAGTCAGTAAATTAGTTGTAATCGTCGGGCCATGTTCGGCCGACAGCTACGATCCGGTCATGAGATATGCTGAGAATCTAGCGCAACTAAATGAGCAATTGAGCGATAGATTATTCATCGTTCCCAGAGTTTACACCTACAAACCGCGAACCAACGGCATGGGGTATAAGGGCCTGGCTACACAGCCCAGCCTACGGGGAGGAGTGGATTTGCTCTCAGGCATCAGGGCATCAAGAAGGTTACATAGAGACGTTCTGCGAAAGACTGGTCTGATTACTGCAGATGAAATGCTTTATCCCAGTAGTATGCCCTACCTCGACGATTTGCTGGGTTACGTCGCGGTCGGTGCACGATCGGTCGAGAATCAGGAACACCGCTTGGTCAGCAGCGGCCTAGACATGCCGATTGGCATGAAGAATCCGACCAGCGGTGATCTGCCAACCATGCTGAATTCGATTCACGCAGCACAGCAACAGCATGATTTGATTTATGACGGCGAGTGGGTCAAGTCATCGGGCAATCCTTATGCTCACGCGATCTTACGTGGCGGATTGCGAGTCAAGAAAGAACTGCGCGACGAAGAAGACGTCTACTTGCCAAATTACCAAGAACCAGATTTGCTACGCGCGGCACTGTTGTATGTATCAAGAAGGCTTCAGCACCCATCGATAATCATCGACACAAATCACGCCAATTCTGGAAAGGACCACAGCAAACAACCTGACATCGTCGATAACGTACTACATTCCATGAAAAGAAATCCTGCGCTGCACGGAATCGTCAAAGGCTTCATGATTGAAAGTTACTTGTGTAGCGGCAAGCAAGACATTGACCCCAGCCGCCGACTGGTGCCCGGAAAATCTGTCACCGATGGCTGTTTGGGTTGGGAGGACACAGAATATTTGCTACGACGGATGGCTGATACATATGATCAGATTTCTTCTGTATAGTTTCGGTCAGGAAGTCCTCTTACGCAAAAGATGGTTTGGCTGTTGTGGTACGTTCGAATTTGTTGGCGAATTTTTGTACTGCTTCTCCTATTTGTTCGGCGCAAAGGCCTTCATTAACACATCGAATACTTCCTGCGATGTCGCTGCGATATAGCCCCTTGATTTCAAAGTCCAGTCATCGCCATTTTCGTCCTTGAGTATCACGCCCGACTGTCTCATCAGGAAAGCCGATGCCGCGATGTCCCATGGATGATTGCGCGCGCAGTAGTAACCATCGATCTTGTGCAAGGCCGCATACAGACCGCTTAGCGAAGTATTCAGCGAACACAGCATGTAATCTGTGTCTTCCTGAAGATAAACTATACCTTTCAAATGCCTTGTCCTGTCGTCCGGAGTACCTGATGGTATGGCGCCGAAATCTATTTCGATTAACGTACTGGGCACTGGCGCAGGTAATTGGTATTCCGCGTCGTTACACCAAATCTTCTGTTCACCGACAGACCAATAGTATTGTCTATTCGCATAATCCACCACCATCGACGCAACTAATTCCCCGTCTATGGCTAGCGCGATGTTCGTACAATAGTTGGGGATGTTTCTGCCTAAATTTCCAGTACCGCAAATCGGATCGATGATCCAGATTCGCCCTTCGTCGATATCGCCGTCGCCGTGTTCCTCTTCGGCTAGGATTTGATCGTCCGGGAAATTGCGCTTTATGTTATCGACGATCAATCGTTCAACTGCGACGTCGATTTTTGTAGCGAAGTTGCTGCTGTGGCCTTTTTGCTTGATGACTTTATTGTTAGCTAATTCGTTTTGCACCAGCTCGATAATCTCTGGCGCGATTTTGTGAAAGAAAACAACCTCTTTGTCCATATTGCTGCCCTATTTTGCGTATTCAATCGCCCGCGTCTCGCGAATCACATTGACTTTGATCGTGCCGGGATACTGCATGGTCGATTCGATTTTGTTGGCGATGTCGCGCGACAGTTTGATGGCCGACAGATCGTCGATGCGTTCGGGGCGGACGATGACGCGGACTTCGCGGCCGGCGCTGATGGCGTAGGCTTTGTCGATGCCGTCGAAACCGGTGGCGATGTTCTCCAGCTCTTTCATTCTTTCAACGAAATTCTCGGCACTGATGTTACGCGCGCCGGGACGGGCCGCCGACAAGGCGTCACAAACGCGGACGATGATTGCCTCTGGTGTGGTGGCTTCGATGTCCTCGTGGTGCGCCGCGATGGCGTGAACCACGCGTTCGTCCATGCCGTACTTTTTGGCAAGTTCCGCGCCGATGTCGGCGTGTTTGCCTTCGATGCGGTGCGTTACAGCCTTGCCGATATCGTGCAATAACGTAGCAATTTTCGCGACGCGAACATCGACGCCGACTTCTTCAGCAACGACGCCAGCCAGTTGGGCCATTTCGGTTGAATGTTTAAGGACGTTCTGGCCATACGATGTTCGGAATTTCAGTTCGCCCAACAAACGCACCATTTCTGCCGGGATAAAGCCAGCCACACCAGCTTCGCGGGTAGCATCCTCGCCGGCACGGACGATTTCTTTGTCGAGTTGTTTTTGGGCTTTTTCGACAACTTCCTCGATGCGGGCTGGGTGAATGCGGCCGTCTTTCATCAGCATTTCCAGGGCCAGTCGCGCGGTTTGGCGACGCACCGGATCGAACGAACTTAGGACGATCATGCCGGGCGTGTCGTCAACCAAAATGTCGACGCCGGTCGCGCGTTGCAGGGCCTGAATGTTGCGGCCTTCCTTGCCGATAATGCGGCCCTTCATTTCCTCGTCGGGCAGTTCGATGGCGGTAACGGTGCGCTCGGCCGTAACGTCGCTGGCCATGCGTTCCATCGCTGTTACGATGATCATTTCGGCCTTTTGTTCGGCGGTGTCTTCGGCTTCTTTCTGCAGTTTGCCGACCAGGCCGATCAAATCGCCTTTTACGTCTTTTTCAGTCATTTTCATTAGTTTGTCGGTAGCTTCTTCTTTCGATAATTTAGCGACTTTTTGCAGTTTTTCTTGCGCGCTGTCACGGATTTTTCTGACCTCGTCCTTCAAGTCTTCTAGCTCCGATTCCGAGCCGCGGAGTTTCTCGCCGCGTTTGTCCAATTCTTCGATCTTTCCAAGCAGTTTCTGCTCGCGCTCGGCGACTTTTTCTTCGGACTTTTTGATGTCGCGACGCATTTCGTCGGCTTCTTTTTTGGCGGTTTCGGTGGCTTTTAGAATGATGTCGCTGGCTTTGTTCTGGGCGTTTGCGATGATTTTCTCGGCCTTGGCCTGTCGGCCGTTACTTTTGATTTTCTGCGCCGCGAATACACCAGCGCCGCCGACCATCAGGCCGACTACTGTTAAAATAGCTGTTAACATGTTTCCCTTTCTGCCGCAGAGTCCTCGCGGAAACGATTCGCCTTCACTCACACTGGTTCGGGCGCGCCCGCGGCTGCGGACTGGATTCAATTTACAAAGTCATTTACTGACTTTGTAATTATATCACAAAATGGTTGGTGCGTGAAATTATTTTTTCGGTTTGGTGATGTTGGGCTCGGCGCCGTATTCGGGCATGACTATTTGATCGTTCTCATTTTGTTTAAGTTTTTCAAGGCCGTTTTCTCGCCAATTTTCGCCAGTTGTATCGACGATGGGAACGTTTCGCGCGTAAGCAATTGTATTGGCGGTAGTGATGCCGATTCTTAGGCCAGTGAAGGAGCCCGGACCGCGGAAAACAATGATGTCGGAAAGAATTCCCCACTTGTCATTCTGAAACCCGTGAAAAATCTCTGATTTTTCCGGATGTTCAGAATCTACGTTGTACTCTGTAGATCCTGAAACAAGTTCAGGATGACAAGTTGTTAGTAATTCTTCGATTTCACCAAGCAAATCATGCGCCAAACGCCGTTCAGCGTTCCAAACTTTCTGACGAACGATCTCGCCGGAGTCGTTTAACAAATAGATTTCTGTTGGATCGCCAGCAGTTTTGATGGCTAGGATCATTAGTCTGCCCTTTCAATAATCGTCATGCTTCCTTCGGTCAACGGCAAAACTAGCATATCATCTGGCAATACATCGATTAGGTCTTGTACAGATTTGCGCCAATAATCCATCGTGATACCGCGGTCGTTGGCGATTGCACCATAATGCACCAACACGCCAACTGGCAGCACACCAGCACCGTCATTCATGCCATTCTCGCTGTAATAACCAATGCTTTTTGCAGCCAAATACATCGCGCCGGCCGAGCTGCCGATAATTATTTTGTTTGCAAAAAGTCGCCTAACGGTAGCCGCATCGGGCAAGATTTCCAACAATCGTTCCAATTCGCCGCCATGAATATAAAACACGTCGGCACGCTCCAGTTGTTCAAGGTAATGGTCAATATTGGCATTTTCTACCTCAACATCTTCGCCGAAATATTGATAAAATAAAGGTTCGAATATATTGTAAAGTTCTGATTGTTCGTTCTCAGGCTTAGCAAAAGCACATTGCAAAATCCGCGGTTCAGGTTTTTGCTGCAAAATGAATTTGGCCAGATTTTCCAAGTAATTCGGGTAAAGATGATCCCAACCACCAGTTAAAATGTACGTCGTCATAATCTATTCTCCTTTTTCAAAAACTTCAATATCACCTTCGCGGATTAGATAAATCGGCAAATCAGTTTCCGCAGCTAGTTCGTGCTTAGCAGCCGCCCAATCAACCGGCCCGCGCGGATCGTCCTTACCATATTCGCTGTCAAAATGCGTTATTACCGCTGCTTTGACCAAACCGCGTCCGTTCATGACCGTCCGCCAGTCGCACGTCCAAAATATTTGACTCAGGTAATCTGCCCCGGCCGATGCACCAATCACGATTTTGCCAGCAAGCAACTCCTTTAAATCTTCATATTTATCCAGATAGTGAGCCAACAACGTGTCGTCGCCACCATGAATATAGATTACATTTGCCCACTTCACATCTTCGCGGAAAGTGTCGGGGTAAGCCAATCTGGCGTCGTAATTTTTGTCAAATAGTCGTTGAAAAGCCGGCGTGCGACGATCGCGGAATTTCCATTCCCAATCTTCGCGCAGTAGTGCAAATGACACACTTAAAACGCGTGGTTCATTATTTAGCCCTGACAAAATCGCAGCGCGTAATTTTGCAACTTGCGCGTCGGTCATTTGGCTGTCATTGCCACCAGATAAGATATATGTTGTCATGATTTCTCCTCAAAAATTTCAAATTCACCTTCACGAATCGCATAGATTGGCAAGTCAGTACTTACAGCCAATTCACGTTCGGCAGATTCCCAATCAATCGTCGTTTCATTGTTATCATAAACCTTGCTGCCGAAATGTGGGATCACTGCCACTGGAACTAAGCCGCGGCCGCGTGCTACGCGTTCGTCGGTCCATGCCTCCCATGCATATTTGGCCAGATAAACCGCGCCGGCTGAGTCGCCAATGACAACTTTGCCAGCAAACAGTTTTTCCAGATTCGGAATCTTGTCCAAGTACTGCGCTATTCTGGTCGCGTAACCGCCGTGGATATAGATCACGTCGGCCCACACTGCGTCCTCCAAAAAAGTTTCAGGTGTAGTCAGACGCATTTGTGCGTTTTCACCGAACAATACCCGGAACATATCTTGACGTGATTTGAATTTGTCCTGCCATTGTTCGCGCGACTCGCCGAAAAACACGTTGGCTACTTTGAATGGCATGCTAGCGGATTTTTGAATCGCCGTCGCCAGTTTGGCTTGTATTTCGGGAGACGATGTTCTCATGGCGCCGCCAACTAAGATATAGGTTGTCATGCTTTATATTATACACCAGAGTAATCTACAGGAGAAAACGACAAAACCTCTTTCGCTATTTCTAACTTAATATTTCTGTATCGGATCGGTTTTAGCATTTAGCATCTCGAGCGACAATGATATATGTATCAGCTGCTCTGGATTTAAGTTGCGGTCGTCCGGCTGATTCCGGTCAGCCATGTAGATGATCTGTATTGTGTCGCCAATTTCGACAGTTGCGTTGTTATATTTAGCACTTTGGTTTCGGTTGAATGACGTGATGATGTCACTGGGCGTCGTCACAGTAAATATCCGACCCGACGAAGATTTAATTTGAAAGGAAGCTCCGTTGTGACTAATCAGAGTCCCAGAGATTTCGCGGGCTTCCACGGTATCGCCCAGTGCCATGTCAGGCGTGCCTTTTAGATACAGATCGACCGAAGCGCCATGTGAGCAAATATCCTGCGGATTAGCATTGCAGACATCGCGCGCTGTTAGTTGATTAAACAAATCATAACGATAATATTTCGCGGGCAGGCTGAGCTTAACGACATGTGTTGGCGTAGAGGAAATTGCTTCGCCCTGCGCTGAACTGCCGCCCTCCTTTAGCGTGACCGTATACTTCATTTTGACATTGCTGACGACCGTAATAACATCGCCGGCTTTGATATCGGATTTTGCCGCTGCAGCGCCATCAACTACATAATTTGTTTTTTCGGTTAAGGTGATCGTAGTTTGCTCATCGTATTCATCAACATAGGTCAATTCGTTATGATTCAACGATGCCACCGTAGCCGCGCTGTGCATCATGTGTCCAGTCTCGCCAACTTCATAAACACCGGCTTGTTCCATAGGAAGCTTGCTGGATAAGGGCATCAATCCTTCGCCAAAGGCTTCTCCGATTGCTTTCATTTCGCACTGCGCTTGCAGAATCTTTTGCACATCATCCGTCGTCAGGTCGCTGCCGCGTTTGATTTCGTAATACGCCGTTTGATTTGAGTCAATCTTACAATCATTCACATTAAAGAATATAGCAGTACGCCCAGATGGTGATTTAGTAGTTTTCTCGATTTCGACACTTGGCTGTGGATAGAGACGACTGATGATCTCTGCCGCGACAAAGGTTCCGCCACCGAGCAATACTAGGCTAAGAATAGCAATGATCAAAACTTTCGCGAAACTAAGTCGACCAAAGCGCCCTCTGTGAGGCGATTTCCCTGGCAGTTTTGCCGCTAGATTTTGTGAAGTAACTTTTTGCATTACGCGACTCGTGAATGCTTCATCAACTGGGCTATCGTCTGGCCGCGCTATAACCAATTTAGTTAGCAATAAAACATCGCTCATTCTAAACTCCTCTTTAACTTTGCCTTGGCGCGTCGAATATGCGACGCAACAGTGTTTACGTTCAATGTCAGATTTTCGGCAATTTGCGTGTAACTTTTTCCTTCGAAAAAATATTGCTTTATTACATGGGCTAGGATTGGCGGTTCTAGACATTCCACTGCACGACGGATACGTTCGATTTCTATAAAATCGATTTCATTGGTAACGAGTTCGCAATATTTTTCCAAGTCGTCTGGATTGAACTGGCGTTTGTCTTTTCTCAACTTGTCGCGCGCCATATTGGTGGCAATTTTGTACAGCCAAGTAGAGAATTTTCCGCGTGCTGACGAGAACTGTTTTATATTTAAATAAGCTTTGATAAAGGATTCCTGCGCCACATCTTCTGCGGCTGCGCGATCGTGAAAGATATTCTCCAGGTAAATTATCAGGCCAGTTTGATAACGTTCGACCAGTGGCCGATAGGATTCGGTGTCGCCGTGGTGAATGCGCTGAATTAGCTGTTCTTCATTTTTCATAATACTCGTTATACGAATCTGGTATTAAAATTATTGCACATATTGATCATTCTATCGGAAACTATTGCTTAAGTGAACCAGTGTGTTCGTGATAAAATATCAATATGAATCAGACTATCACACTAATCACTGGCAATTTGAACAAAGTCAGAGAACTGTCGCGGTTGCTTAACATAGAACTAAGCAACGAAAAAATCAACCTGCCGGAAATTCAAACGACCGATGTTGCAGAAGTCGCCAAAGTCAAAGCCGAGGCGGCTTATAAAATTGTTAAGAAACCGGTTTTGGTCGACGATACCGGCTTGACAATCCGGGCGTGGGGCGAGTTGCCGGGCGCTTTGATCAGGTGGTTCATCGACAATGTCGGCAACGCAGGAATCGTCGGGATGCTCGGCGATAACGATCGCGCAGCGTTTGCAGCGACGGCGCTGGGCTATTGTGATGAAAATGGTTCGCGGGTTTTCAACGGCATGGTTGATGGTACGATTCCGGAAAAACCACGCGGCGAAAATGGTTTTGGATTTGATGCGATTTTCATTCCGAAAGGTTCGGAAAAAACTTTTGCTGAAATGACCAGCGACGAGAAAGATTCCTTCTCGTCGCGGGCAATTGCGGCTGCGAAAATGCGCGAACTCTTAAAAAATTAATCAAAAACTTTCCGACTTAAGATTGGCCATGATCCTAGAACGATCAACACACCTGTCCAAATCAGCAACCAATTAACCGAAACGATATCAGCCAGCGGTCCGAAAATCAGCATGCCAGCCGGCATGGCAGTGTTGGCGATGATTGTCATGACACTGTAGGTCCGGCCCATGAATTTCTCTTCGACGCGCTGCTGCAACATAGTATTAACCACCGGTTGGTAAAAGGCACTAACCAAGCCGGCTAGTGCAATGAAACCGACAAACCACCAGAAATCGCCCATCAGCGCCGCAATTCCTGTTGCTACGCTGCCCATCCCAAATATTACCGCCGTCATCAGAAGCGTCCTCTTCTGCTTTTTGAAACCGCCCCAGACCGTGATAATGCCCGAACCGATTAGCGCCGCCGCGATCCAGCCGACTTCTATGGCACCCAGCTTCCAGGCCTCTCCGCCGAAATCGCGCGCTACTATCAACGGTGTCAAGATTGCAATAGGAATTATCAGTACTGTCATGATGGCATCAACGGCGAATAAGGCTCGCACGAAGCGATGTTTTGCGATATATTTGACACCGATTTTGAAATCCGACCAGGCTGATTTCGGTGCGTCTTTGCTGCCGATGGGTCGACCTAGCTTAACAAAGAACGTCAAAATCAAAATGCTGATTACAGCTGTGATGACATCAACCCACATAATCTGTTGCACCGGCATAAATGCGATCAAGGCCGCCGCTCCCATCGGCGCCAGCAGTGCTGAACCCATCTGAATCATGCCGTTTAAACCGTTGATACGCGCCAGGTTTTCCTTTGGCACGATTTGTGGGATCACGGCACCAGCGGCTGGCATTTGGACTCCTTGGCCAAAGGCTCGGGCCGCTATACAAACCATCAACAACCAAATGTCCTCGAAACCGAAGCTGAACATTATTATGATAAGCAGCGTTACTACGGCCACAAAACCATCGGCGATATTGATCAGCCATTTGCGGTTCATGCGATCGGCCCAAACGCCGCCCAAGGGCGACATCAGCACCAGCGGAATCGTTCCAGCCACCAACAGTAATGTTAAGTAAAGCCCCGACCCGGTCGTCAGCGTGATGTACCACATGATGGCATACCACACCAACGTCGAGCCGAGCAGCGAAAAGCCTTGGCCTAGCAAAAAGAAGGTGATATTGCGTCGCCAATGACGCTTTTCGGGATCTTGTTTCATACTTACTTATATATTATACATAAATTATTTCCACGCCGCCTAAATTGGCATTGCCCGATAAACGCACGACCGGGCTGTCGGCCGTCAATTCCGCGCGATTCTTTTCGCTGATACCGCCGGCCATGGCGTTCAGGCCGCTGACCACGCGCCAGTTCCTGGGTACGTACATTTCCACGCCGCCCAAACTGCAATTGATGTTGACCAGTAGTTCGTCGCCGGCAATTTTAGCATTGTCAAAGTAAATTTTCACCGCACCGAGTTTACATTCGATCAGTACTTTTTCCAGATTTTTGGAATTGACGTATTTGATGGCTTCGCCCATGTTGGCTCGCACTGCAACTTCGCGTTCGTTGTCCAGGCTTTCGCTGACTTCCGAAAAGTCGTCGGCGCTTCCACCGATCATTACATGGCGTCGCCAACCGCGATAACTTCTTTTGTGAAAAAGAATCGAAAACGCGATCGTCAGCAGAACTGCTACGCCGAACATTCCGCCGATTTCTTGACCGGAAAGATTGAGCCAATCAGTTTGGTAATTCAAAATAGTCGCGATTGTTGCGGCCGATACAAAGACAAAGAACCAATTCAGATTCATTAACGCCTGCACCATTATCGCCACCAGGAAAATCCCCAAGATCAACCACCAAATGTTCAGTTGAAAAGTAAGAATTCCAAAGATTTGGAACGTCACCGCGGCGGCTGCGACCAGGAAAAACAATCCCCAAAAAACGCGCCACAAAACATTGTGCCGGCGCCGAGATTCCCACTTTTCTTGTTTCCAGGCCATTTTTTGTTCAAATTCCGCGCTTCCTCTCGACCCTTCCTTTTTCTTAGTTTGACTCATGATAGCTCCTTTCACTTAATTTGTTGACTAACCTTTTGTAATAACCGCGGCTGACGTTGATTTGCTTGTGGCTGCCGCGGAAGCGCACCAAACTTGGTCCAGCCAAATTGTGACTAATCGACAAAATGTATTTTGTCCCGATGATGGCTGATTTGCTAATTCGCACAAAACTAGCCGGCAAAATGTTTTCTAATTCGTAAAGTTTTTGCTTGATTTCGTAAATATTTTTCGCCGTGTGCGCCCAGGTTTTGCCATCGACGCTTTCGAAGAACAGGATGCTTTCGGCTGGCAGATAATAATCTCGGCCGTCGCGTACCAGCGCCAGATTTTGCGCATTTTTCGAAGCCGCCAATATCGCATTCTGCAATTTTGCCACGTCGTCGCTACTCCCGCGAATCACGATTTCCGGTTCGCGCGAATTTTCGTCAATATCGATGCGGATTTTCATTGCAATTTTGATCCTGTTTTTATTATCGCAAGTTCAATGTTTTATGTCTAGCGTTTTTGGCTAAGTGGTTGGTTTTGTTATTCAAGTGGTTTAGAAAGAAGTTATCCAAATATCCGCAGCCCCATGCCACCATCGATCGTCAAAATTTCGCCACACATTGAATCGTTTTTAGCTAAGAACGCTGCACCATCGGCGATTTCCTCTGGTGTAACCCAATTGCCGGTAGCAACACCTTGCATCAATTCAACCTCGTACTCTTTAGTTATTCCTCCCCAAATAGGAGTTAACGTCCGCCCCGGTCTAATCGAATTGACTAAGATATTGGGCGCTACTTCTTTGGCTAAATTTTTCATGTAAGAATCAAGAGCCGCTTTGGTCGCAGAATAACCAGCCGTGTCAGGTCCGCCATAACCAATCCTGCCATTCACCGACGAAGTGAAAATAATTTTACCTTTGCTCATCAATTCTCGCACAGCGTTTGTAACGCGAACTTGACCAAAGAAATTGACTGCGAAAGTTTTTTCGATGGCATCAAAATTATCTGGGCTGTCACCTTCTTGATAATATCCAGTGTTATTAATTAGGATATCAACGCGGCCAAACTTGGCTTTGATTTCATCGCGCATGTGCTCAACGTCACTGTCTTTTCGAATGTCAGCCTGAATGAGAATGCTCTCTGGGCTAATCTTCTGAATTTCTTTTAGAACTTCGCCCCCCCCCGTCTCGTTGACACAATAATTGACAACGAGTCTCGCTCCTTCATTCGCGAAACGTTTCGCCATGGCCGCGCCAATGCCACTGGAACTGCCGGTTATGACTATAACTTTGTTTTGTAAATTCATGATTGCTCCTTCTTTACTTGTTACTTCTTATTTTAACACCTTAATGGTCGGTTGCTATTGGGATTTCTACTTCTACTTCTCTTCCTTCGGTTGGCAGATAAGCAATTTTTACAACGATTCGTTCGTCTGGCAAAACGTCGCGGACACTTTCGCCCCATTCAACGACGGTGATGTTCTTTGGATTCTGTAAACTTTCAGCGATTTCCATACTCATAATCCCCGCATCAGCTAAACGGTAAAAATCGTAGTGGTTCAAAGTCAAATCGTCGCGCGCCATGTAATTACGCGAAATAGTAAAAGATGGCGATTGAACGTCGTCGTCAATTTCCAAACCCTGCGCCAGACCTTTTACAAAAGTCGTTTTGCCGGCACCAACATCGCCGATTAGTTCGATGACTTCACCGCCTTTTAGTTTCGTGCCAAGGTCTGCACCGAATCGCTTCATCTCTTCGTCAGATAGAATTATCATAGGACTATTCTATCATGCCACATATGTGATAAAATGTGGTTATGCTTCTAACGATCGATAATATGCTTGGCGCGCCGGTGATGTCACTGCAAACTGGTCAGCCACTGGCAAAGTTGGACACGCCCATTATTGATCCGCATAATCTGAAGATTGTGGCCTTTTATGTCAGTGGACCGATGGTTGATTTCTCGCCGGCTGTAGTTTTCGCCGAAGACATTCGCGAGTTCGGTGAAATGGGCGCCATCGTTGATTCGTCGGACAATATTCTGAACCCGACTGACATGGTTCGTTTGGGCGAAGTCATCGGTTACAATTTCGCACTGAATGGCATTTGGGTAGTTGACAAACACAAACGGAAACTAGGTCGCGTGGAAAATTATACTCTCAATCCGGATAATTTCTTGGTACAGCAGTTGTATTTGAAACCGACTTTGGTTAAGAGTTTCTCGGTGGCGCATTTGACGGTTTCGCGCGACCAAATCGTGTCGATTGATAACCAAAAAATCACCGTAAAAAGTCCAACGGTTAAGGAAAAGGTTGCTCAGAAGGTCGCTGCCGTACCAACACCGGGAAACTTCGAAAACCCATTTCGCAAAGCCAAACCAGCCGCTGAACACGCCGAGACTAAATAGCTAATTTCTTTATCGCCAGCAGAGAGAAATCAAACAACGGCGAATCGGCTTTGGCTAATTTTAAATGGCCATCCTTAACTGCATGTATCACATCATTAATATTGTACCAATCAACCGCTGTGACTTCTTGATCAGAGAAACTGGTCTGCAAATCCTTTTCGATTTTGTACGCATAAACAAAGTGCAGTTCCGGTTCCGGTGGCGTTGGCCATGAATTTATCAACGGCAATGTGCCAATAAAGGCCAAATCATCTGCCGATATTTCCAGACCAAGCTCTTCGTGCATTTCGCGTAGTGCTGCTTCCAACGGCTGCTCACCAAAATCAAGATGTCCAGCCGCTGACACATCCAGATAACCGGGCCATAGACGCAGGTTCTCGTTTCTGGTTTGCAACAAAACTTGCTGCCCCCCCCCGCCTTCGTTTTGACGCCATAGAAAAATCGTCGCAACACCAATCTGTTGGCCGTCAGGCATGGGTGTTCCTTGAACATACGGCGCATCTACCGGTTGGCCGTTCATGTAGTAATTTTGCCATGGTTCTTTATGCATTGTCGTCCTCGTTTAATGCTGCTTTAATTTTATCATAAGAAAATCCCTGTCGCGCAAGGTAGGCGATTAACTTTTGCTCATTTTCGTAATTCTTGCGTTTTTTGGCGATAAGATTTTTCAGTGCTTGGTCTTCGTCAAATTCTTCTGATTCGTTCAGAACTTTTTCAATAATTTCTGATTTGATTCCTTTTTTCATTAGTTCCATTTTCATTTTTCGCGTGGAGAAATTTCGTAAAGAGGCCCGCGAACGAACAAAACTTTCTGCGAATTTTTCGTCGTTCAAATAACTGCGTTCATATAAACGTTCAATGACTTTCTCCAAGTTTTTTTTCGACCATTGTTTGCGCCAGGCATAGTCGTGGATTTCTTTTTCGCTTCTTATGCGACGAGAAATTAAATCGACGGCCGCGACGTAATTCTTGCCAAAGTCTGACTCGCCCTTTAATTCGTCCAATTTATCCTCGGAAATTTCATCGCCTTTTTTCAAGCCAATTTTGACCAATTGTGTTTCGTCCAAAGAAAACGAATATTTGTCGTCGACAAAAACATTGTAGCGCCCGGCAGTTTTGACGGCCGGCGCGATTTTACTGATTTTCACTTTTGCTGGGATTATTTGCCGCGAATTTCTTGCTAATCAAGAAATAGAACAGGCCGATTAACAGGGCGGTCGCAACCCAAGACAGAATCGCCATGGCTAGTCCTTTTTCCAGCGCAGGCCAAATCTCGCCAAGACCGATGATTGTAAAGATGTTCATGATTTCATAGTCAGCCTGGATGATCGATTGGACAAACAGAATAAACATGTGAATGCTGGCGCTGGTAAACATGGTTAGACCGGTGGCAAAAGCTAATCTCTTTAACATAGCGTAAGTATATTATTTTGTAGCTCGATTGTCAACGCATCAGCAAAACTAGTGCGAAAGCTAAGGCACAGGATTACGGGAGAACAAAAGATTATTCGGAGGCAACCACAGGTCCCCATTCGATAGATTCCTTACGCTCTCCAGTTGAGCTGTCCTTGGGGAAAACGGTAAATCCTATCGGTGGCTGCTCTGACACATCGACCTTAAGGGCCGTTGTGGCATCTGCCAATTGCTTCCATTCTTCTTTGTTGACTTTCAGCAACAACTGCGAGTATGCTGTCAACTCTTCGGTGGAAACAGGTATTGATGAACCTTGAAAGCCACTAAGAGCTAGCACGATTTCGGAGCAATTTTGTACTGGCGTCATTGGAATAGACATTACACGGACAGTCTCTGGATCTTTTATCCCTACAATACCCGATACTGACACGCGAGGCATCATGTCAGTGACCTCTTTTGAGATCCTTAATATATCTGGGTCGCCGAGATCCTCGCTGTGATAAATATTTAATTTTGGCATATATCTCCTTAATCTAAATATTTAAATACAACTCGTTAGCCACCACATTCACAACCGCAACCGCAATCACAGTTCATTATTCTTCCTCTTTTTTGACAGCCGTTCTGACTTTTTTGTCAATTTCGGCTAAGACTTTTGGGTTGTCTTTCAAATATTGTTTGGCGGCTTCGCGGCCCTGGCCAATCGTGGCGTCGTTATATTTGTAAAAGGCGCCGGATTTCGCAACGACATCGTGCATCGCGGCCAGGTCTAAAACATCGCCGGTCGTCGAAATGCCCTCGTTGTACATGATGTCGAATTCGGCCTGACGGAAAGGCGGCGCGATTTTATTCTTGACAACTTTTACGCGCGTACGGTTGCCGATGACGTCTTCGCCGGCTTTGATCTGGCCGATTCTTCTGATATCCACTCTTTGCGATGCGTAAAATTTCAGAGCATTTCCGCCGGTCGTAGTTTCGGGGTTGCCGAACATGACGCCGATTTTCATGCGGATTTGGTTGATGAAAATCACCGTTGCTTTGGACTTATTAATAATTCCGGTAAGTTTTCTAAGTGCTTGCGACATCAAACGCGCCTGTAATCCCGGCAAAGAATCACCCATGTCGCCGTCGATTTCGGCCTGAGGAACCAATGCCGCGACAGAGTCCAAAACGATCAAATCAACCGCATTCGATCGAACCAAAGTCTCGACGATTTCCAGCGCTTGTTCGCCGTTGTCGGGTTGGCTGACAAGAAGGTTCGCCGTATCCACGCCCAAGCGTTTGGCATAAATCGGATCCAGCGCGTGCTCAGCATCGATGAAGGCCGCTGTGCCGCCTTGTTTTTGAACCTCAGCCACGGCGTGCAAAGTCAAGGTCGTTTTACCACTGGATTCCGGGCCGTAAATCTCAACAACGCGACCCTTTGGATAGCCGCCACCCAGCGCCAGATCCAGCGACAGAGTGCCCGATGGAATCGTCTCGACATTGATTTTATACGCGTCGCCCAATTTCATGATCGAGCCATCACCAAAATTCTTGGAAATCTGCTGTAACGCCAGATCGAGCGCGGCCGATTTCCCCGCCGCATCAGAAGATTTTTCGCCCATGGTTTTAGATTCTTTTTTGGCCATTTTCGTCCCTCCTTAGAAATTATAGTCCTATTATAACATAAACTATTCGCGGCGGCCGAATAAGAAATCCACCCATTGATTGAGGTTGGATTTTGCTGGTACTTCGGTCGCAGCCTGATTATTATTCTGCTCTGACGATACTGCCACCTTTGGCAAAAGAACCAGGTGCTCGCCGGGATTGGCCTTGCCCAATAGTGCGCGAGCCTGTAAATCCAGGAATTCATTGGTCTGAAAATATGCCTGTTCTAGCCTGAGATTTTGATTCTGCAGTTCGATTAGCTGATTATCTAACCGCGCCTGATCGACTTGACGCTGCAGGTCGTAGTTGTGATTCAACACGCCAATCGCGCCCAGCGCCCACGAACCAGCCAAAACCAACGCCGCAATCAGCACGATGTTGTTTAGGGTCAGATATTTTTTTATGTCGCCGGACATATGATTATTTTAACATATGTCTGATATAATAACTACTTAAGGGGGCGTAGCTCAGCGGTCAGAGCAGTCGGCTCATAACCGATTGGTCGCTGGTTCAAACCCAGCCGCCCCCACCACAATTATTTACTCAGGACCTGTCTGATGGCTCCATCATAATTATGAACTCCGGTGTCAACCAATTGTTCCGCTCTTGTCCATTGCTCTGGAGTCAAGTTCACATCAGATAGCTCCTCCGCAATTTCAGTGCTAAAGTCCGTCAAATCTGGTAATAAGTCCCTTGCGATATTCTTGTCATGTTCGTTCGACATGTTTTCTATTTCGTTACTAATATTGATTTTGTCCAGAGGTGATAGCATATAACTTGTTTCGTCTAAGCGGTTGTCCTGATGCCGACTGCGATTTCTGCGATCTTTCTTGCTTACCGAAATATCCAACAAAATGCTTATTAATAATTTCCTCGACCGATCGTCTTGCCATGAGAGAATGTCGAGGCTTCTAATTAGCAAGGGAATGTTTATGATGTCGCCATTGACAGGTACTTCCTTGTTGCGGCCAGGATCAGTAATGCCAAGAATACGAGCAGCAAGCGATTCGGTTACAGGACCTCTGGGTCTTATTATCCCGCGAGCAGGAGTGGGTGTATCATCGATGGGTGTACCGTCAAACAGAGTGTCCTGCGAATAGTCCGTATTATTCTGCAAATCTTTCATCTATTAAACTATACCACAATCGGAATAGAGACAAAAAACGCGCCCATATAAGAGCGCGTTTTCATTACCCAAAAACTAGCGATTCTTCTTGACAGTCAAAAAGCCATTGCGCGGATTTTCCACAACGCTGTAGCCTTCTGGCAGTTCGGTCGGCACGCGGCCGTTGCTGTTGTCTTCGGCTTTCGCGAAGAAGTAGATTCGCTGTTCGCGGCCGCCGCGCAAGATTACGTCCTTGTAGTGCAAAAAGTATTTTACGCCCTTAGAGTTGGTGTGGGTGTAAGTTGCCATAATTCTCCTCCTTATTATTGCTTACACGACAGATTATATCACGCTGAATTCCCCTGTCAAGCTTTCTCATGCGGCGCGATATTTGAATTTCAGAATAAGCTTAAGGATTAACAGTAGTACCAGGCGCAACACGATGACGAAAACTAATAAAAAGCTGATCAAGAGAGAAATTCCGGCCAGATCAGGACTCCAGCGGGCCGGCGCATATTCGATGTAATAAGCATCGGGGTCAGGCGGTGGAACGTTATTTTGATCCAGGTCAGTGATTTCACTGGTACCGACGCGAGCCGCCACACAGTTCGCCCAAGCTCGATAGCCAAAACTCGTTAACTGCGGTCGACATTCTTCGGAAGCGCGCTGATAGGCACCTGCGTCGATTTCCGGCGGTCGATTGGCCTCGAGAGCGGCTGCCGCGGCCTGATCGTACAAAGTTTGCAACGCCACACGACCCGTGTAAGTATTCATGTGATTAGCCACAAAGTTTTGCAGGTTTTTAGCAGCCGTTGTGACTTTGTTAATATCGCCTGTTTCGTCGGCTGCGATTAATTCAGCGCGTTTTTCAATCATCCCAAGGTTGTTCAGGCGCAAGAAAATCGCGGTCAGCATAACGAAAAGCAACAAGATTATCAGCAGCTGCCAGGTTTTGATCTGGCCGAGGCGTTTCAGCCAGCGGCGATCGCGCAGTAGGCTAGCCTTGTCATGAAAGTGATTTTTCCACCCGTTCATTGCTCTTATTTTATCACACTAGCGCAGATTCGTACTTGCTGCGCGACTCTTTTTGACGGAAAAAGTGTCAGAGACGAGCCGTGTAACGACACGCGCGAGGAACGGCGCAGGAAGTATGATCTGCGCGATCATATGTATGTTAAAATACAATCATGAACATCTTTATTTCGGGGATTGGCGGCGCGGGTCTGGGGCCTTTAGCAGAAATCGCGTTAGACGCGGGATTCTCAGTAGCCGGCTCGGAACTGCAACATACTTTACAGACAGACGAGCTAGAACAGCGCGGTGTCAAGATCTTTTACGAGCAAACAGCCGAGAATTTGGCGCGGTATCATGCAGAAAAGCCGATTGATTGGTTCATTTATACCGGTGCGCTAGCCGACGACGCGCCAGAGTTGGCTTTCGCACGCGAAAATGGCATTCGCGCCAGCAAGCGCGACGAATTCCTGGCTGAATTTATCAAAGAGAAAAATCTGCAACTATTAGCTGTGGCTGGCACGCATGGCAAAACTACAACAACAGCGATGTTGGTCTGGGTTTTTCATCAACTAGGTCATCCAGTTTCTTATTCAGTTGGAGCAACCTTACCGTTCGGCGCTAGCGGTAATTATGACCCCACGGCCAGATTTTTCGTTTATGAGGCTGACGAATACGATCGAAATTTCTTGCAATTCTCGCCCGCCCGGTCGCTGATTGTGTCATTAGATTACGACCATGCCGACGTTTACAAAACTAAGGAAGACTACAACGACGCTTTTCGCCAGTTCATTGATCAGTCGGGTCAGACGATTTTGTGGCGAACTGCAGCCGAACAACTGGAATTAGAAAGTACGGATGAAAATTCGACGATTTTGGATGGTAAGGTACCGCGCGATGAAATTAATCTGGTCGGCGGAACAATGCGAATGAACGCTAAACTGGTTTTGGAGATGCTCCGCGAAGTTTTGGATGACTTTAACGAAGCAGAAATCAAGAAGATTTTAGCGGACTTCCCCGGAACATCGCGCCGTTTCGAAAAACTATTTGACAATCTTTACACTGACTATGCTCACGCTCCGGCTGAAATCGCTGCCACGTTGGAAAGGGCCCGCGAAACTGTGCAAGAAACGGGACAGAAAATCGTCGCCGTTTACCAGCCGCATCAAAACCTGCGTCAGACAGAGATTGCTAAGGAGGGTGGATATAGCGACAGTTTCAACGGCGCTGACAAGATTTATTGGGTGCCAACGTATCTGGTACGTGGCGACTTGGTTGAAAGTGCGCCAGCCGTTCTTTCGTCAAATGATTTAATTAAAACTTTGTCTGAATCGGTCCAAGAAGTCGCAAAATCAGCCGAACTGGATGACAATTTGTGGAAAGTAATTCAAGAGCACTTAGCGAATAATGATTTAGTTATCATTATGGGCGCCGGACCAATTGATAACTGGCTGCGCGATAAATTATTTGGACAAAAATAGGTCTATACTAACTCTTATACAAGACCGCTTCACGATAATTCTCTAGTATCTGAGCATGCGATTTGAAAATATTGCCCGGTAATTTGTCCAGCGGAAAATAGCGCCATTCGTCGCATTGATCCGGCTCTAGAATCTGCGGCGTCCAGGTTGGTTCAAGCAGTTCAAAACTGATGTGAATATGCTGCTCTGGATCGCCAGAAATCAAATCATCACCCACCGAAACCAACCGCAATTCGTGTGGCAGAATGTTCGCGCCCAGCTCCTCGAGCATCTCGCGGCAAAGCCCGTCAGCTAATCTTTCGCCATATTCCAGACATCCGCCCGGCAGCGCCCAACTGCCGGCGCCGTAGGCCTTCTTGCCGCGCAGCCCTAGCAAAATTTCATCGCCTTTTCTTGCTAACAATTCGACGCCAATGAAAATCGGTTCCTGGCTATTTTTTACCATGATGCCCTTTCTTTGCGTTAGTGAACTCGGCATATTTTATTGACAGCTTTTCACGCGTGAATCTCTCTTCATAGCTAGTCATGACTTTGGCTTCGTCCGGTGCATCGGAGTTGTGTAAATCACGCGTCACAAATTTGTTTTTCCAGCCGTCTCTAGCAAATTGCTCCAGCGACCAATCGAATAATGGTGCGTTGTCGGTTTTAAAAAATAATTCACCATCAGGTTTTAGAACTTCTTTGTATTGATCTAGGAATCGTGATGAGGTTAAGCGTTTGCCACCGTCGCTGGATAAATATTTGTCGAAGTTTTTGGTGCTTTCGGTGTCGAAATCGCGCAAATCTTTTTCGTAGATTTTTAAATTCTTGGCGTAATCTTTGTCATCTGGAAAGCGTAATAAATCGTGATAGAATTTGGAAAGTTCAGCACGCTTACTTTGGTAAATTTCGCGCGCAAACGGATCAGGAAAAGTCAACCAGACTTCGCTGGCCGATCCGACCGGTACAACGTTTTTTAATTTATCGGCCGTTGTAAATATAAAGAAAATATTAGTAATTCCCTCTTCCATAGCGCGCCGCGCGCCGCGGTACAAGCGATCGGATTTCCTGTCGATTGCCAAGTAGATTTTGTCAGGATTTCGCTTGGCCAGTTCGACGAGGAATTCGCCGCTGCCAGCGCCGATTTCGAGAACGATTTCTTTGTCGGATGACAATAATTCTTGATACTTCTCTGCCCATTCATCCAATCGAAAACAATTCTCGTACGCGTCGAAATTGGCAAAGCGAAATTGTTTGCGGCGACGTGTGATAACGAAATCTTCGGGATGTGGCCGGCCGTCACTACGTACCGTCTCGACCGTGCCATCGGTGCGGAATTTTACCATACGACTGGGCGTGGCGGTTGCGGCATTACCACCATCAATGTACAGGTCCACCGCATCACCAAAATACTTTCTCGCCTCGGTTATATTCTGCGCCGGAGGCTGACCGGGCAAATTAGCGCTGGGCGCACAGAGTGGGCCGGTTTTATGCAAAAGATCGCGCAGAGCATTGTCATTCGGCACTCGGAAACAAATCTCCGGCGGATCCCACCGCGTATCGGTCAGCAGATTTTCGTTGGCGCCCACAGCCTGAAAGATGACACTGGTAGCGCCTAAGTCTGGGTCGGGACGGCTGGGCCAAATATTTTTCAGCCTTGCCAGAACTTCCGGTTGGATTTCGACTAGTCGCGCGACTGATTCGACGCTATCTGCCAGGACGAGAAATCCTTCCTTCTGATTGTGTCGACGTATCGTATGTAACTTCTTGACCGCCGTCTGATCTAGCGCCAACGCAAAGATACCGTAAATCGTGTCACTTTTCATGACAACTAGATTGCCAGCCGTCAGTTCAGTTACGATCTTGTCGAAATTGTCCTCGATATCCTTTCGCATAACGAATATTTTACCACAAAAATACTTTTGCCTTAAGTAGTCAATGATTGGAAACATAAACGTTTTTCTGGTACAATGGCCACATGGAGAGGTTTTCTGAATGGTTGAGTGGGGTTGATTGGCTACACATGCTGCTTATCATCGTCATCGGTGCAGTGATTTACAAAACCATCGGCTTTGTTATCAGATGGCTTGTACATCATGTAGGGAAAGTACAGAGAAAGGAGAGTCGCAGCGAACGGCGCAAGCGTTTGAAGACTCTGTCTAATCTTTTCACGACAGTGGCGAAAGTTATTGTTGTGCTGACTATAATCTTCACAATCCTCAGTGATCTGCAAGTGAATCTAGTGCCGCTGTTTGCTAGTGCTGGCGTGGCTGGTGTGGCGCTGGGCTTTGGTGCGCAGAATATTATCAGAGACGCGCTGGCTGGCTTCTTTATTATTCTAGAAAATCAGTTCCGAGTTGGCGACTATATTGATGTTTCTGGAATTGGTCTGCCTGGTGATTCCAGCAATGGCACGGTCGAGCGAGTATCAATCCGCACGACGACATTGCGTGATCGCAACGGCAACGTACACTTTATTCCTAATGGAGCGATTGTCCAGGCGATTAATAAAACTATGGGGTTCAGCAAAGTCCACTTTACTTTTGCCGTCGGGACTGGTACTGACACCGATTCTCTGATTAAGTTGATTGACGAAATCGGCCGCAAATTGGCCAAAGAAAAGAAATGGGAAGCCAAAATCGTCGACCCGCCGCACTTTTCCGAGATCGGCCAGATCGGTAAGGAAGGTTTTAACGTAACAATCAGCGGCACGACCGAACCGGCCGATCAGTGGGACGTTAGTTCAGAATTTCGCCGTCGCCTGGTGGCCGGCATGAAAGAACATGGCATCGAAACAGTCGCAGCCATTGATTAAGATTATTCGCTCGAACCAAAGATTATGACGAAATCCGCGCTTGTCGTATGTCCAGCTAGCTGTTCGACTATTGGCTGTACGCCGAATTGTTCCTGCAGGGCTCTTGCAGTGGCGGTCTTTTCGGAGTTCAGCTGGTAAATCTTTACTGATTCGTTGATGTTCTCGGGCGCGTTAGTGGTTTGGCCGATGCGAAAGCCAGTGTCTTTTAGTTCGTCGGACTTACGCTGGGCTAGACCAATCTCGCCGGAACCGTTTAGCACGTCGATTAGCGCGTTTTCCTTAGTTAATGGATCGCTAGTCAAATTCTGCTTGATGTAGGCGCGAATATCTGAGTATTTGAACTGACCTTCTACTGGCAAAACCACACTGGCACTACCGATCATACCAGTCGTCATCAGGTTGGGTCCGCTGTCGGGTCGATCGACAAACGGCAAGGAAATGATATCCTCTGAATTAATATTTCTAGCCAGTTCGATTAGCGTCTGGACTTCGGAGGATTTAAAACTCGTCCGCAAATTGTCTTCTAGTGCGCCAAGCATTGAATTTACAGTCGCCGGATTAGCTAGCGTGCCGGCGCTAAGAGCTTTCTTTTGCAGCGCGACCAGGACCTTTTGTTGGTTCCTTTCCCGATCGAAATTGCCGCCCGCCAGACCATAGCCACCGCCAGAGTTCCGTGCCCGGGCAAAAGCCAGCGCCGTATGACCATCCAGGTGGGCCGGGCCCTCAGCTAACTTTAGTCCCGTTTCGTAATCATTTATGCCGTTGCCACCTGAACCTTCAATGATGACATCGACGCCACCGACCGCGTCGACCAGCCGTATCAACGCCGTCCAATCAGCCTGAACATAATAGTGTATGTCCATACCCAAAATGTCACCGGCAGTCTTTTGCAGGGCTGCGGCGCCGGCGTCAATATCTTGATTATTATCCATATAGGCACAGTAAAAAGTTTCGTTTAGTTTACCAGCCGAGGTACCGAGGGCCTTGCAATCATGCTTGACATACAGGTCGCGCGGCAGGCTGATCATATAAGCATCGTTTTTGTCCTGATCAATACTCAACACCATAATTGAATCGGTCAGCAAGGCGCCGTCCCTGCCAGTCCCATCCCAGGTGAAATCGCCGATACCAAAGATAATAATGTTGCTGCGGCCGTTGGCGTCGGTCTGCAAACGAGCTTTGCTGGTAAAGGCGTCCAGGATGTTGCCTTGGAACAGTTTGTCGCCAGCCATGAGGAATCTGACTGCGTAGAATCCGGCGACAGCAATTATCAGCGTCAGCAGGCCTATCAGCGACCATTTGACGATGCGACGGGCGCGAGACTTTTTGGCTTTCTTCAGCTGTTTTTTGTCTTTTTTGGCAACGCGGCGGGATTTTTTGTCGGATTTCTTATCCTGTTTTGCTTCTTCGGATGAGGCGGTTTCCTTATCTATTCCGAGATTTTGCAAGGAAGCCGCTAGATCATCATCAAGATCCTCTGGCTTTAGATTGATTTCTTTCGGTGCGGATTTAGTGGTCTTTGGCGGAGCTGGAGACCTTTTCGAGACAGGAGCCGATTCAAGAACCGGGATTTTTTTCTTTGCCGGTTTAGTGGCTTCAGCATCCATAAAAACACGCTGAACATCACGGCCACCGGGTGAATCTTCACGGCGGCGCAATACAAATCCATCGATTGATCGGGGTTCTTTTGCCATAAGCCTGTCAATTGTAACAAAATCGTGGCCTGACAGCAAATGTGGTATGATATGCTGTGATGAAGAATCGCACTCACCTAATCTTCACACTGATGTTGATCATCGGCGACGCTCTGGCTATTTTGGCCGCATATAGCTTGGCTTATATTGTTCGCGTCAAACTGAGCGACATTCCGCCACACGAACTGGTGGCAGCACAGGAATATTTCCTTAGCCTGCTGATCCTTTTACCTTTCATTATTGCCATGTTCAGTCTGATTGGCACATATGCATCGCGACCGCACAGCCGCTGGGCGCAAGTTGGGCGTGTGCTATTTGGTAGTTTAGGCGCCATGTTGTTTATGATCGCTATTGATTATTTCCACAACGTGCCGATTTTCCCGGCCAAGTTGGTGCCGCTGTACGGTTTCTTGTTCAGCATTGTTTTTCTAAGTCTAGAGCGCGGGGTGTTGTATTTTGCACGTTATCTGCGACGACGAAATAACATTGGCATAACACTGGTCGTCATTGTTGGCATGTCCGAAGCGACACGTGATCTGATCGCAACCATAAAGAGCGATCGCAATTACCAGATCCAAGCCGTGGTTGGAAACGGTCGAAGCGCGACGCACAAAACCTGGCGCGGCGCCATGCGCAATTTCAATCCGCAGATTATAATCCAGGTCGCCACAACTAAAAAGCCTGAGATTGATTTAGAATTATTAGATTTTGCCAAGGCCAACTATATCGAATTCAAATTTGTGCCGCGCGAGATTAACCAAACATCTGATCTGATCGAGCCAGAACTCTTTTTGGGCGCGATACCGATGATGACGCTAAGGCCGACGGCGCTGGACGGTTGGGGTCGGATTATTAAACGGGCTTTTGACTTTTTGGTAGCATTGGTTGGACTGATAATTGCGTCGCCTGTGATGTTAGTTGTTTGGTTAGTGTTAAGCCTGACCGGGGGTACACCGATTTATCGCCGCAAGCGTTTGACGCGCTTTGGCGACAGCTTCACGATCTATAAATTTCGCAGCCTAAAGATCGCCTATAACGGCATCGATCCAGAGGCCGGTTTCAAGAAAATGGGACGACCAGATTTAATCAAACCTTTCCGCGCTAATGGAGATTTCCTAGAGAACGACCCGCGAATTAGTAGGTTCGGCAAATTCATTCGCAAGCTAGGCCTCGATGAGTTACCGCAGCTGTGGAACGTGCTGAAAGACGACATTTCACTAGTTGGTCCGCGGGCCCTAATCGCCGAGGAGCTTAATCAGTCAGAAGACAAAGATACGATTTTGAATGTCAAGTCCGGCCTGACCAGCTTGGCCGTGGTCGCCGGCCGACAGGAAACATTGCCGTTTGAGCAACGCCGCAAATTGGATGTTTACTACGTGCAGAATTGGAGTTTTGCGCTGGATATTCAGATTCTATTCAAGACGTTTTTGCTGGTTTTGTTCGCCCGCGACCGCGGTGAGAAATGATATTATCCTCGACATAGACAAAGAGTACGATCATAATTAAATAAATATGTAGTGCATTGGGCAAACCGCTAAAGAAGTTCCATTGTAAAAGAAAGGCTGCTATGATCGCCCAAGTCCACTTTTGGCAGCGTGCTGCATAGAAATATCCAAACAGAATAGCGGCAAGGAGCCCAGCGCCGATTAAACCACGCTCTAATAATACCTCGACGTATTCGTTTTGAACGATTTCACGCGGGCCTTGATTTGGCGAAAGGTTGGCCATTGCCACACCTGCGCCGCCCAAGCCAACGCCGAACAAAATTCTCTCTGGGTTCTGTGACCAAGTCTCGATGGCTACTTTCGATAAATTAACACGGACATCGGTTGATTCGGGCACATAACCATCAAAAGCCGGCTGGTCTGAATCATAATATTCTTCTACCCCATTCGAAATATCAGTATTTTCTTGACGAAAATCGATGGCTCCCATCGATAGCTGATGAATGCTTTTAGCTATGACCTGCGAGAACCTTTCGTTAAAGTTTGGATTGACGACGGCTGCGCTGCCTTGGATTATTAAGGCCACAACTAATCCTAGGATCATTACGCCCGCATTAATCAAAATTCTTCGCCAATTTCGTAAATTCAGTATGAATAGAACTACTACGCCCAGTCCGAAAGCGAAAATTGCGCCACGCGACAAAGTCAAAATTAACGTCATTAGCAAAAATCCGAATGATAAATTATATTGCCAATTGCTTTTCTTGGTCAAAATAAAGTATTGCAAAATAAGAAGTGGCGCCAGCAGCAGACTGCCAAAGAATTGCGGCTCGATAGTGAAAACATTTGGCCGCACAAAGCCAAATTGCTCTGCCACGCATCCGGCGCAAAGCAGCGTCTCACTCCTGCCCAGCCAAATTCCAGCGATTATTTGAACAAGTGCAAGGAATGACATGACAACGGCGCTAGTGATAAAGATTTTGATTATACTCGGCAGAATCTTTTTTATATTTTTCGCTTCGGCTAGACAGCTTAAGAAAATCAGGGACAACAAGATCGCGACACCGGACGTCAACACGCCACGCGCTAAATTAACACCCCATATTAACGTTACTAACTGCCACAAAACGAACACACCAACCAGCCAAACAGCACGATTTTTGATCAGACTCTGCCGAGCACGCCAAATCTTCGGCAGGCCAACCAGAGCTAGGATTGCTACATAGATTAGCGCCAGCGACAGTTCTAAATTCATAGTTTCGCTGCTGCCGATTTTTATAACTGGATGATAAGAAAACCAGATGAAAACCGGCGCAAATAGCCAGACTTTTTGATACAGATCGAGCGACGTCTTTGGCAAATTCAGCCAGCTTTTCGTCATTAGGACAATTTTATTCATGGCTTCCCTGTTTTGCTTTTTCGTAAGAATCTTCGATGGTTTTCAGTAGATTTTTCTTGAAGTTTTCTTCGCTAAACTTCTCGGTAGATTTCTGGACGAGTCTTCGATCAAATTTCATTTTGTTAATTTTCTGGATCGCTGATTTTAAATCGTCAGTCGTTTGCTGGGAAAAAAATACTCCGTTCCTGCCTCCTTGAACCATATCCAATGCGCCACCTTTTTTAAGGGCAATTAGCGGCGTGCCAGCAGCCAAAGCTTCGACCGGCGAAATGCCGAACGGTTCCAGGCTGGGAAAGATGAATGCTTTCGCAGCCGCGAAATATTTGACAATTTCGCCCACACCGTCGTAGCGTGGCAGGAATTTGATATTGTCATGACCCTTTGCCATGGCGACTAATTTGTCATGATCGGCGCCGTAACCAGCGACCAGCAGATTCTCGTTCGAGTCCATGCAGGCTTGGACGGCCAAATCGACGCGCTTCCAGTTGTTTTGCCGGCCGGAAATTATGAAGAATTCCTGGCCGTCGAAAAGTTCTTGCTGTAAGTTTTTTGTATCTTCGTTCGAAACTTTCTTGACTAGATTTCCGATCTTTTTGACATCGACGCTCGGCCAAAGGACACGCGCGTCACGCTGGTAATACTCATGAATTTCTTTCTTAACGTAGGAAGAATTCGCTAGCAGAAAATCCGGTTTTTGCGCTGCTTTGTAATCTATTTTTCGTAAAGGTCTGACCAGCGTCTTCAGGCCCCAGCGCGCCAGGAAATTTAGCTTGCCAAAGCCCGGATTCTTTAGATACTGGTCATATAGACCCCAGTAATATTGCGTTGGCGGACCTTGCAAATATGAAATGTGAAACGCCCGCGCGCCGTTCTTTGGGTTATAAGTTTTGACGTTTTTTGCTTCGGCGTTGTTGATCGAGATCACCAAATCGTATCCGGAAAGATCGAGATGCTGAAAATAAGAATACCGCAGCGGCGAAATAAATTTACGAAGTGCCCTCGGCTTAATATTCAGCCAACCAGTTCGGATATCGACGCCCACAAATTCTGTTGGCGCAGATTTCGACCGATACTGCGAAGTGAAAATTGGCGCCTGTGGAAACATATCGTGTACGGCCGATAGGACTTTCTCAGCGCCGCCGACCTCTGTTAACCAGTCGCAGACTAGGGCGACTTTCAAATCAGCGAGGGGTCTCTTCATGGTGACCATTGTACCACGGCCATGTCTTTGCGCTGCAAGCGGCATATGCTACAATTAAACTATGCGAAAACAATCTGGTTTTACTGTTATTGAGCTTCTCATCGCTATTGTTGTGCTGGCAACCTTGACGGTTTTCTTTATTGTCCAAAGGGGTGACATAGAGGCCAAGGCTCGCGATGATCAGCGTAAAATTGCCATTAATGCTTTTTACTACGATCTGACCGAAGTTTTTTACGCCAAGAATGGTTATTATCCACGCGTGATTTCGCGTGATAATCTAAAGGCAGTTGACCCGGCTTTGTTCACTGACCCGACAAAAACTTTCACCCTGCATGGCGATTCCTGTGTCTATACTGACCTAAACGGCGAACAGGCCACTGACGGCGACTGCGATTACGCCTATAGCTCTAGCGACTGCAACGAACAGGGCGAATGCAAGGCTTTTAGGCTGACTACTTCTATGGAGAAGGAAGCTACTTTCGAAAAATCTTCACCGAAAAAATAATCAATTACGGCGATATTTGGTGGGTTCGTCCTCGTCAACAGCATGAACGACTTCGTTAATAACGTCAAATTGTTCTTTGGGACGATTAACAAATGTGAATTGGTAAGTATGCTCATCGCCAACCGTACTTAGACGGATCGTACCGTAGTTGAACAGTGTCGGCAATACACCACCTTGACGCAGGCTGCAATCTTCGATGTGCTCAATCTCGATGTTTTGATCGCGATACGAAAACGGAGCGTATTGTGCGCGAGCAAAAATACGTTCATTAGTGACTATGAAATAACTGGATCGAAAAACATAGGTTGCGATTGCCCCGCCAGCTAACGAGCCTAACGCCCCAATAAAGCCGGCAATAGCAATATTGTCCTTCAAGTCATCTGGTGAAGTCTGCGCGATCAATACTGCAATACCGACTATGGATGCAAAAGCCACCAGAGCAACTAGCCAGATATAAACTATGCCCGTAATCGATCGTGTGACATCAATAACGACAAATTCAGTTGGTTCGAATTTGATAAAAGGATAGTCATGTACACTGCGGACATGGTCGGCTTGATCACGAGGTGAAAGTTCGGGGCTGGGTGTTGCCATGCTCATATTATACTCTTAATATTGATAAGGACAAGATGTAAAAGTTTGGCTCTTGTGTCAAATATAGGTCTAACAGGTCAAGTCTTTTTGTTCAAATGATTGATGGCTTTCGGCGTGATTTTTCGCCCCCGCGGCGTCCTTTCTAGAAATCCAATTTGCAGCAAGTAGGGTTCATAAAAATCCTCGATGGTAGTCGTCTCATCACCGGTCAGGGCGGCAATCGTCGTTAACCCAACAGCGCGGTCGCCGTAATTGTCGTGGATTGCTTTTAGCATTTGGCGATCGGCCGGATCGAGGCCCAAATTGTCGATTTCCAGCATTTGCAGCGCAGCGTCGGTCATTGGTGTGTCGATGATTCCGTCGCCGTTAACGTCGGCGTAATCTCTGACACGTTTTAGCAGGCGGTTTGCGATGCGCGGCGTTTGGCGACTTCTTTCCGATAAATCCTGTGCCGACTGATCGTGGATTTTGGTTTGTAGGATCTGCGCGCTGCGACGTATGATCTTTTCGATATCGGTCGGGGTGTAGAATTCCAGACGATACAAGTGACCAAAACGATCGCGAAGTGGTGCCGCCAGCGAGCCAGTTCGCGTTGTCGCACCAATAACGGTAAATTTAGGTAGGTCCAATCGCACTGAACGGGCTGCTGGTCCTTTGCCAATGACGATATCGAGCTTGAAATCCTCCATGGCAGCGTAGAGGATTTCTTCGACCGCGCGGCTAAGACGATGGATTTCGTCGATAAACAAAATGTCGCCGTCCTGCAGATTAGTAAGAATCGACGCCAGATCGCCAGCCCGTTCAATCGCTGGCCCGGCGGTAACGCGCAATCCGACGCCCATTTCATTGGCGATAACACCAGCCATGGTGGTTTTGCCGAGACCCGGCGGGCCGTACAACAGCACGTGATCAATCTGTTCACCGCGTTTTTTGGCGGCGGTGATGGCAAGTTGTAGATTCTTTTTCAACCTTTCCTGTCCAACGTATTCGGCGAAATTCTGTGGACGCAAAGATACCTCTATGATTTGCTCATTGGAATCGCCCTCATCGGCGATAGTTGGTTCGACTAATCTTTGGATTGCCATGCTATCCTTCTCCATCGATAACGCGAATTTTTGAGAAGTTTTTGCCTGTCAGACCTTTTATCGAAATTGGCTCAAAAACTAATTTTGTTTTTGCTAACTGATTTGGCGATAGGATAGTCATCTCAAAACTGTCCCCTCTTAATTTCAATGCGCCGACGCCTGTCCAAAAACTCACGATTGAATTTTTCGTTGTGCCAACCGCCAGAAATAGATCCGGTGGAATTGGAACGGGCTTAGCAAAGAACAGAATTTTGTCGTTCTCGCGATAAGCGTATTCACCATTTCTTTTGATAGTCATGGCTGCACCGTGAAGATGTTTAACCTTTCCGCGCCACAGCGGATCCTTATCTTGTCCAGGCAAAAGACGAACGTTCATTTCGACTGTTCGTTTAACTGAATCGTTCAATTCGGGCAATTCGGTGCTAGCAACTTCGGCGTCGATCATCTTATCCATATTGGCTTCGCCGCCAAATTGATCGCTCGTTTTTGTGATAGTTATTTTAAAATTATCCGGCAAATATTGTTTCAGAAAATCTAATACGTCTTTATATGAACGCAAATACTCCGAGACTTCTTCGTCTGTTAGATTATTGATACGTTTCTGTATCGTGTCATCAGCATACATGTCCAGCCAAACACCCGGCTCGTAGATTTCACAAATCGGCTTTAGCCACTTGACGTAGTACATCAGCGCGAATAATTCTGCCCAATCGGCCTCTGGCGCTTCATCGAGTCGCCATAATTTATATAGGCCATGCATAAATGTCAAGTTGATTGGTTTGCCATTTTCAACATTTAATCGTATAGCTTCTTCTATCCGCTCAATCAGTTTCTGGCTGGCAGAATATTTTCGGAACTTTTTCGAAAGGACCTTTGCGAGAATCGTTTCTTCCAGTTTATCCGACGCGACATACTGCAAAGGCCTAGGCTTCTTGAGTTGCTCTAATATAAATAGAATATATTCTTGTGCTGTCATAATATGAATGGAGATGCGAGGCGGGCATTACTTCGCCGTAGAAAGTTTTGCAAGCTAACACCTATTTCTCAGTCATCGCATCGTTATTATTTTAACATGCACACTAGTCAATAACAAACGGAGTTCTTCCACCTCGACGATGGGAGCTATGACCGTCTTCTGTCTTTCAGTGCTAATTTCACCCGCTCGGCCGTTGATTTATCCCGCGACACATCGGCCAAAGCCGCCGTCGCGTCGGCCAAGGTAAAACCCAGCGCCATCAACGCGTCCAAGGCTTCATCGCCAGCGAAATTCTGTAGCGCTCTGGTTTCGATGTCGCGCGTCGGTACGTAGGTCGCAGCGCCGACTTTGTCACGCAGGTCGACCGTCACGCGTTCGGCGGTCTTTTTTCCAACGCCGCTGGCGCGCGCGATGAACACGACGTCCGCCGAGGCTATAGCGCTGCGGACAACTTCGCTGTCGCCTAAGGATAAGATTGCTAGCGCGGCTTTTGGTCCGACGCCTTGGACGGTGATTAGCAGCTCAAATAATCTTTTGGCAGTTAATGTCGAAAAGCCGAATAACTCTTCGCTTTGTTCGCGGACGTGGTGATAGGTGTAAAATTTGACTTCGTCATCTGGCGTAGCGCGTTCGTAGTCACCGGCCGCAACTTGGACTTCGTAACCAATCCCGCCGACATCAACGACGATGGAGTTTTGGAATTTTTCGATGATTTTTCCATTGACAAATGCAATCATGAATTAATTATACCAGATAGCTAACTAGTCCGCTTCCAAAAGTAAACCGTGATGTAGGGCTGAATGTTATTATGCGCTCCGCCGCCACCAGTGTTAGTTACAGCATTGTTGGCGTCTCCTGCGCTCCAGAATGGGCTGTTGGTCGCGAATAATGATCGATAATTTCCGGCATTGCCATTATATGTTACTGCAATGGGAGGATTGTGTGAATGTGACGGCATTTGCGCAATCGTTAAAGTATGCGAAACTGCACCGCCCATTTCTTCAACTGTTGTTCGATTAATGGCGCCAGCAGCCGCGTCGCCATAGGTAGTAACGGTGTTCGCGGCGTTAGACCCAATACCTAGCAAGGTCCGGCCCTGACCAAATGCACTCCAAGTCCCGCCTAGATAAGTGCCTGGGTTAGTATTGACAGTCGATATATAAATAGAGCCGACTGGATATAGATCCAACACATTCCTGGTAGCTATATTGCCCAAGCCAAGGCCAGTTCGGGCATTTGCAGCCGTCGTGGCTCCAGTGCCACCATTGGCTACAGGTAGTGGTGAATTCATTGTGGCTAGGTTCCCTAACCCCAGATAAGTCCTGGCAGTCGCAGGGTCGCAGCCGGTGCCACCTTTGGATATTGGAAGACAGGTACCGGTAGAGCTAGCGCCATCAACTGGACGCATTAATACATAGAACGCCATACTCATAGTCATGATAAACATAGCCACAAAACCGACCTGCAAGAAACGAACCTTATCCATGGCCTTAATTATAGCACCCCCCCCCGTTGGGTCAATAATTTTGGTCATAATTTGTGGTAAACTTATACGTATGAATAAGTCCGACATTTTGAAAGCCGCCAAATGGCGCAGTGCGATCAAACAATTTGATCCGGACAAGAAAATCAGCGATGAGGATTGGCAGTTCTTGTTAGGAGTTGCCCGCCTGTCGCCGAGCAGTTTCGGCCTCGAACCATGGAATATTATCGTTTTGCAAAATCCCGAGCTACGCCGGAAGATCAAACCAATCGCTTGGGGCGCAGCTAATCCGGATCAACTCGACACGGCTAGTCATTTTGTGGTTTTTACATCAAAAGATATCACACCAGATTCCGAATATTTCGCACATATCAAACGCGACATACATCATCTGCCCGAAGAAAATTTTCAGATCTCGCAACAATTTTTCAAGACTTTTCAGGCCAGTGATTTCGACCTGACTGACGCCCGACAACGTCAAGATTGGGCAGCCAAGCAAGCTTATATCGCCATGGCCAACATGATGTTAGCGGCCGCAGAAATCGGGATTGATTCGTGCCCAATCGAGGGCTTCGATCAACAGGGCGTTAACAAAATTTTGTCCGATGCCGGCGTTCTTGATCTGAAAACTGATCGCGTAGCCGTGATGTGTGCCTTTGGCTATCGCGTGGCCGAACCGGCGTACGCTAAAACTCGTCGACCGATGGACGAGATTGTTAAGATTATTTGATACGTGTCATCATGTTATGCGTAATCGCTGCCGCCAAAGCATCGGCTGCATCGTCAGGTTTTGGCACGGTTTTTAGGTTCAAATGAATCCGCACCATTTCCTGAACCTGCTTTTTGTCGGCCCGGCCGTAGCCAGTCAAAGTTTGTTTTATCTGCAAAGGCGTATATTCGTGGATCGACAGTCCAGCCTGCGCACCGACCAACATCGCTACGCCGCGGGCGTGCGACACACTGATCGCCGTCGTGATATTTTGGGCAAAGAACAACTTTTCGATCGACATGGCGTCGGGCTTGGTATCCTTAATTATCTCTGTTAATCCGTCAAAAATGTCTAATAAACGTTCGGATAAAGGCGTATGCGCCGGTGTCGTAATCACGCCAGCGTCGACCATTTGTGGCACGCGACCTTTTACGAAATCAACTACGCCAAAACCGAGAATTCCAGTGCCGGGATCAATGCCGATTATGCGCATTTAGGTAGTCTCCGCAGAAATTTCTTTTTTGCTAAAATACCGTTTGGCAAAGCCGACACCCCGGCCGATTTCGGTGCGGTACTGCCAGGCAACCACGCTAAACATCGCCAGCAGTGCGCCAGCGGCGCCCCACTTCCATAGACCGCTAGCACCCCCCCCCGATCCTCCGTCAATTGCAAAAGCTGCCGCTCCACTCTGCGTTGCTTTCCGGCAGCTGTTGGTTTCGGGGTTACGCTCGTATCCTTCAGCACAGGGTTTTGGTTCGTTATCGGTCGGGATGTTACGGCAACGATTTGTTAAAGGATTTCTCTCCTGGCCTTCTTTGCATGGGACTAAGGAATTGGTGTCGATTTTTCTGCAACGGTTTGTCTCTGGATTCCTATATTGCCCCTCGGGACATGGCGCTAAGATATTTTCGACCGGTATTTTGCGACAACGACCGGTTTCTAGGTTTCGTTCATAGCCTTCTTCACATAACGGATAGGCTTGCCAAATGTTAGCTACGCCCGGCGTCATAGCATACGTTTGCCGCCATTCGCCGTCGACTAATGCCCACGAAGTTTCTTTGGCCAGGCCAGCGTAGCTAACCGCGTTGACTTCGTTTTGTCCGTCGCTGGATAAAATGTAAACTGTGCCAGTGGTGGTTTTGGTCAGGGTTAGCGGTGTGTCGGCGATCCAAATCACGCGGTAAGAATCTGCTGCTAAGCTTTCTTCGCCAAAGGCAAAAATCGATTTGTTGCGATTAGTCTGGATTTGGCAACCGGACAGATCGATCGGCGCATTGGTCGGGTTATAGATTTCGACAAACTGCTTATCCAGGTTGGCGCCGATTTCGCTGATAATCAGGCCAGAGCATTCATTAACTGGCATGGGTGGTTCAGGTTCGGGACACTTCATACCAAACCCGCGCGTCGGTGTAGCAAATAGTGCAAAACCATTTAATGTACCGTCCGGCAATTCGCAGCGCTGGACAGATTGACCGGTCGACATCCGTGGCGCTAGACGCAAATCTACATCAGCGACATTTCCATAACCGACTATATCGACCACTTGGCCATTTTCATCAATAATTCGGACATAGCCATCAGTCGCGCTGCCGACCGCCATCGGCAAGGCCAGGTAATCTCTTGTACCTAATTCTACATCAATCGCGACCGATCGCGACCAGCCGCTCATACTGGCTGGCGCGTATTGCAACTGCCAACCCGACAGCAAGAAATCTGATTCTGAATCGTTGTATATCTCAACAAAAGCAGCTGGCTGGCCCTCGGCGCTGGTGCAGGTTATTTGGTTCTCTGGGCAGATTCTGGCGGCGATTTCGCTGATGATCAACTGACGCGACGAGGTTGGTTGTTCAGGATTTTCTGGTGTGTCTGGTGCATTAGGATCTTCAATATCTAAGGTATTCGTAGTTAATGGCATGAGCGTTGTTGTGGACAGGGCGAACAGTAAAGTATCATCCGAGACTTTAGAGTTAAAGATTCCAGTTTCCTGTTTTGGAATTTCTACCGCATAGATCGACAGCGGCATAACAGATATGGCCAGCATCAGGATCAAGGAAAAAAGCGTGAACTTTTTCATAGCTAAATTCTAGCATGAATTCATACTACTCAACAAGCCGGATAATGCAAAGTTTGCACACACTAAAAACTTATGCTAAAATATTTTTGTTATGGAATTCAAAAAGAAAAAAATTGGGTCGCGCGGGAAGAAAATCTTGATTGTTGTGTTAGTTGTAGCCTTGGTTCTGGGTGGTGGTTATTGGGCTTGGATGACTTTTGGTGAAGGTAGTTCTGATAATACAGCCAGCCAAAAAGACACCGAGAACGAAGATGAAGCCAAGGATAATGAATCAGCCGACGAATCGAGTAATTCATCAAACCAATCGCCATCAATTGAACCAGACAAGAATGTTCAGACCGACCGACCGGCAACTGGCGAAACCTTGAACGTTTGGATAACAAGTAAGGACATTATCAACGGTACTTTGCGGATCCGCGTGCAAATTGACCAGAATATCAGTGGCGGCACTTGTACTTTAGCAATCGGCAGCTATACCACATCTGTGCCAGTGGCGTTCGAGCCACAAAGCGCTTCATGTCAAGGCTTTGATGTGTTAACCAGTGCTTATTCGGGTAATAGCTTCACTATTACTGTGCAAGATGGCAATAAATCCGGATCTGTCAAAGGAGATTTGCCGTGATAAAACGAAAATTGAGTTTGTTGATCATCTTACCGCTTTTGATGGCTACTGTATCCAGTGTAGTTAATTTCGTGTCACCCGATCAAGCTAATGCTTATTTAACTGGTTTCAAAGCTGGCAACATAATGAGCGACTATACAATGGGCAATAAAAACACAATGAGCGAAGCGCAGATTCAGGCTTTCTTGAAATCAAAGAATCATTGTAACGATCGCGATCGCGCCAAATATGACCGTTATACTGCGGCTGGCTATACTTACAATTGGAAAGATGGCCGCTTTGTTTGTATGGCTGACGAAATATTTGGAGCAAACGGCATGCCAGCAGCCAGCGGCAAATCAGCTGCCCGCATCATTTGGGAGGCATCACAGGAATTCTCGATTAACCCGCAGGTTCTGATTGTTTTGCTGCATAAGGAACAGGGTCTAATTACTGACACCTGGCCAAATTATCGACAGTACCAGACAGCGACTGGGTTCGGCTGTCCTGATACGGCACCGTGCGACAGTCAGTATTATGGTCTGACAAATCAAATCCGTCTAGCAGCCAAGCTGTTTCGCGATGTCTTGAATGGTGGTTGGTCGAATTACCCAGCATATAGTACGGTTTATGTTCGATATTCGCCGGATGCTTCGTGCGGTGGATCAAATGTGTATATTGAGAATCGCGCAACTTCGGCGTTGTATCGTTACACGCCATATCAGCCGAATGCTGGGGCGTTGGCCGCCGGTACGGGCACGGCGCACTGTGGGGCTTATGGGAATCGGAATTTTTATAACTATTTTACGGATTGGTTTGGGAATACGCAGAGCAGTAGATGGTCTAAAATGTTATACCCGCGCATCATGGCAATAAACCAAAATACTCTAAAGGTCTACGCTGACAGTATGGAGCTTGACGACAGTTGGCTAAATGTTGGGCAGCAGATAATGTTCGAGTCAAAGACAGATTTAGGGGATGGTAGAGCTTGTTTAAGAACTCGTTTCGACACCGAAAATAACAACCCGCGCTGTGTGCTTTTGCAGCGTTTGGATGAATTTACGCCGCAGTTTTCAATGATCAACAATGACGCAGACAAATTATTTGCTACTACGCAATGGACATGTAAAGTTAATATAAATAATATTTCGGCGTTATGTTCAGAACCAGTCGGCGAAAATATAGTCGTCACAATGGCAGCTTCTACAGACATCATGGGCACAACATACTACATCACCAAACATGATTGGGACCTCGGTATCCGGGATAAAGGTATAATGTCTGAACGATTACGTACAGGATATAACTATCAAGTTATTCAGCAGATTCCCATGAAAGCCAGCTCGGCTACCGCAAAATATATTCCTGGAACAGACATCGTCAAACAAACCATAAGTATTGATTTGGAGATGCTCTTCTTGTCAAGAATTACAATTAACGGTGAGTATTTCTACCGTACGGCACATGATACTGGTTACAATAGTAACCTTGTTATTCCCGGTGATAAATTGTCACCTAACTTTTCCGCATTTCTATTTCCGCGAAATTTGAAGACCAACAAAGCCACGGTTTCTCGTAATGTACTGGATAACCAGATTTGCTCTAACGTGGCTCGCGATACTACATTATTCTTTGATTCAACAATCAAAATCGGTAATATTAATCACTTCCGTACCAGAATTGACGCAAGCAAGGATAGCCTATGTGCTATTGACGCAAACGATTTGTCAGAAGTATAGTTTTCGACAATTTATACAGGTGATTATGATATAATATCGCGCAATATGATAAATCAATTTATTTCTGTCCTAAAAGATAGCAGGAAAAGTCTAGCGCAGTTTTTACGCCAACATAAGATTCTGATAATAATAACGATTGTTGCCGTATTGTTTGCATATGGTGCAAAAATAGCATGGTTCAGTTTTTCAATAGACACCGAAGATCTCTTGAACGACCTATCTAAAAGTCATGCGATTCACATTGCGCTTCAGCGTTACGGTAGTGTTTTTATCGACAGGCTTTTAGGTCTTAGTGGCAATATTTTTCTGCGTGATATTCTGGCTACTACTACCCTCATCATTCTGTCGATTGTTGTAAGTTTTATAGTTTGGAAAGTTAAAGGTATAAAAAAGAGGGATAATGGGCTAGTGATTCTGTCTCTACTTTTCACCACTAGTCCGATAATTGCTGAACAGTATATTTTCTCATCGCAAAGTTTTCAGGTCTTTTTGGGTGCATTACTAGTGGCAATTGCAGTATTTCTTGTCTCTCAGACAAGGCAAACAACCCTCCCCCGCATTAAACTCACAAAGAGTATTAGAAAAAACTTGCTCGTATATACTACCTCTGTCTTGTTGTCAGCATTTGCATTCTCTATCTATCAATCAATTTTTATCTTTTTCATTGCAATGGCCGCAATATTGTTGGCCGTTTCAAAAAATGTTTATGAGCATAGGAAGTTTTGGCGAAAAGCATTAGAATATGTGATGGTTTTCCTAGTAGCATTTGCGGTATACTATGCACTCCCCTACGTTCACTCACTTTGGGTTTATGGTGATTTGTCTCACGTCGGCATTGGCTATATTACATCTAGTATCACATGGGGCATCAAGCCTTTCGGTGAAATTATGCAAAGTATTTGGGATTATATCAATCTGAATTTTGGCAGTGAGAGTTTATATATAGGCTGGAGTGCTTTATGTGTAATAATTGTGTTATCTATAGTGATATCGTGGCAAGCATTTGCTAGAAAAAATAAGGCGTCCGTTATTAACCAAAGTATTTGCATATTAGTTATGCTGCTCTCGATGATCGCTATATACATAATATTGGGGAGCGATAGTCCGATTCGATCGCTGTTCCCCACCGTGCCATTTGTCATAGCATTTTTGTTTTACCTGGCAATCAGTAGCGCACCACAAAAATGGCTGGCTACTGCTATTATAGCCTCCGGAATTATATTATCATTCGCGCAAATGCGTACTACCGCAGATATGCTCTTTGCCGAACACATAAAATTCCGCGAAGAGGAATTTATCACCAGCAGAATCATTGGGCGGTTGGATCAGCTTGGCTTTAGTGATTATGATAATTATGATTTGGCTATAATTGGTCAATATCAATTCAAATCAAAACCACTGGTTACAGAGCTTGCAAAAGGCCGGCACGATGTACTAACAGGATCATTCTATAGTTGGGATATTGGCATTATGCAATCGACGCACAGAGTCCTTGGTTTTATGGAGACAAAAGGTATATATTTTAAGAGTGGTGCAACCCATTATCTTAGGAACTTTCCGAGTAAGTATAAAGTAATTCTTCAGAAATATAAGGAGACTTTGCCTCATTGGCCAGCAGCAGGCAGTGTTGTTATTGATGACGAGGAAAAAGTTATAGTCGTAAACTTTTAGAGATATCCAGTGGACATTTGTACATAGATACCCTATAATATCTATTATGATAAAAGATCTTGTTTTAGATGTCTCGGTGATAATAGCGTTTAAAGACAAAGCAAAAATGACCGCGACTGCTGCCAGTTCATTTACTCGGTTTGGACCCGCAGTAAAAGAAATTGTTCTTATCAGCAATAACTCTTCTGATAGTGAACTCCAAGAAGTAAAGAACCTTACAAAGGACCTACCAAATGTCAAGGTTATTGAACGTAACGTGCCATTTAACTATCACAAAATCTACAATTGGGGCATTAAACAATCCTCTGGCAAGTTTGTTATTATGATGAATAATGATGTTGAACTTGTCGAACAGTCTGTTGGGTTGATAGAGAAGATGTATCGAAAGGCTTCGAAGCCAGGTGTTGGCGTATGCGGCTGTACTCTTATATACGGAGACAAGCGGCACATACAACATGCCGGTGTCTTCTTACAGCCAAAGGGTATGGCCGATCATATGTATATTGGTGAATTATATAGAGATGTTATAAGTAATGTCAGTTCGACCAAATTTCCATACGATATTAGAAATGACCTGAAGATGACTGCTGTGACTGGGGCATTTCAATTGGTTGAAAGGAAGAAGATTGATTCCGTTGGTGGTCTTGATGAGAGATTTATTATCGGAGGGGGTGATGTAGATTTATGCATTCGCATGAATAAAAAAAGCTATCAAACCTGGTTTGTTGGCGGCGGATACATGATTCATAAAGAGAGTATGTCGCGCAGGCATATACCTATCCCCTATTCTGATTTTTACTATTCTTATCTTAGCTACATAACTGGCTATGATGCTAGTGTTGGTGATCCATTTCTGCCTAAGATTACACGTAATTTCAAATATGGAGAACAATAATGAATGCTAATGAGTTTACGTTAAAATCAATCCGTAAGGCAGCCCATTTAACAAATCGTGTTTCAGCAAAGATGTCACATTTCTCGGCCAGGGTTGAAGGCAAGACCACCCGACTTCTTAGTGGGATCGATATGTCAGTTAAGGTCAGTAAGTCCACACCCCTAGAGAAAGTGTACTACGCCAACATCCCCTTCATAAAGCCCGTGATGCCTGCTATGCCAGCTGTAGGATCAAAATCGACTATCACAATCTTTTTACCAACATTAGACAATGGGGCATTTTTTGGCGGGATCGCAACTGCTCTTGTTGTCGCAGCAAAATTTGCTCTAGCTAGTAGACGACAATTGCGCGTAGTCCAAACTATAAAGACTGGTCAACATGAGGATTTATCAAAATTTTTCCTATCGGAAGGCATCGACGTATCGAACTTAGATATAGCGATCACAAGTGTAGCTGATCGTCAATATAATATATATGGTTATATTCCAATGCATCCGGATGATATTTTCATCGCATCAGCTTGGTGGGATGCATATATTATTAATCAGTTACCTATTAATAAATTTATTTACCTAATTCAAGATTTCGAACCGATCTTCTATAATAACAGTGATTTATACGTTCTATCTGAGAAAACATACCGTGGTAATAAATTCATTCCGCTTTGCAACACGAGACTCATGTATGACTTCATGCGAGAGCGTAAATATCCTGCTTTCAATCGCACCTCGGCGTATTATTTTGAGCCAGCTGTGTCCAGAATCGACAGCGGCCAACTGCACAAGAAATCATCTATCGATAAGAAACGATTATTTCTGTTCGGCCGACCAAATGTACACCGCAACTTATTCTTCTCGGCACTGAATGCAATCGATATTGCGATACAGAAGGGTTTTATCGACACAAGTAATTATGAATTCTTTATGGCTGGTCAGGATGACTTACCTGACATCTCTCTACCATCGGGTGTGGCAGTAAAGAATTTGGGTAAAATGAAAATGGCAGATTATATTGATTTTAGTAAAACTGTTGATATCGCCGTTTCTCCTATGATGGCGCCACACCCAAATTATCCGACTCTGGAATTTGCATCAATTGGCACGGCTGTAGTTACGACGAAATATGCCAATAAACAATCCCTAAAAGAATATTCAGAAAACATTTTTATGGCTGAAGTAGAAGCTGAGTCTATGGCTGAAGCAATAAAGCTGGCCGCCAAAAAATCTTATGGTAGAAAAATAGATGATATAAAAAACAATAATATTGGCTCAAGCTGGAATAAAAGTCTGGATAGTGTGATTAAGAAAATTCTAGCCGAGCTTTAATGCTTTGCTTTTTTATATACTCGATAAGGTGCAGTAATAACCCGCCCGACTTTGTAAGAGCGAGATTTACCGATCGCGACTAGCTGCTCTTCAAGACCTTCAGCGTACTTCTCAAGATCTTTATTGCGCTGTTCAAGCCACTGTTTCTCTTTCTCTAAGTTTTTGTAGTATTGTTCAAGTATCTTATAGTCTCCAAATTTTGTTATCGGCAGCTCTACGGGATCAATCACTTTGTCACCATATATATTTTTATACCTAGCTAGAATATTGACAAAGGATCTCATGTCATTCATAGCGTCATTCTTTGTCGCCCTGGAACCGCTTTTTAGTCGATAATTAATAAATATGTCCTTTGCTAATTTAAATTTTGCACCACCCAGAGATAACCCAATGAAGAAATCCCAATCTTCTGCAACCACCTCGCTTTCGAATTTATGATCTTTTATAGCAGACTTTCGAATCAATGACTCTGCTGTGCAATGGATCTTTTGCAGCTGAAGCAGCTTATCGTCAAACTCGGGGAAATCTGTATCGAGCTCTTTGATACCTTTCCCGAAAAATTTCCAATTTGGATAGACAACATCGGCTTGGTGTTTCTCCGCAACAATCAAACTTCTTTCCAAATAATCTTTGTTAAAATAATCATCTGCGTCTAAAAAACAAATGAAATCTCCTCTGGCTAGTCTCAACCCTTTGTTGCGAACGGAGACAATACCCTGGTTTTTTTTATTGGTGATGTAGGATACTTTTATGTCTTTTGGCGCTTTTTTTAGTATCTTTTTAATAACGGAATCGGAGCTATCAGTAGACCCATCGTTGATAACATTTAGTTCAAAGTATTTATAAGTTTGGGCGAAAACACTATTAATAGCTTGCTCAACATATTCGCCGTAATTGTAACATGATATTATAACCGAGATTAGCGGTTGCTTACTCATGTTGATAGTATACCATAAGTCATTATTACTTATACGGGAAAGCGTCGATAAGCTGTCGTTGTATCTTGACTAAGTTTTTGACTTTTTCATATTGGCTAATCAATTCTACATGATAGTCCTCATCAAACAATCGCTCAATAGTGGCCTGTTTATATTCTTTGTCAATACCAGAATAATAGTCTCTGAACTTGTAGCCGCTACCGGCAACTTTGTCTGACAATTCAATATGAATATTAGGCACACCGAAACTATCGGAGAATATCAATCCATGTAACGACGACGATAAAACTAGTTTACATTGGTCGATCTGCTCGGCAATTTTAGCAGGAGAATCCGCAACATCCATAACAATGAATCTACTATCGGCGAGCATTCTATCTATTATGGGCAAATCCTTATCAACATAGTGCGGGATAACGCCAATTATATCTGTCTTTTGTCTGGACGCACCATAAACTATGTTGACCAACAGCCCCGGATCGCCCAGTGGAATTTTTCGCCATTTCCTGTCTAAGCGAGATCTTGAGTCTTTACCCCGAACGGCACAATAAGTCAAATCGTGATTAACATTGGCATCAGGAAACATAAAGCCGCTGCCCCAAACATGACCCCCCTTACCGTTGGCCCATCCTAATACTGAGCCGGCACCAATCAAATCGCACTGATCAATAGGCGACCACTCTGCACGGTAACCAAATAATTCTCTTATAATATCAACTGTCACTTGATCGCCAAAGTTTGGTTTCTCATTCCACCAATAGACCTTTATGGGCGGCTTTTTAATATTTTTTACTCTGCTAAATACCCCGTACTTCAACCCTCTTGTGACAAGCGTCTCGTTTTTTAATAATCTTCTTAATGATACTAATCTGTCGTGAAATGTTGTAATCATCTGATTCCTAATGTGTTTCTTAATTATATCATTCCGGCGCCTATTAAGATCCAATAGGTCAACTTCAGGTATATATCTTTGCAATATACGGGTTAAGCCATTCAGAGAGTTTAAGGAAAATTTTCGTGCGTAATTCATGGGTTTCTTTCTCGATTGGGAATTATTATTAACCCGCCAGCCATATGTCTTAACCTCGGATATTGCTATAGTCTGGGAAAAGACCATGGCTGGTAAGCTAATAGCTGAATCAGAATTCTTAAAGTACTTGATGTCAATATCTAATATCTTTTTCATTATTTCTTTCTTGTATATTCTATGCCACCAAGCAAAGGGGATCTTGTTATTAAACAGAAATAATGCATCGATAACTTCTGAGGTTTTTTGTACTTTGAATTTCTGTTTCTTATTAGCATTGACTCCTTTTCGAATATCACTGCGATCCTCAAAAGTAAAATGGCCTGAGGTCCCCATATCGGCACCAGTTAACTTTAGCATTTCATACAAATATCTGACGTGGTTAGGCATAATTATGTCATCTGAATCCACAAAAACTACATAATTACCATTAAAGGCTTCAATCGCAGTTCGTTCGTTTTGAATAATCCCACCGTTTTCTTTTCTGTATTGTCTATTGATCTTCAGCTTCTTTTTGCCTAGATTTTTTTTCTTAATTATTTCTTCGAAAATTTCTATGGAATCATCAGTCGATTTATCGTCACAGAACACTAGTTCAATATTTGGGTAGGTCTGGATTAATATTGATTCGATACAATCAGACAGATATCTTGCGTTGTTATAGCTGATTACACACACAGATATCAGAGGGTACGGTTGCCGTCTAGACGCGTACTTCATTGCGCTATCTCGTCAATTCTATATTCTTCTTTTGGCTTCCAGTATATATCGTTTGGATGCGACCCTTTATTAATAATCTCAAAGGAAATTATGTTGTCAAAGATTGCGTAATCTTTTGTGCGGTCTTTCTCTCGAATAGCAATTTGCACATCAAATATACCGTTAGGAAAGATGTTCTCAATTCCTATGCGCAGATTACAAATTGTATTCAAGTTTAGCTTGTGTGCGATTTTTTCTCCACTAGTCCAACGATATACCAATTCTCCATTGTCGCGCCGAATAACGAAGGTAATTTCTGGATTCCCGGTTTTTACTTTCGACCTCATTCTGACATCAAAAGTCAACTTGTCGTCCGTCTTCCTAAGCTTAGTATTGATATCAATATTTCTATTACTAATTCCATTTCTTTCAGTTTTTATCATAGCTTTTTGTGAGCCACCCATAAATAACTCTCTATAGAGTTGTGCAATTTCAGCTGTGTTGCCGAGTTTTACAATTTCCCCTTTTTCGATCATCAGCGCCTTGTTGCAAAATTGCTGTACAGCGTCCATGCTGTGCGTCACCAATATAACGGTCTTTTTATGACGTTTTAGCTCGGCGAAGTAAGCGTAGCATTTCCGTTGAAATGCTTCATCTCCTACGGCCAAAACTTCATCCAGCACTAAAATATCACCTTGTGCCTTGATAGCCACTGAGAACGCCAGTCGCACTTGCATGCCAGACGAATAATTTTTGAGTTTCTGATCCATAAATTCATGTAGTTCAGCAAAGTTTACAATATCATCATACATTTCATCAGTTTCGTCATTTGAGAAACCTAGCATCGCGCTGTTTAGATAGACATTTTCACGGCCAGTTAATTCCGGGTTGAAGCCGACGCCCAATTCGATGAATGGCACCAGCGAACCATTGACAGAAATCTTACCATTATCTGGTACATAAATGCTGGATATTAATTTAAGAAGGGTCGATTTGCCTGAGCCGTTCCGACCAACGATACCGAAGAAATCCCCTTCGTCCACCGTGAACGAGACATCGTGTAGTACATGCTGCATTTTGAAACCACGCCGACCTTTCATCCAATTGATAAAAGAGTTTTTGATGCCGTTGCTTTTTTCAGTAGGCAGTTTGAAGGACTTACTGACATTTTTGATCTCTAATGCAATCTTTTGGACCATCTAGATCTCCTCCGTAAAACGTCGCGAACTCTTATAGAAATACAGGCCAGCTAAAATCGCTAACATAATTGTGAACAAGATCGGGATCAGCGCCACCCAAAAATTCCCTATATAATTCCAAACCGTTTCGGTACCGTCGTAAATCAGCAAATAGCGCAGATCCTGGATCATCTGCGCCATAGGATTTAATAACAATATCTTCGACGCTAAAACTGACTGAGCTGCGACTAGCGTCAGCGGATAGATAATCGGTGTTGCGTAAAACCCAGTCTGTAAAATGACTTCCCAGATGTGACCAATATCACGCCACTTGACGTAAAGTGTTGCCAACAGAAACGCCACAGCGAGCGAGAATATGTAAAGCTGCAGAATAACCATAGGCGCCAGCAATATATACCAACTAAAGTCAACACCATTAATGATAGCGAAAATAAGCACAACAACCAGGTTAATTGACAGGTTGATTAGGGCCGAAACCGTTGCAGACACTACAACGATGTATTTTGGAAAATTGATTTTCCTAAGCAAGCTACCGCGATCAACAATAGCCCTCATGCCTTGACTAGCTGATTCGGCAAAAAACGACCATAGCGTTAGGGCGAGTAGCAATGAAACCGCAAAATGGGGAATGCCCGCGCCAAATCGAAGGAACCTGACAAACACAATATACATAACTGCAAATAGCATGACCGGTTTAAGAACTGACCATAACATTCCTAAGACCGAGCCCTGGTAGCGCAATTTGAAGTCTGTCTTAACCAGCTCGCGCAACAGAATTAGCGAATATCGATATTTCCCCGCAGTTTTTTTCATGCTTGTATGATTATAGCATAAAATATGCCGTTTTGGGTGGAAGATTTTCACGGCGAACCATTGGTCCCGTATGGACGGATTCTGCAAGTATTACCCTGTATAGTTATACACAGCAATATAAAAACGTTGTTTGTAAAATTGAAATTTGCGATATAATGGTCCTGAATAAGGAGGTGGGATGATGAGACAATTCAGAATAAGAACTATAATAAACTATCGGTTGATTGCGACGATGTTGGTAGTGGCTGCTCTTTTGGTATTCGTTGTTCCGATGTATATGTCAAAGAGCGCGCAGATGTCTACGGGTGGGTATCCTTACGCAGATGCTAGACACTGCAGGCCAAATGAAAAAGATTGTAAGTATGAGAATGACCCGTGGGGATTCTTCAAGCGCCAATGTACATCATTTGTTGCTTGGAAAATGCGGACTGCAAACGGTGTGGACTTTTTCAATGGCATGAAGGGCGGCTGGTTTGGCAACGCAAACAATTGGGGCCCAAATGCCGAAAGAATAGGATATATTGTCAACAAAACCCCTGCTGTTGGTTCAATTGCGTGGTGGATAAATAGTAACGGCGGTCATGTAGCATGGGTTTCGCGTGTAGATGTTACCGGAGTTTATGTCGAGGAGTATAATGATGACTTCAATGGTAATTATCGCACCGGCCCAATACGAAGTGAGCCGAATGGGTATATCCATATCAAGGACCTTAGCGATAGCGGGACAAGTGGGGTATATTTAAATGGGGCTAACGGCATTCTTGCGATAAATAGAAATGGTGCCTCAGGTACAACTGAAATGCATATCATCGATGGCACTAATGTGAAGCGCTTTGTAGCGCAAGTGCCGACTGCGTTGCATCGAACAACTGATGACAATTGGGACTTTGATGTGGCAGATTATAACCGTGATGGCGTGCTTGATTTATATGCGATAAAAAGGAATGGTAGCAACAATAGAACAGAAATTCACATCGTCGATGGCGCAAACCCGGGTCGATTTCTAGCTCAGTTTTCAACAGCCCTGCATACTACAGATGCTAACTGGGATTTCGCTGTGGCAGATTATAATAGAGATGGCACACCTGATATTTATGCGATCAATAGACGTGATACCGGGTCCAACTCAACAGCAATTCATATTATCAACGGCGCAAACCCACACCAATTCATACAGCAGAGTGCAACCGGCTTGAACGCTACTAATGAGAACTGGGATTTCTCGTTGGCTGACTACAATCGTGATGGGAATTTGGATGTTTACGCAATTAATCGGCAGGATACTGGCTCGAACAGCACTGCTGTGCATGTGTTGAACGGTAACAACCTGAACCAGTTTTTACTACAAACCGGGACTGTGTTACATAAGACTGATGCAAATTGGGCGTTTAAATAAATTTATTCTTAATTAGTCGATCAAATACTCCCCATACCCAGATTTCTTCAACGGTGCGGCCAGCTTCTTCAGCTCTTCTCGCGAAATCCACCCATTCTCAAACGCCACCCTTTCCGGTGAACCGACAATCTGCCCAGTGCGATTCTGCATCACCCGCACAAAGTCCGCCGCATCAGTCAAGCTTTCGATTGTGCCGGTGTCCAACCAAACATCATTAAATAATGATACTTTGAGTTCGCCCAGCTTGCGATACGCATCTAGCACCGAAGTGATCTCTATTTCGCCGCGGTCCGACGGTATGACTTTTTTGGCGATATCAGACACGCGATTATCAAAGAAGTACAGGCCCGAATTTGCATAGCTTGATTTAGGATTAGATGGCTTTTCTTCGATAGAAATCACATTCATGTCTTTGTCAAACTCGTAAACACCATAGCGCTCGGGGTCGTCAACTGCTACCGCAAACCCTACACCGCCAGTGAAATCGCTAAGAGCTCTAAGCTGTGCCGCAATATCAGCACTGTAAAAGATATTATCGCCCAGGATCATCGCCACTTTGTCGTCGCCTATAAATTCCTCTCCGACAATAAAAGCATCTGCCAATCCGCGCGGTGTTTCTTGTATAGCGTAACTCAGTTTCAGGCCCCACTGCGAACCGTCACTCAGTAGGCGTTTGAATTGATCCTGATCCTGCGGCGTCGTAATGATTAGAATATCGCGAATG
>WRLL01000002.1 GCA_009777625.1 Candidatus Saccharimonadota bacterium
CCTGCATCAGCGTTGTCAGAGGATAGTAAATCATCGGTTTGTCGTAAATCGGCATCAGTTGCTTGCAGATCGCCTGCGTGATCGGATAAAGCCTTGTCCCGCTACCACCCGCTAAAATTATTCCTTTCATCTCCCCTCCTTTAGCTTGTTTTTAACTGCCGTAATAATTTCATCGCTAATACCCAGTCCGCATGAGTAATGCATCTTCTCTAATTCGTCAATTGAAGTCCACTTCGCTTTACCTTGAAATTCTTTCTCAAATTGATTTAGGCTGACATCGGATTCATTTCCACCAATAATTTTCACATAATAAAAAATCATTAACGTATGGAAATCTTTGTTAATAATTGGATCCCAAAACATCGATGTGTAAATATTCATCAGTTCGATCGGTTCAATATCGTACCCGGTTTCTTCCTTGTACTCACGTTTCAATCCTTCTAGGTGATCCTCGCCAGTCTTGATGGTTCCTCCGGGCCAGATATAGCCACCAAACGCCGGTGCAATCAATACTTTGTTGTTTTTTATAGTAATCCCATAAATACAAAGATTCTTACCGACAGACACAGCCTTAACCTTGTGGCTTTTGCCGTTAAAGTCGATCGTCGTGATATCGTAGTTTAGATCGTAAATCATTTACTTATAATCCTTTCACGTATTCCTTCAAGGATTCCCGCCAGTCTTTCGATATAAAACCAGTTGCTTTGATTTTTTCTAAGTTAAGAGTGGAGAAATGCGGCCGCGGTGAAATCTTTACTTCGGCATTTGCAAAGTATTCCTCGGTCGAAATGCCAGTCACGTCCGATCGCGATTTGCCGCATAATTCATATACTTCGGCGGCAAATTCGTTCCAGGCAGCCGAAGGGCCGTCGCCAGTCGAATTGTAAATTCCATAGGGTGCATTGACGTCGACCAAATGTTTGATCGAACGCGCCAGTTCATCGGCAAAAGTAAGCCGGCCGATTTGGTCGTTGACGACTTTGGGCTGGACGCCTTTTTCCGCCAATCCTGCCATAGTTCGGACGAAGTTTTTGCCGTTGCCGATCAACCACGATGTTCGCAGGATGTAAAACTTGTTGAGGACGGAAACAATTTCATCGCTGGCGGCCTTGGTTTGCGCGTAGACTCCGAGCGGTGCGTAGCCCTCATACTCGTCGTGGACTTCTTTCTTGCCGTCGAAAACGTAGTCTGATGAGACGTGGACCAGGGTGATATTGTGTTCGGCAGAGATTTTTGTTAAGTTTTTCACTGCCGCAACATTAACCGCCCAGGCCGCGTGCCGGCCTTCATCGGTTTCGGCGCCATCAACGTTGGCGTAAACTGCAGCATTCAAGATCAAATCAAATTCGCGCCAGTTGTAATTGGCGAACTGCGACCAGTCAGTGATATCAAATTCGTCACGGTCGACACAAACTGCGGCGGGGTAAAGTTTCTTCAGCTCGCTACCTAATTGGCCATTGGCGCCAGTGATCATGACTTTCTTTGACTTAATCTTAATCGCGTCTTTTAGTGGTGGATGATTTTTATCTTTCTCGCTCATTTCCACCTTCGCGTCGTTCAACGGAATCGGCCATTTTATTTTCAGGGCAGGATCGGCTGCGTTAACAAAAGAGTACTCGGCGTTTGGCGACCAATGGTCATTTACTAGATAAGTATAAACTACATTGTCAGTAAGAGTTTGATAGCCATTTGCCACACCGCGTGGAATAAAAATTGCTTTACCCGGGTCAAGAATTGTAGTGTAAGTCTTACCGAATGTCGGCGAACCCTCGCGAATATCGACCCATGCACCGAAAATTTTTCCCGAACCAATGGTGATAAACTTATCCCACGGCTCTGCATGTAGACCACGAGTCGCACCGGTTTTATTGTTAAAAGAAAAATTGTTTTGCACCGGTTTGAAATCAGGCAAGCCTATGGCTACCATCTTCTCTCGTTGCCAGTTTTCCTTGAACCAGCCGCGATTATCGCCCAACACCGTCAGGTCGAATTCTATGATGCCGGGAATTTCTTTGACCTTTTTGGCTGTTAACTTTTTGTCGAATTCGAAATCTGCCACTTGCACACCTCCTTATCTTTGAAGCTATTCTAACACGTTTGCTTTCATAATCATCTCTCGTAATTTTTCTAGCCCAAATCGCACATCCTCAGCATGAATCTGGTCCATGTTAATCTCGTCAATTGAAAACAGGCGAATGTCGGCAACATCGTCGGCCGGCTGTAATTGGCGATCGGTCAAGAGCCGGGAATAGAAGAAGGCGCTAAGGATGGGTTCGATCTCGCCGTCATATTCGTTGCTACAACTATAACCGCTAGTCAGATATGTCAAAGGTTCGTAGTCGCCTGGTTCCAGCCCTAGTTCTTCCTGAAGTTCACGAATCGCCGCGTCCTCGGAAGTCTCACTAATATCGACAAAACCGCCGGGCGAATCCAACATCCCAATATTTGGTTCTATGCCACGCACTGCCAACCAAACTCGGTTGTCCGACGCCAGCAAGAAAACACCGACGGCTGGCGATGGGTTGACGTATAACGTATGGTTATTTTCACAACGGTAAGCCCGCTCAGCAATTTGCTCAAGCCCTGCACCGCATCGGCGACAGAAATTCATCTCGACAACTTTCATTTACTGCCCGGTTTTCTTATATTTTTCCTCGGTTGCAGTTTTCTGCGGTCTCCACCAGTTTTCATTTTTCTGATACCAGTCAATCGTCGCTTGCAATCCTTCTTCAAAATTAGTGTATTTAGGCTGCCAGCCCAGTTCGGTTCGCAATTTCGTCGCGTCAATAGCGTAACGCAAATCATGGCCAGCCCTGTCGGTGACATGTTCAAAATCATTTTCGTCCTTGCCCATCATTCGCAAAATATCCCGTACGACAGTCAAGTTATCTTCTTCGCCATTAGCACCAATCAGATAAGTTTGGCCGATTTTTCCTTTTTCGATAATAGTAAGGACAGCCGAGTTGTGATCGTCAACATGAATCCAATCACGTACGTTTTCGCCAGCGCCGTAGAGCCGCGGACGACGGCCTTCCAAAATTTCCGTGATTTGCCGCGGGATAAATTTCTCGACGTGCTGGCGCGGACCGTAGTTGTTGCTGCAGTTGGAAATCGTGGCACGTAGACCGAATGACCGCACCCAGGCACGCACCAACATATCTGATCCGGCCTTGGTAGCGGAATAAGGTGACGACGGATTATAAGGAGTTCCCTCTGTAAATTTCTCCGGCGTATTCAGCGGCAGATCGCCATAAACCTCGTCTGTCGATATGTGATGATAGCGTTTGTCGAATTTACGCGCCGCTTCGATCAGAGTATAAGTACCGATAATGTTGCTGTCTAGGAATGGCCGCGGATTCATCAGTGAATTGTCGTTGTGGCTCTCGGCGGCGAAGTGGACGATGATGTCGGCGTCCTTGACTAGTTTTTCGACCAATTCCGCATCGCAAATGTCGCCTTCCACTAATTCGAATCGGGTTTTATCCAGACCATCTAGATTAGCGCGATTGGCGGCGTAGCCCATTTTGTCGAGCACAGTAACAGTTATTGTTGCATGCGCATCAGATTGCCTGGACAATAGCAAATGCACAAAGTTGCTGCCGATAAATCCTGCTCCGCCAGTAACTAAATATTTCATGAAATCCTCCTTACTTTGACATATATTTTAACACAATGTGCTAATATGGTTAAGATGAAAGTCCTGATTGTGATTCTAAATTACAACGCCTGGCGCGATACAGCCGAGTGTCTGGAATCGCTGGCCAAATCGACTTACAAAAATTTCGAAGTTTATATCGTTGAAAACAGCGATCGCGATCAGAAAAAGCAGATTGTAGCATTGAAGAAGATCATTCCAGATTTCCCGAAGACCGTGACGCTTGACGTTCAGCCAATTAACACTGGCTTTACAGGTGGTGTAAATATCGGGATTTCTTATGCACTAAAGAATAATTTCGATGCGGCGGTGTTGTTGAATCCTGATGCAACAGTCGAAAAGACTTGGCTTAAGAATTTGGTGACGGCCGTAAAGAAAACTGGCGCCGACGCAGCAACCGGTTTGATGCTGGACGAAAAAGGTGAAAAGGTTGTAAACACCGGGGATATCTATACGGGATGGGGCGTGCCAGAGCAGCGCGACGAAGGCTTGCCGGTCGAGAAGGCATCGAAATCAGGTTGGGTATTCGGCGCGACTGGTGGCGCGACGCTTTATAAGACTGACTTCTTTCGCACTGTCGGGATGTTCGACGAAAAGTTTTTTGCCTACAACGAAGATGTCGATATTTCGTGGCGCGGACAATTATTGGGGAAGAAGTTTTATTACGAACAATCGGCCGTAGTTTTGCACCGTGGTGGCGTCAGTTCGTCGAGCGCGTTCAAGACGCGGCAAGTTTTCGCCAACTTGCCAGTCGTCATGTGGAAAAACGTGCCACGCGAAATGTATTGGTCGGTTAATTGGCGATTTCTCTTGGCCTACATGTTGTTCTTTGGATTTAAATTGACCCGCGGTGAAGGCTGGGCGGCCCTGAAAGGAATTGGTCGATCGATACGCCTTTTGCCGCATTCTTTGCGTGAACGACGACGAATTATGCGTCAGTTTCGAGATGGATTTCCTGATAAGGCAGTGCGGCGCAAACGTCTAAATGAAATCGATAAACTAATCAATCCTAAATTGCCTTTTAGACAGGTACAAAGGCTGAAGAAGTTTTTCCGCCTAGGTTGATTCGTGATAGAATGTTGGATATGAAGTTGATCACGATCATCATCCCAGCCTGGAACGAAGAGAAATCTTTGCCGTTTTTGTTCAAACGTCTTGACAACCTGGTCAGGAACTGTCGTGGTTATGAATTTGAGTTTCTGTTTATTAATGATGGCTCTAAAGACAAGACACTTTCGATCCTGCAGCAAGAATCCAAGAAAAATCCGCGAATTTCTTATCTGAACTTTTCGCGTAATTTTGGTAAGGAAATTGCCGTGGCCGCAGGGCTAGATCATGCCGCTGGCGATGCGGTGGTTATTATGGATGCCGATGGCCAAGAGCCGCCCGAGCTAGTTCCAGAAATGATCAAGTGGTGGGAAAAAGGCTACGATGATGTCTACGCACGACGCAATAAAACTGACAGGGGTTTACTAAAGAAATCTACGTCCAAGCTGTACTATCGAACTCTGCAAAAAATGTCGCGAGCACAAATTCAGATTGATACCGGTGATTTTCGTCTGTTTAGTCGCAAAGTCGTGTTGGCTCTGCGCGAGTTTCGAGAGGCATCCAGGCAAAACAAAGCTATTTTTTCCTGGGTTGGCTTTGAAAAGAAGGAGATTACTTTCGACCAAGGCGAGCGCGCCGGCGGCGGCGACAGCAAATGGAATTTCAACCCCCTCAGCCCTGTTAATTCGCTGTGGGATTTGGCAATTGACGGCTTTACCAGCTTTTCCACAATTCCGTTGCGGTTTGTGTCGCTGTTTGGCCTGATGACATCGCTGGCAGCTTTTATTTATATCATCGTGATTTTGATACAGGCCGCGATGGGCTTGCCGCGCACGGGCGGATTTAATACTTTGATTATCATCGTGCTGTTCCTCGGCGGTGTGCAGATGATCGCGTTGGGCGTGATTGGTGAATACATTGGCCGGATTTTTATCGAAACCAAGCAGCGGCCTCTTTATCTGGTCGAAGAATTCCATAAGGCAAAAGTGGCCAGCAAAGGTAGTAAAAGTGAACAAAGCAAAAAACTTGACGAGTAGTAAAAAGTGGCGATTTGTGCTGGTCGGCATCTTTAATACGGTTTTGGATTTCGGCCTGATGAACGTCTTTCGGTTGTTTGTACCTCTGCCAATCGCAAATATTATTTCAACTGGTATTGCAATGATGTCGAGCTTCTTCCTAAATAAAAAATGGACATTCAAGAGTACCGGCAAGAATTACGTGCGTGAGGTTACATTGTTTTTCCTGTTCACGATCATCGGGATTTGGGTGATTCAGACTGGTTTCATTTGGTTTATCAAAGAGTTCGTGCCACACTTTGGCCTGCCTGATGTGGCTTTTGACAACATCGCAAAGATTATTGCGTCAGTGCCAAGTTTGATTTGGAACTACGTTACATATAACAAGATTGTGTTTCGCGACAAGCAGACCGCACGTAAGGAAACCGAGAGTCAAGGATTGTAACTTATTCTGCGATTTTCTTCAGCACAATATGCCGGTCGCGTCCTTCGCCTTCTGATTCGCTGGAAAGTTGTGAATAGTCAGCCAGGACTTTGTGCACTACGCGGCGTTCGGCTGGATTCATTGGTCGTAGATCCATCGACTCGCCAGTTTCAATAACCTGCTTGGCCCACTGTTCGGCCTGTTCGGCGATGCGATCGTTGTGGCGTTTTTTGTAATCGGCAACGTCGAGATTAATGCGCTGCAACTCAGCGTTTTTTTGGATCAAGGTCGAACGCACCAAAAACTGCAGGCTGCGCAATGTGTCACCATTCCGTCCGATCAACAGATTCGACAGGTAGGTGTTCGGCACGCTTAGCTCTATAACGTCCTCGTCGGCCGTGGCGTAAACATCGACGTTGATGCCAAAGAACGACAATATGTCCTCAACGTATTTTTTGGCGAAACTGATTGATTCTTCTCTGTCCATGGAGACCTCCTTACTTAGCCTTTATCCGCCTGACGACGGTCTGGCCGCCGCTGGAGGTTGGCTTTTCATTCTTGGCAGATTTTTTGTTTTGAGAAGGTTTCATAGTAACAATTTCGGCTTCGCGGGCGTTTTTCTCGCGGGCGGATTTGGTGGTTTTAGACTTCGTGGACTTTTTCGCAGGCTCGTTAGCGATTTCTTCCAACTCTTCCTCATCCTTGTTTAGTAAGTAGTGTTGTTGAATGACAGCTACAGCGCTAGTTGTGGCGTAATACAGCATAACAGCAGCCGGCAACATCATACCGATAAAGAAGGTGAATATCGGGAAGAAATAAATCATTTTACTGGTCGTGGCCGCCATCATTTCGGTTTGGTCAACCTCTTTGCCAGTGCTGGCTTCTTTGAACATGTCGCGCAATTTTTTCTTTTCAGTTGGCTGTGGCATGATTTGCTTGCTCTGCCAGAACTGGAAGGCGGCGGCCAGGGCAGCGATGATCAGCGCCGGCGCGTAGCCATTGGCGGTCTTGGTCAGATCAATAATGCCGAACAAGTGTGTTGTACTGTTGGCTAGTAGTTCAGGAATCCGGCCAAAGTTCTCTAGGAAAGGATAAATAAATTGGCTCGGATCGACGTGATGCAGTTCTTGATATTTCTCGGAGAAGATCTGGATGACACGAAAAATTGCAAAGAAAATTGGCAACTGTAACAGTAATACAAGGATTGAACCAAATGGCTTGACGCCTTTTTCTTTATACAGTTCCATCATCAACTGGCTTTCGAGCATGCGATTGCCTTTGGCCTGTTTTTTAATCTTTTTTAGTTCGGGCTGGATTTTGCGCATTAACTTTGTCTGATGAAGCTGTTTCTTTACCAATGGCCAAAGCATGAATCGCACAATTATCGTTAAAATTATGATCGCAACACCAAAATCGCCGACGAAGTTGTAAATCATCGATAGCAAGTTTAAAATTGGCTGCGTTAAAAGTCTGTCAAAAATGTTCATGCTGGCTATTTTAACAGATTTACTATTGGAAGGCTAATGTTGTGTTTTGGTCAACATATTTAACGACGTGATTTTAGGCTAGCTTTGTGAAGAAGTGGCAAGAGCTGGATTGTCAGTTCGTCGTGCGACGCATCGAGAACTTCGGCAGCGTAAACACTGATAACAACGTCGATGGCTGGCGTGTCGGTTAAAAAAGGTCGCACGATTTCGTATACACGGCGGCGGATGCGGTTGCGTTTGACAGCCGATTTAAAGACTTTTTTGCTGACAACGACGGCTAAGCGTGGGTTTCGGCGACGCGGATTGGTTGTCCATTTGATTGAAAAGAATTTGCTGCGACTTTGTTGGCCACGCGAAAAAACGTATTTTAGACTGGCGTGACCGTGAAAGCGGAATTTTTGGGCAATCATGAGAACATAATAACATGTCATCCTGCATGTCATCCTGAATTTGTTTCAGGATCCAATCAATTAATAATTGTTCATTAGATTCCGAAATAAGTCTGGCAGTGACAGGAAAAGTTAAGTATAGAAAAAGAAAAACGCCCGTTTTGGGCGAGCTTTTCTTTTTCTCTTAAACCGACAGTTGGCGGCGCTGTTTATTGCGACGGCGTTTCATAACGGCTCGGCCGACTTTGGTTGACATACGAGCACGAAAACCGTGCACGCGGGCGCGACGGCGGGTCTTTGGTTGATGAGTTCTCTTTGGCATGAGAGAAGTTTAGCACAAGATGCAGGTTTTGGCAAATTTATGTCCTGATTGAACTCTTTATATAAGTTAAGAATAAGAATCTTAGGAGAAGTTTTCCACAGGATATCCTCTTTAGAATAATGAAATAACAGATAATATTTACCATTTATTTATCAATTTCCTTTCAGTATACGAACTTTTACACAGCCAGAATCATAACGACCTTAAGCTTGTGGAAAACTCGCGACCTATGGTAAACTACTTAGCAATGAATGAGGGTAATATCAGCGAGGTGAATCTGGAGACGCAAACTGGCGTGGCTGATATCGGATTGTCCAGCAACGCACTGTGGCAATCGGTCTTGGGCGAAGTTGAGTTGATATGCACGCCGCAGAGCTTTAGGACTTTCTGGCTGCCGACTAAGCTGATTTCCTTTAACAACGACAAATTACTGATCGAAGTTAATAATATCTTTGCGAAAACTCAATTTGAGAAAAAATTTGCACCACTTATAAATGATATTTTAAAAAAGCATGGGTTGACGCGACCGCAGCTGGAATTTATCACCAGCTCGACCAAACGGCGCGAACACAACGAAGATGTCATGGTAGTTGAAACATCGAAAAAATCATCTGGAAGTACGCCGGCCAAATTCGAATCACGCTTAAATTCCCGCTTTACGTTCGACAATTTCATCGTCGGCAGCTGTAATGATTTGGCCTATGCAGCGGCCGGCGCAGTTGCCGAACATCCCGGCGAGAAGTATAATCCGATCTTTATTTACGGCGGTGTGGGCCTAGGAAAAACTCATTTGATCCAGGCGATTGGCAATAAAATCACTGGTCAATGGCCAGCGAAACGCGTGCTTTATGCTTCGACTGAGGAATTTGTTAATGATTTCATTCATCATTTACGCAGCAAGACAGTTGACGAATTTACGCGAAAGTATCGTGATATCGATGCGCTGATAATCGATGATATGCAATTTATCGCGGGTAAAGAAAAGAATCAGGAGGCGTTTTTCAACACCTTTAACGCCCTACATCAAGCAAGTAAGCAAATCATTATCGCCGCCGATCGACCACCGGCCAACATTCCAACCTTGACCGATCGATTAAAAAGTCGCCTGCTAATGGGTATGGCGATCGATGTTAATTTGCCGGACTACGAAACACGTGTGGCAATTATCGAGTTAAAAGCCGCTCATTCGTCGGTGCAGTTGCCGCGCGAGACAGCTGAATATTTAGCAGAGAACATTAAAACCAACGTGCGCGAGCTGGAGGGTTCATTGAATTACATCCTGGCTAACGCTGAGATGCGCGGCATCGAGCCGACGCCGGAATTCGCCGCTGAACTGTTAGCTAATTCACGAACGGCCCGACCGAAACATATTACAGCCCGGCAAATTATTGAGAAAACCGCCCGATATTTCGAGCTGAAACCGGCCGACATTTGTTCGCCGGCTCGCGATAAATATATCGTTTTGCCGCGCCAAATCGCCATGTATTTGTTGCGGTCGGAACTGCATATGAGCTATCCAAAAATCGCCAATGAACTAGGGCGGAAAGATCATACCACGGCGCTTCACTCAATCGAGAAAATCGACCGCGAGATTAAATTGGACATCACGATCCGCGAAAAAGTCGCTGAAATTCGGGAGGTGATTTATGCCTAATTTCGAACTAATAATTTCTGTGGAAAAGTTGTTGAAAAGCTATGGAAAGACTGTCGTAAAAAATGTGTTCAGCTTTCCACAGAATTTTAGTGAATTTTTCTTAAGGTCTAGGAACGCGTGGAAAAGTCAAAGTTATTCACAAATTTTCCTAGGTCTTCCACAGCCCGAATTCACAGTCGATTCTTGCCAATTATCATCTTATAAACAAGAAAATTTCCACAATTTCCACAATGCTTATTATGATGACTATTATTTATATAATAAGAAAGGACATAAATGAAAATCATAGTTACACAAGAAAACTTGAATCGAGCCTTGAATATCGTAGGACGGATCGCAACAACACGAGCCAGCTTGCCGATCTTGGCCAATATTTTATTCAGAACCGACAATGGTCGACTAATCATTGCCGCCACCAACATGGAAGTCTCGATCACTGAAACCATCGGCGCCAAAGTCGAAAATGACGGCGCCATAACAATTCCAGCACGTTTAATTACCGACTTCGTCAATAATTTGCCGCACAGTAACGTTAATCTGGAAACCGACGGCGGCAAAGTCAAGATCAGCGCCGGTGGTTACAAATCAACCATAAACGCGGCGCTGGCTGACGATTTTCCTGAGTTACCAGAGGTTAAGCCGGCCAATAAATTTACGATTGACGCCGAATCCTTAAAGGAAGCCATTTCCAAAACCATAATCGTAGCCAGTAGCGACACGACTCGCCCGATCTTGACAGGTGTTTATGTTTATAGTTTGGATGGTGTTATCTACTTTGCAGCGACCGATGGCTATCGTTTGGCTGAGAAAAAGGTCATGGACGAAAAAAGCGATATCTCTGTCATCGTACCAGCCAGTACTTTAAGTGACGTTTTGAGAGTCCTAAATGGCGACGAAAAAGTCCGCATCGAACTGGACGACGAACAGATCAGCTTTATGATCGGCGACATCACGATCACTTCGCGCCTGATCGACGGCCGTTTTATTGACTATCGCCAGCTGATCCCGACCAAAACTGAATTTTCGGCTACGGTTGATCGAAATGAATTTATCCGCATCGTTAAAGTTGCCGAGCTGTTCGCCCGCGAATCAGCCGGCTCGATCGTCCTGAAAACCAAGCAAGCCGGCCAGGAATTAAGCGTCGAGTCGATCACTTCACAGATTGGCGAAAATAATTCAACCATCGACGCCGAAGTTAAGGGTGACGGCGTAGTGACGTTGAATTCGAAATTCCTGCTGGATGCGTTGAATGCGATTGGCGATGACAAGGTCAACCTGCATTTCTCTGGCAAGTTGGCGCCGGTGTTACTTACCGGTGAAAATGACGATTACAAGCATATTGTTATGCCTGTTAAATCTTAAAAATGCTAAGATGGGTTTATGATCTCAAACCTCCGTGTGCAAAATTTCCGCGTCCATGACGATTACGTAGTGGATTTTAATCAAGGCGTAACAGTGATAACTGGCCCGAACGGCAGCGGCAAGACTTCCCTGATCGAAGCAATTTATTTAGCACTGAGTGGCAAAAGCTGGCGGTCGAATTTCGCCGAGATTTTACAAACTGTTGGTGATAAACCAGCCGAATGGTGGCGGATTGACTTAACATTAGATGGCGGCGAAAAACGAACTGTGAAATTCTTAAACGATCAAGGAAATCTCAAGAAAAGCTTTGAAACTGGCGGTAAAATTTTCGCGCGCCTGCCTGCCAAAATGAAAAAACCAATCGTGTTGTTTGAGCCAAATGATTTACAACTCCTTTACGGCTCCCCTGCCCGGCGGCGACAATTCTTTGATCGTTTTATCACGGAATTAATTCCCGAGCATCAGACGAACTTAAACAAATTCGAACGGATTTTACGTCAGCGGAATAACTTATTAAAAAAAGAAGCTTCGGCCGACGAATTATTCGTTTGGGACTTGCAGTTTTCTGATTTAAGTGAAAAGATTTCTCAGGCGCGTCGCGATGTCGTGAAGCAAATAAATGAGAATTTGACAGAAAAATATGCCGAAATTGCCGGTAAAAACGACGTGATTAATCTGAAATTCATGGCTGGCGGACCGTTGGATCGGCGTGAGATTATGAATGAATTAAGCAATCAAAAGTCTTACCAAGCCACACCGATCGGCGCCCAAAAAGACGACGTGAAATTCTTACTGAACAAGAAGCTGGCCAAAACCGCCGCCAGTCGCGGCGAAAATCGGACGATAATCTTTGCGATTTTGGCGCGACAGATTGAGATTTTGCGCGCTACTAACCAGGAAGTTTTCGTCATTCTAGACGATATCGACAGTGAGCTGGACGATGTACATAAGAATAATCTGTACAAGATTTCCGCTCTGAGTGAAAATAATTTGTTTGCGACCACAATCAAGTTTAAAGGTAAAGCAGCTAATCACATTAAACTTTCGTCTTTGTCATCCTGAATTTATTTCAGGATCTAATCGATTAATAATTAGATTACGGATCAAGCGGGACGCCCCTCATTTGATTTATCTGGTGAGTGGGTCAGGAAACGAAAGTGGTTCAAGCTAAATGTTTCAAAGCAACAATCGGATCCTGTCGCGCAGCCCGAGCCGCCGGCCAGAGGCCAAACAACAATCCAACAGACAGCGGCACGCCCAAACCAACTGCGAAAATCCACCAATCATAAACCAGCGGCAGCGAAAATTGCAGCGTAATCAGATAGGCAGTCCCATAAGCCAGCGCCAAACCAGTCACGCCGCCGTACAGCGTAATCAGTAACGCCTCAATTAAGAACTGGCTCAGGATATGGCGCCGCGTTGCCCCGACGGCCTTTCGGATGCCGATTTCGCGGATGCGTTCGGTGACGCTGACCAGCATGATGTTCATAATGCCGATGCCGCCGACGACCAACGACACGCCGGCAAAGATCAGCGCTGCGGTCGTGATGGTGTTGAGCCAGCTGCTCAGGGCCCCAACAGCGTCGCGCCCAGCTCGCACAGAGTATTCGTTGTGGTCGAGGTGGTTTTTATCTAAGACGCTCAAAATGCTTTTTTCTAAGGCTGGCAAATTATCGGCCGATTTAGCGCGCACAGCGATTTGCCCGATCTGATTAACACCACCACTAAACATTAGTCCGTTCTTTAAAGAAATAAAGGCGGCTTTGTCGATATCGACACCAGCCAGCGAAATTGGTCGATCAACGCGCTTCAGGACGCCGATGACGGTGAAGTTCTGCCCCTTTACCTCGATAATTTGGCCGCTGGCGTCGGTGGTGCCAAGCAGACCGCGGGCTAATTTGTCGCCCAAAATCACCCACTGCTTGGCCGTTTCGTCGGCCTCGAACCAATTGCCTGATGCTAGCTTTAGATCGAAAATATTTGGAAAATTATCGCTGGTCGCGACAGTGGTAACATGCTGGTAATCGCCTTCTGAACCCTTGATTTGACCGCCCAGGAACATCATCGGTGCAACCGCTTCAACCTCTTTTAACCCGCTGATGCTGACGACGTCGCGGTCGGTCAAGGACGAAATCGGTGCCGCTGTTAGCGGACTGAAAGCTTCTAGGCCGCTGGCGTCGTTACTACTGCCGCGGACGACGACGATGTTATCAGATAATGCCGAGACTTGGTCGGTGATACTCTGGTGCAACCCTCGGCTGACGATCAAGATCAGCGAAATGATGAAAACGCCGATCATGACGCCCAGGCTGGTCAACACCGTGCGCAGGCGATGGCTTTTTAGGCTGGCGTGAGCCAGGCGGTAGCTCAGCATTACTTCTTCTCCCCCTCTTTTTGGCGACGCAGGCGACCGTTGCGGAAACGGCGCGAACGCTGTTTTTTCCTCTGGGAAATGAAGCTGGTTGTGGCCTTATACGCGGCCGTGTCGGTCAGTTCGATGTCGCGATCAATCTGGCCGTCCTTCATGTGGATGACGCGGCTGGCGTACGATAACAGATCAGGATTGTGCGTCACCATCAGGATCGTGTTGCCGGCGCGGTGCAGGCGCGTTAGTTCGTCCATAATGATCTCGGAATTTTTGCTGTCGAGGTTGCCGGTCGGTTCGTCTGCTAGGATTATCGACGGATTGTTGATCAAGGCTCGCGCAATGGCGACGCGCTGAGTTTGACCGCCGGATAGTTGATTCGGCAAATAATATTCGCGGTTTTGCAGATCAAAAGTCTTAAGAATTTTCGAGGCCTTTTCGAGATTATTAAATTTCAATCCTCGCTGATAAGTCAACGGCAAAGCCACATTATCCAGCACGTTCAACGTCGGAATCAGATTGAAATTCTGGAAAATAAAGCCGACTTCGCGGCCACGGATGCGAGCCTTTCGGGCGGCGGACAATTTGGCGACACTCTTGCTATTCAGGAAATATTCACCGGCCGATGGCTTGTCCAACAAACCTAAGATGTTCAGTAAGGTAGTTTTTCCACAGCCACTTGGCCCCATGATAGCGACGAATTCGCCGCGCTGGATTTCCAGATCAATTCCGTCCAGTGCCTGAAAAACCGTGTCGCCAAAACCGAACGTCTTGACAGTGCTTCTTAAAGAAATCGTGGGCGTTGGTTCTTCGTCGATCGTTCGAGTGGCGGCGCCGGCGAAAAAAACTTGCCGATCCTTTAACAAGGCTTTTGGCAAAGCGAAGGCGGGGTCCTGCGGCGTGGTGGTCATAACTTACCAATTATTATAACCCTTTCTCATGATTTTTGACAAGGGGTGAAAAAGTAAAAAACTTATGTTAAAACGCAGCAACGAGAGAACAAAATGAATCTTGTTCATTTTGTTTCGAGTGCTAATGTTTTTTCTGTGATAAAATGTAAACGTGGGCAGATTTTATTTTGCCCGGCGAAAAAGGAATGGGGCGGTCCAATATTCAGCACCGCCAGTTTAGGAGTAAAAAATAGCCGAACACAAAGTTCCCCAAGATGTCGAAGCCGAAGACAAACTGCTTGGCCCATTTAGCTTTCGGCAGTTTGTTTATTTGATGATTGCTTTTGCGGCGGGCGCTATGGCTTTCTTTTTAGGGCAGATGGCGATTATATTAGCGTTTATTCCCTCGCCAGTTATAATTGTGTTTGCAGTTTTGGCGTTGCCTCTTCGCAAGGATCAGCCTATGGAGACTTATCTGGCGGCGTTGATAAAGTTTTACTTTTCGCCGCATGTTCGACTTTGGGATCCGGATGGTCAAGACAGTCTGATCGAGATCAGCAACCCGATTGTCGACGACGAACCGCGGATCAAGGAATTCGGCGGCGAAGAAGCAGCCCGGCGCCTGTCATTTCTGGCTGATGTGTCGGACACGCAGGGCTGGGCAACGCGCGGTGTTGGTGCGCCGATTAACACGACAATTCTGGCCGATGATTTGGCAGCTGAAGCTTCGACAACAGTAGATATATTAGAGGGGGCCGATTCATTATCCCAGTCGATTGACAATATGTTAAGTCAGTCTAATCAGCAGGTTCGTCAGGCGGCGGTGATACGTATGCAAAATGACGCGCCTTCCCCTTCGGTGCCACAGATGGCAGTTCCGTCGACTTCTTCTACGCCGGTTGCAACCAGTGAACCAGCTGTTGTGCCAACTCCACCAGCTGCACCTGTTACTGCTTCGCCGTACGCTAGCGTTCAAGCCATGGCCGTCTCGCAGCCAACCAGCAATATCAGTGAAGTCGACGAGGCTAGCGCCGAGGCCCTGCTGAAACAGGCTGCAGCTGGTATGCCAGTGTCGAATCAGCCATCTATGCAACAAAGGGTTATTCAACCTCTAGGCGGTGTTTTTGGATCGAGTTCTCATTCGACTCCGACTCCATCCAGTACATCACCTGTCCCACCCAGACAGCCAGCCGTACCGGTAATACCCACGGCGATCGAACCAGAAGAGCCGACCCCACTGCCGCTCTCGCCAGTCGAAGCGGAATCTGCTACAATAGAGTCAGCCAGCGCGCCAGAGGACGAAGGAATTATCGACCTTGGCGGCGATGATGGTAATAACGAAACGACGGTTTCACTTCATTGAACAAGGGTGGGAAGCATGCAACCAAATCAACAACCGATCAACCCAGCACCAGCCGCCATGCCGGCCCCTGCTCCTGTTGCATCAGGTGGCAAGCCAACCCCGGCCAGTCCAAAGAACCCAAACTCGACGCAAAATACATTGGTTTTCGAAGAGCTACGCGACAAAATGGTCATCATGGGCGACGGTACATTTCGGGCTGTGGTAGCAGCGCAATCGATCAACTTTGATCTGATGAGCGGCCGCGAGCGCGACAGTATCGAAATGTCATACCAGGACTTCTTGAACTCATTGACCTTTCCGATTCAGATTTATATTCGGTCGCAAAGGGTTGATATCGGGCCGTACCTTGACAAGCTAGAGCAATTGCGGGTTAGTCAGGACAACATGCTGCTTGGCGTATTGATGGACGATTATATTCAATTTATCGACGCCTTGAGCCAAGAAGCCAACATTATGGACAAGAGTTTCTTTATCGTGGTCCCCTATTCAATCGGCGAAGGCAGCCAAAGGGTTGGCGACAGTACCAGCGGTAAGTTTCCTCTGACGCAATTATTTGCGCCGACCAAAAATCATCAGCATATCAAAGTACCGGCCGATCAATACGAGCGCGCCAAGGACGAAATCCAGCGCCGCGTTAACGCTGTAATAGATGGTTTAGCGCAGGTCGGCATTCGTGCCGTGCGGCTGGATACGCGCGAGCTGGGTGAGCTGTACTACAATATTTACAATCCTGATACAGCTCTGCGACAGCCCATAGGTGACTTTAAGCAATTCACTGGCACGGTGGTGCAAAAAGGCCAAGGCCCAGCACCGAGCCAACCTGTAGGAGGCGTTTAAATGGCGAGAAAGAAGAAAACCGAAGTCGATATAGCGGCCCAACAACAAGCTCGCGAGGCTGCCGAGGTCGCCGCCGAATTCCAAAAAGGCATTACTACTCTGCGCGACCTGATTGCACCAGCCAGCCTAGAATTCAAATCGGGTTATTTCATGATGGGGACGCGTTGGTGTCGAACTCTGTATGCTTATGGTTATCCGCGGACTATTTATACCGGCTGGTTGAGCTCTATTATCAACCTTGACGAAGTGATTGATGTCAGTATGTTCATTTATCCGGTTGATTCACAGGTTGTCATGAATAACCTGAGGAAGAAAGTCACTCAGCTAGAAGCCTCAATGTCGGTCAACGCCGAGCACGGCAAAGTTCGCGACCCAGGTCTGGAGGCAGCCTACCAAGATGCCGAAGAACTACGTGATAAATTGCAGATTGGTGCCGAGAAATTTTTCCGCTTTGGTTTGTATTTTACGCTGTACGGTGAAAGCCAGGACGAACTGGATTATGTGACGCACAAAGTCGAAACTGTTCTGGGCCAACAAATGGTCCTAACCAAGGTCGCCTCGAGCCAACAGGAGCAAGGACTGAATTCGATTGTGCCACAGTTTTCTGATCAGCTGCAAATTCGACGCAACATGGACACGGGTGCGGTTTCGACCTCCTTCCCTTTTACCAGCGCCGATCTGACGCAGGATAATGGGATTTTGTATGGTGTTAACATGCATAACAACGGCTTAGTGATTTTTGATCGCTTTTCTCTAGAGAATGCTAATATGGCAGTCTTTGCTAAATCCGGTGCTGGTAAATCTTTCACCGTCAAGCTAGAGGCGCTGCGGTCAATGATGATGGGCGCCGACATTTTAATTATCGACCCGGAAAACGAGTATCAGAAACTTAGCGATGCAGTTGGTGGCGCATATATCCACCTCAGTTTGAACAGTGACACGCGAATTAACCCGTTCGATTTGCCTCAGGTGGTTGACAGTGATGACGGCGAAAGTGCCGATGCATTACGCGCCAACCTGGTGACTCTACATGGATTATTGCGCCAAATGCTGGGCACCAGCCAAGTTGCGGCTGATGGCTCGATGGTCAGTATCCTTAGCCCAGGCGAAGAAGCTGATCTGGACCAGGCGCTGATTGATACCTATGCGCGCGTGGGTATTACTTCCGATCCGCTGACGCACAATTCGCCGCCGCCGGTGATGGCTGATCTGTATGATACTTTGCTGCATATGAGCGGTAATGGGCCAGAGTTGGCGCAGCGGTTGCGGCAATATACCACTGGAACTTTTGCCGGAATCTTTTCGCAGCAATCGAATGTTGAAATCAATAATCACATGGTTGTCTTTAATATTCGTGATTTGGAGGACGAACTGCGGCCAGTAGCGATGTATATCGTCCTTTCACATATCTGGAACAAGGTCCGCACAGACAAAAGAAAGCGCATGCTAATCGTCGACGAGGCCTGGCAACTGATGAAATATCCGGACAGCGCGAACTTTATGTTTTCGTTGGCCAAGCGGGCGCGAAAGTATTACCTGGGTCTGACAACTGTGACCCAGGACGTCGAGGACTTCATGAATTCGCAGATGGGCCGAGCGATTGTGGCGAACTCGTCAATGCAGATTTTGTTGAAACAGTCGCCTAGCGCTATCGACGTTCTTGGCCAAGTGTTTAAGCTAACAGAGGAAGAACTAAAACGGTTGGCCAACTTCCCGGTCGGTCAAGGGCTATTCTTTGCCGGGCAAAACCACGTGCTGATTCAAATTATCGCGTCTCAGACTGAGCAGGATTTGATTACAACGAATCCAGCACAGACCCAGTAACTTTAGCTTTTCGCTTATCTCTTATTGTTGTACAATAGAGCAATGATCAAATTCAATCGTTTAGTCGTGGTTTTCGCGCCCAATTCAACGCGGGCCGAAGAATATTTCAGGAAAGTCCGGCCCGAATTAATAAAAATCGCTAGCCAGCAACAGGCCACCTTCAGAGAGATCGCGCTGGATAACCTGCCCTATTTTGCAGCACGGGATCTAATTGAACAACAGTTAACCAGCGATGATTTATTGGTAGCGGCTGGTGGTGACGGTGCAGCGCAGGTGTCTTTTGATGCAGCGTTTCGATCATCAGATGTAACTTTTGCAGTTTTGCCGCTCGGTAATGGCAATGATTTATCACAGGCTTTGAATGGTCGAATGACTAACCCGGTTCGTATTCTAAACGGTTCGAGACATGATTTTTATCCGCTGGACGTGCGAATTAATGGCGAAAAGGCAATCGCTTTATCGTCATATTTAACGTTGGGCGCGACGGTTATTCTGACAGATTTTCTTAATCAAGAAGTGGCACGCGGTCGGCGAAAGAAATTGAAGTTTTTATCGCCGGCGGCCGGTTTGCCACTAAAAAACCTACGCGAGGTGTCGCGACAAATCAATGAACTGGATTCGCCGGCATTTACGCGCGATGGGCTGGCGTATGATGATGACTCCTTAGGTTTTTTCTTAATCAACGCAGCGCGCGGGATCTTGCGGCCCAATAAAAACATTACTTTTTCGGATGAAGAATTCTTTTTCCACATATCGAATCAGAAGTTTGGCTCTAGCCTGTTACAGAAGATTCTGCGGGCCGGATTATGGGCGACGAAATTTCCCGGCCAAGTATCAGAGTCAGAAGAAATCACCTTTGACCAGCCAATCGATTTGGTCGTCAATCTGGCTGGCGATACAGTTGAATTAAAGGATGTTCAAAAGATCAGCGCTGAACGTAGCCGAACGGCACTGAAGGTTTTGGCAAAATAACAGTTGTCATTCTAGGCTTGTCCCAGAATCTAATCTATAACTTGACCGAAACCCAAGCCTATAACATCACACAAACGGCTGCCAAAACGGTGGCGTAAGCCCAGCAAAATTCTTCTCAGGAAATTTGAAAACTCGGCTTCGCCTCAAACACTTCAAATTCCTTGATGAAGAATTTCACTAGCCTTACCCAGTTCTGTCAGAGTGTTTGCTTAGATGTTATAAGCTTGGGTTTCTGGCTTGCCTAAGAGTTTTACGCCAATTCTTTCTTCAACTGCTCAACCAATTCAACCGGAGTCGGATTAACGCCGTTCAGGATCCCCAGGTAAATTGATGTGAAATCGGCCATTATGATGCCAGTTAGCATCTGGCCCAGCACACTGTCGCCGCGCAGCCAGACTTCGTGGGTGGCTGGCCGGCGGCCGCTGAGCAGCTTCTCTGTTAATTCGAATCTTTTGCCGATGCGTGGGTGGTCAAATTGCGAGCGCAGGTCAATGATCGCGAATGGCTTTTCGATCGGGTGCGATGCCCAACCCATAAACTCATTGTGGCTGAACTCTGGGAATTCGTCCATCCAAGAGGTGTTTTTGGCATTTTCGTTAAAACCAATCTTCCATTTATATGCTAATGGTGCAAACAGGCTTGACGCATAAACAATCGGCGTTTTACCGGCGCACTGCAAGGCTAATTGCTTGGCGGGATTTTCGACAGTTGGTACATCGACGGCAACCGATGCGACCATGTCGCTGATTGGTCCAACCAAATCGGCGATCTCGTCATAAGCGTTCAAAGTAATGCCGTGCTGGGCCAGGATTTTAGTTATGGCACGCAAGTGCATGATAACACCGTAACGCGGCTGACTGATCTTTGCCAGTTCGACGTATGGTAGATTGTGCTCCTGGGCGTGCTCCAATAGTTTGCCGCCACTGGCGACGATGGCGACGTGAGCGCCCTTGATCTGGGCGTCTTCTAGTGCAGCCAGTGTTTCCTCGGTGTTGCCGCTGACGCTGAAGCAGATCACTAACGTATCGCTGTTAACATAGTTCGGCAAAGTATAGTCGCGAACTACTTCGAATGACTGAGATAGATCGTGCTGGTAATCGAGCCACTTTTTGGCTATCGATCCAGCCAAGGCCGAACCGCCCATGCCGGCCAGGACTATCTGGCCAGGTGCGAAAACATCATCGCCGACTTGTTCCAGGACTGCTTCCCATGCGGCTTGATTGGCTGCTTCGGCGATGACACCGAGCGCGTCCTGGGGATCGCGCTGTCTAATTACGTTTAAATCTTCTAAAATTTCCATGATCCTTACCCCGCTCCTTTACAACTTTAAAATGGTTATGATACAATTGTAACAGAAAATAACTTTGCGGGAAGGTGGGCAAGATGGATGGTGGTAACCAAAATTCGGTCAATGATGACGAGTTAAATCAGATGATAGCGAATTTGCAGGGTGGCCAGGCTATCCCGCCGGCCGATCCCAGTGCTCCGACTCCCCCACTCCCTGCTGCACCAGCTAATGCTGCGCTACCAGCTATTGACCCAGCGGCTGCCCCACCGCCTATGCCGGTCGCGCCACAGCCGGCTCCAGCTACGGCTGTTCCACCGGTCACGGTCCCGGTTGTCGGAGCTCCGCCAACTGCCGCCGCGCCAGCTCTGAGCTCGGGTTTGGACGATATCAAGCATGATGCGTTGAATGAGCTGCGCCCACTGGTCAACAAACTAAATCTGCCGCCCGAGGACAAATTTGACACGTTGCTATTGATCATCCGTTCGACCGATGATGCGTCGCTGTTGCCGACCGCGCATATGGCCGCAAAAAGCATTCCTGATGAAACACGCCGGGCACAGGCGCTGTTGGATGTGATTAAGGAAATTGATTTCTTTGGGCAGCAAGGTAAATAGTTCGAATTGTTAACTTCCCTTCCTTAGACTGAACACAATATTTATTTTTGTTTAAGTATCACTGACTTTTTCGTGCCAGTTTTTATTTCGAGGTTGAACAAAAAAAGTGCTACAACACGCAAATCATAGCACTTTCGTATTGTGACGTAAGGTTTACATCATTCCACCCATGCCACCCATGTCTGGCATTGGCGCGGATTTTGGTTCGGGGATTTCAGCGATCAATGCGCCCATCGTGATCGATGTCGCGGCCAGGCTAACAGCGGTGGCGACGGCTTCGTGGGTGACTTTGGCCGGGTCGACGATACCGGACTTTTTCAAATCGACCAGTTTGCCGGTGAATTTCATGACATCGACGCCCTGGCCAGCCGCGGCGGTTTGGACCTGAGCCAGCAAGGCTTCGGCGTTCAGGCCGGCGTTTTGCATCAGCTGACGGAACGGCGCCATCAAGGCATTACGCAAGATTTCGGCGCCAGCGTCTTTACCGGAAATCTCGGCGGCCAGGTTGACCAGAGTTGCACCGCCGCCCGGCACGATTCCGCTCGTGAGCGCGGCTTTGACGGCGGCCACGGCGTCGTCGACGCGGTATTTCTTTTCCTCGATTTCGGTTTCGGTGGTGCCGCCGACTTTGATGACAGCGACTTTGCCGCCGAGCGATGCGGCGCGCTTTTCCATCTGTTCTTTGTCGTATTCGCTGGAGGCGGCTTCGGCCTGGGCCAGGATTTGCTTGACGCGCTCATTGACGTTTCGTTTGTCGCCGGCGCCTTCGATTATCGTGGTGTTATCTTTGCCAACGATGACTTTTCTTGCCGAACCCAAAACTTCTAAACCAACATTTTCAAAAGACAGGCCTTGGTCGTCGGTGATGACGGTCGCGCCGGTCAGAATGGCGATGTCTCGCAGGACGTCTTTTCTTCTATCACCAAATGAAGGCGCTTTGACGGCGACGGTGTTAAAGACGCCTTTCAATCGGTTAAGGATCAGAACGCCCAACGCTTCGCCTTCGACTTCGTCGGCGATCAGGACGACGTCTTTCTTACCAGCGGCGGCTAGCTTTTCCAAAATCGGCAGAAATTCCTGGACAGAAGAGATTTTCTTATCTGTTATCAGGATGGCCGGTTTGTCGTAGATGGCCTCCATGCGGGTGGTGTCGGTCGCCATGTAGGCTGAAACGTAGCCGCGGTCAAACGTGAAGCCTTCGGTGACTTCAGCTTCCATGTCCAGGCCCTGACCTTCTTCGACGCTGACGACGCCGTCGCGGCCGATTTTCTCAATGACATTGGCGATCAGTTTGCCGATTTCTGAATCACCTGCCGAGATTGTTGCGACTTCGGCGACGCGATCGTTCTTGCCGGTGATCGGCTCGGCGATTTTGGTTAAGGCCTTCAGCACCTCGTCGCCGGCTTTCTCGACGCCTTTGCGCAGCTCCATCGGGTTGTGACCGGCCGCGATCAGACGGTTGGCCTCTTTCAGAATCTCGTAAGTCAGCACGGTAACAGTGGTCGTGCCGTCGCCGGCGGCCTTGTTCATTTTCTTGGCGGCCTGTTTGATCAGGTCGGCGCCGATTTTTTCGCCCAGGTTATCCTCGGTTTCGGGTAGGTCGATCGCCTCGGCCACGGTCACGCCGTCGTGCGTCACGCTGGGGCCGCCGTAACTTTTGCCGATGACGACGTTTCTTCCTTTTGGTCCCATGGTGGTTTTGACGGCGTCGGCCAGGACTTTAGCGCCGGCCAGGATGGCGGCGCGGGCTTCGTCGTCGTAGATTACTTTTTTTGCCATTGATGATTTCCTTTCATTAATTATCTCTACTTGTCATTCCGAGCTTGTCGAGGAATCTACGCAGATCCTTCGGCAAGCTCAGGATGACAGTTGCTAGCTAAGCGACTATAGCTAGTACGTCTTCTTCTTTTACAATTAGATATTCGGTGCCGTCAACTTTGACGTCGGTTGTTGAGTATTCGCGGACTATGATGCGTTCACCTACTTTTACTTCTTTGACTTGCGCGCCGGCAGCAACGACTGTCGCGATTTGCGATTTTTCTTTGGCGTTGTCGGGCAGATACAACCCTGTTGCAGTTTTGGCCGCTGCTTCCTCGCGCGTGGCGACGATACGCTCACCAAGCGGTTTTATAGGAACTTTTGTCATGTTTCCTCCTCTTATAAATCTTGACTACGACTTCTATTTTATCACAAAAGCTGGCACTCGCAAGACCCGAGTGCTAACTGATTTACTTCTACCCTAACGACACGCTAAATATAATGTAAAGCCCTTTACTTTTTGCGGCAAATATGGTATATATATACCAAGCCACGTCATGCATAGCATGTCAAGGGTGACATGCGTTTCATGATGCCGAGCGTAAGCGCTCTGGTGTATATCAACTGATGGGCTACGTTCCCAGAGGAGAGACTGCCATGACAAACCTACTTACACCACCACAAGCACCAGATCAAAATCCAAGGCAACGAACAGGAAGTGTTCCAGCACAATCAACCAGCGTAGAATCCATAACAACGGGTGCTAACCCGGCAGAATCGACTGATTATGAACCAAGAACTCCTAGGAAAGGGCACCGCGGACTTTGGCTTGGCGTCACTGCTGCAGCTGCAGTAGCTTTACTAACAGCTTCAGTGGCTGTTGCTGCTACGGCTGGACGCAACAGAAGCGATAACACTGGGCAGCAGGGCGAGGAACAATTCGATCCCGACGGAGGGAGTGATCCTGATGGCGATATTCTAAATCCAGGTGGGAATGGAGGAGCCGGAGCTTGCGAACAGGTTACTATTATAGGAGAGATTGCGCCTGGTATTGTAGAGATTGATAATGGCGGCAAGAACATAGACGGTGTTCCACAAAGAACATATCGGGTAAACATGGACAGCGAAAGTGTCCTAGAGATCAGTCTCCCCGTAGGCTACGATTACAGAGAGAAATATAGTGGCGATGCCAGTAATGGTTTCGGTGTCGGTAGTGATGAAGGCGTGAGTTTCCAGTATAGAGGATCCGATAGTTCAGGCAACGCCGGGGTAGTTATATATTGGGCGCGAGAAGGAGATACGGGACCATCCGGAGATGATAGTTACGATTATATGTGGGGCGTGCCAAGCAGTGTAGGAGTTGAGGGTTTAGAACAAGGTTCTGCCAGGCAGTATATGATGCCAGACGAAAGTTCTGTGAATATTGATACAGCATTAATGGTTGGAGGCAGGGTTGCGCATGTTGGGCTAAATTATGGGAACCCAGACGAAGAAGCTGCTGCTGCAGTTGCAATGGCCTATGGTCTAAAGCTGGTTAAATGCTAACACCCTTTCGTGCTATTGCGTACGTCATCTAACACTAGAAGGGCATCAACTGTTAGTATAGTGTCAGACACTAACAACCTAGCCTGGCTATTCGATGCCTGTAATTACAAACTCCGGCGACGGCTGCTCGGGATCGGCATTCACCGTGACATGGTAACGAAACATATCGTTGACGGTCACATCAAACTGGTAATGCCACGCCTGCGGCGGGTCTGCCGGATTTACTTGTCCGTTATCCAGGGTCACAGTATAGCCGCTTTCTCCTGGGCCGCCATCGGCCATAACTTTATCTCTTAGCAGGTCTCTCAGAAGGTCGGTATTGCTACTGCCAATCACACGAGCTACTTCGTTGCGGCTGGCAAATTCGAATTCAAAGAAACCAGATGGCGTCAGGGTGACTGTCGTGGTATCGTCCTGGTCGTCCGGAACTAGTTCTATGTCGTTGTCGATGCGTCGATTCCCTATCATCGTGCTGATTATAATGGCAACAATAATGGCGACTATGATAATAGCACCGCTGATAATTAATACTCGCCTGCGGCGTTTAGTTTGGTTATCATCCTGCATGTGTTGCTCCTTTCAGTCTATTGCTAATACTATTAACAGCCACCCGAACCGCCAGAACCATCAGTGGGGCCGGGTTTGACCGATTGATCGGCGGCCCATTCGTATGTTAAGACGGTACCAGTTCCGTTGTACATGCCCTGCTTGATTTCCAAATAATCAAAGGCTACGGGTGGAAAACCGGATACTCGACCAGTATAGCCGGATGGTGTGCCAACTTGCGGGTTAGACCAACCTTGTTTTGGATCGTTATTGCTATAAGTGTCAACACCTGTCCATGGCGCAGGTCCAGCCTCGATTGCAGCAGCATAGATCGATTTACCGTTGTCTGGATTAGTCACCTTGACAATGCGTGGTGCTTCTCTCATCCATGCCAGATATGCAGGGCCGCCATCTGTCGTTGCCGACTTGCCATTCCAATACCAAGCCACATAACCCCAGCGCATCGTGATGTAATAGTCGCGGTATTCCTGCCCCAATGCTGCGAAGCCCGAGAATGTTACTTTCGGGCCACTAGGATTAGATATCAGGGCGCCATTCTCGAGCACGGCTTCTTCTAACCCTGCTTTGCCAGAAGTCGCTGGTATTGCGAATGATATATCACTGCCTGATGTCGATGTGCTGCCGGGTATGCTACTCACGAGTGATGACAAACAGGCATTATCCGAGTAGAAAAAGATGTTGTTGGTCGCGTAAAAATCGTTTAGTGTCATGCTAGGCACAGGGGCAGCGTGTGTCACGGAAACGCCCAGGAACGACAAAATCAAGGCCATGGCTGGCAGCCACAGGCCTACCAGACGTTTTGGTGCGTGTTGGCGACTCATAATTCTACCTCTGGTGGCGGCAAATTAGTACACTCAAATGCATCATAGATCAGCTGGCTAACGTCGGGGCAAGTTATTAAAATAGTGCCATCACCCAGGACAGACCGGCTATCATTTAGCCAGTTGTCGAGCATCTGGTATGTCTGCTCGAGGCTGGGAATGTCAATAATGAAAAACGTAACATAGGTGCTCAGGTCATCGTTGTAGCTCTGTAAATAGGAACCATCACGAATGGCAGCGTCTTTTGCGTAGCGTCCTTCGGCCAACCCATTTTGCTGTAGCATCAGAGTTAAGGTCTGTTCGATAACCACGCGTCGGCTGTTTGGCAAGTTCCCGACATACTGATCGAAGTTGGTTATGACTGACCTGGGGGTACCGTCAGAATTAGACAGCAGCGGCGTGAATGCCAGACCAATTATTACTATCACCAATGTGGTTACGACTATGATTACGCGTTTGCGCCAAGCCTTATATTCCATGGGTGCTCCTTGCCTTGTTATACTTCTGTCTAGATATCATAATCATTTTACCATCCAGTAGTCGACCAGTGCCACGGCTCTGCAAGACGTGGTGGTGTGTCCAGATTAATCAAGCCATATCTTGCAGCGTTGGCCGCCAGCCACTTAAACCCATCACTGTTTTTGTTGCTGCCAAAGTTGAAGTCTATAGCGCCGCCACCTTCGTGTTGGGAAGTGCCCGGAGTAGCGACCGGCGGGCTGCATCCGGGGCAGCCTCTGGATTTGTACAAGTTCGTCTGCGTTTCGTTGGAACGCCAGCCAGTGCCGTTCAGCCTAATTCCGGCTGTCGTCCAGGCGTCGTCAATCATCTGGGCAACATTGCCGGAAATAAGCGAGTTAACAGTAATAGTGGTGTTATTGACTGTACAGATCTTGAAGGTAACACCCCCACTAAGGCCTAGAGACGGTATGCTAAATTCCCGGTTGTTATAGGATTCTATAAATTCTGTTGTCCCTGTAGCGCAAGGTATACTAGAATAATCCATGCCTGGGGTCAGGGTCCAGCCCCTACCGTGCTGGGTAACATTATCCGGGGTGGCAATGGTTAGAGACGAACCTGCGCTGCCGTCATCGTTTGGCTCCTCGTCCATCGAATCAAGGATGCGTTTGTAGATTAGATAGTTGTAAAACACGACGTTCTCGGAGACACCATTGATAGCGGCGACTTGATCGGTGCTGGCAACCAGTTGACCACGGCTATCCAGTGTTTCATGCGCCATGGCGATAGTTGGGCCGGCACTACCTGAGGCAAAGTCGGTGTCCTGCATACACCTGACACCATCGCCGACGTCTGCTTGGCCCTCCAGGGACTCGGTGCCTATCGGGACTCCGCGGTCAACACACTTTTCGATAAATTCAGAGAAAACAGTGCCGGCGACCGGATCACCCTCGGCGTCAATGAGATTATTGTCTTCCATGTATGCTACTGTTTGCCCTAAATCAGTCGTCGTTGTCAGACCATAGGTCGGTATACCCAAGTAGTCACAGCCAACACCGGCGGCTTCGTAGTCTAAATCGGCGCACTTAAAGTAGTCAGAAGAGATTTCTTCGGCGGAAGCTCTGGGGCCGGCTAACGCGCCACGAAAAGCTGTGCCGATCAGCCCGTACGTCTTGGCAAAGAACGCTGGGATACTGTTAGTTGCTCCATCCATATGGACTGACATATTGCCAGCAAACGATCCAAGTGGTGTGTAAGGATTCCTTACGTCGTACCAATTGGCACCGATGCGCTCTTCTGCGGCATAGGCCAGCGCGAGCCCGCGAGTCTGATTGGCTTGGTTAACGGCTTGCTGCGGACTGAGTGGCGCACAGCCGCCTGCCTGACAGGCTTCCTTAAACATGCTGCTTGCCCCGACCGCCCAAGCGTCGCCAGCCTGCTCGCCTAGTGTATCATCATCGATCACTACACCAGCTGCTATGTCTGTCAGCACACCGGGCAGTATGGCCACGATGGCCTCGAAACCAAGATTGCCAACTATATTTGTCCAGAAACGTTTGTTTTTGAGTAGTCCTTTGTTGAACATCTGTCTGAATTGTTGCTTGATAGCTGCCTTTACGGCCTGCTGAAAGGCTATTTGGCCGCTTTTTAGGACGGCATTACCAGTGCCGGCTGTAAAGATGCCTACTACGACATTTATAGTTATACCGATTGCAGCATCGGCAATTTGGAAGGCTATACTGCGGACCTTCTTGCAATCCGATGCGAGATTGTGCTCACCTATTTTACTGGCACCTTGGTTGATGCCAGCCAACATAGCGCCCCATATACTACCCCCCAGTGACCCCATAAAGTTCATCATCGACTCGCTGGGTGGCATGCGGTCGCCAAACAATACATATTTCATGCCGACGCCATCAGTTGCGGCGCCCTGCACGATGTCGCCCTTTTTGATGTCGGCCAATATGGTACCATCCGTGTCTTTGATCACCTCGTCAGAGGCTGCTCTGAGTACCGTGGTCAACGTATTACCCAGGAATTCGCCCTGGGCTGGCGTGGCCTTACCAAGTCGCATAGCATCAGCTGCGCTCATAAACGCCATGGCGTAGCGGATCAACTGGATATTACGCACCATTTTTATACCGACACCGACTGCACGAACTGCATTATACAGACCGCAAACATAATTTAGGGTGCCGCCAGTGACGTTCACGAATCCAGCTATTTTCTGGAGGTTGCTTTCGGACATGCCGCTGACTGCCGCTGTGACGGCGCGTTTGCCAGACGATGCGGCTTCTTCGGCACCGCTGGCAATGGCAGAGGTAGACCGGTTCATTTCTTCGACTTGCGCAGTCAGGCTGGCTCTATCATCCCAAGATTTCGTAATCGGCTTGCCATCATCACCTAACACGGGCCTGTCGTTTTGGTCGACAATCTGCTGTGTACCGTTTTGGTTATCCGGATCCACTGGTGCAACCCTAAAGCTACTCTGCCCGGGTGCAACGCCATCATTGACAGCTGACCTCAGCTTACTCTTCATTTCCTCTGCGTCGCCAGTTTCAGGCAAAGGTGGCCTTTTGCTGGCCTTAGCCTTGGCTACCACGCGGCTGAATGTGCGGTCGGTAAAACCGGCAAATTTGGGGTCGTAGCCGGCTTTGCGGAATGCCTTGCTGACTGCTGGGTCTGTTGCCATTGCTTTCTGAATAGTGGTTGCATCGTATACCATTACACCATTGAGCGGTTTGACGTTGTCTGGTAGCTGTATAGAGTGCACTGACTGACGGCCGCTGCCTGGGCTAATCGGGTGGCCCCCACTATCGAAGAGCTTGAACCCAGCTTTGTCTAGTCGTTTAACCATGCGCGCAGGCATTTTCTTGAATTTACAGGTCGCGCTGACTGCTGTGCAAACTTGGCCGGACAGACTCTGACGCCAAACATGCCCTGAATTATTTTTCATAGGCCACCACTGGACGTTCATTATACCACCGCTCATCGCACCTGTTAGCCAGGGCAGCAGCGTTGCTGGTCCACTAAACATCAGTAGTGCGCCAGCAATGCCAAAACCTCCGGCACTGCCAAAGAGTATCTTTTTGGCATGTTTTTTCATAAATGTCTTGGCCTTGTCGCCTCTGCCACCACCTTCTTTGCTGCCTTTTTTATCACCACTATAGTCCCAGGGATTGGATGGTGCATCCTGGCGCTCGGCGTCGGAAACGTTGGATGAATCGGTCGGTGAATTGCCGGCGGCTTGTTCGGCGGCACCCAGTTGGGACCCGATCGAATGGTCAGCGGGGTTGTCATAACCAGCGGTGGGATTTGAATAGTCAATCTCTGGTTGCTGGGTACGCCCAAGATCTTCTAGAAGCTGGGCGGTATACTCTTTCTTCTTAGCGGCCATGGTTTACCTCCACGGTATCTTTAATCATCACCCCCCACCTCCCCCAGGAGCCGGTGGCGCCGGCGGTGCAGGTGGTGGCGCTCCTCCACCCCAACCCCTCAGCGCAGCTCGTTGACCTTCGTCAAGAGAGAGATTGCGGTTGTCTAGAATGCGTTGTGCGGTGTCTGCCTTCCACTGTGCACCTGTGACGCCGTCTCCCATGTCTGCATCGTCCCTTATTGACGTCCCCGCCTGTACTAGCGCTGCGGCATTCTGGGTAGCTATCTCGCTATCGCCCAGGGTGGCCCATACGCCACCGCGGCCTGCTGCATCTGTAGCGCCAATGTCTTGTTCTGCGAGTGTCGCGTTGGGGTCTCTAGCCCATGCAGCCACTGAAGCATAGCCACCTTTCACTGCACCATAGTGTTTGGTCTGGATATCCGACCTTAGATCTGTCGCCACAGCATTCCATCCTCCGGTTCCTTCGACATCTCTCAATGTGTCATGCAATGCCATCACGCCACGTTTACCACGGGCCACCATCTGGTTCTGGACTGCCCGGGCTCTGTCGACATTGCCGGTCGCTACAGCCTCTCTCATCTGACGTTCCAAACTCACTATTGGGTCAATATTTGTTCCTCGCTCATGCCCCTTCCCGCTCATGTCCATTTCCAGTTGGCTGGCAACGAGGGCTTCCTGAGCCTTAACAGCTTCAGTCGATCGCTCAAGTGCCAGTTCATAGCCCTTAGCTTCGCGAGCCTGTCCCGTCTTACCTAGCCTTGCATTTGCTGCCCGGGTGGCTCGTGCCCGCCAACTGTTAGACTGCTCACCGCTTTTGTTCAGGCCAGCCCGACGGAAAGCCTGGGTCCTCTGGGCGTTGGCCTGATGTCTTTTCCACATTTGCCCGCCCAATGAACGTTCATGTTCTTCTTTGGCTTTCGACTTGGTTCGTCCAAATTGGCTGCTCATGCGTCCAGCTGCGAAACCACCGACCATAGCGCCGACCTTGCCAAGGCTATTGAGTGAACCCTTCAGGATCCATGGTACGGCGAATAGAGGTAGAATTTGGGCGGCTGAGCCAGCCAGCATCAAGGCAAAACCGGTCACATCTATGGTGCCACTACCCTTTGACATTAGATCGTTGCCCTGCGCTATAAGGATCTGGCCACCCAGTATTGATGCGCCGTAGATTAGGCCAATGATCGGATAGACCAGCAGGAGCGACGAGAAGACCTTCCACCACTTCTTGAACAGTGATTGGGTATTAGGCAGTATGGCCATGGCGAAGGCTATTGGTGCGATGACTACCAGCAACACAACAGCCAGCTGGCGAACAATCAGGATGAGGAGTGTCATTAGCAGTACGAGCAAGACGGCCAGTATGAGCGGGATGAATATACTCAGGCTGGAGAACAGTGCTATACCACCAGCGATCAGAGCGCCGGATATAATTAGGCCGGTGATGCTGGCAAAGCCACCGCCCGTGGTTGTATTAGGGCCGTCAGGCACCTCGATTGCCGGTACATTGTAGGCTAAATCGGTGAAGAAGGCTTTCATGCTTGAGCCAAGCAAGTTGCTAATGTCTACTGCTACGGCACAGATCCACCATGACAGGTTTAACAGGATGGCAAAGATAATTAGTCTAGGCAGGATTTGCTTGACGCTGTAATTACTAAGAGCGCCAAAGCCATTGCCGGTGGCTGTAGAATAGATAATAACAAGGAACAGTATGACCAGGAGAATGTTAGCGATCGGTAGAATAGCTGCATAGGCCCCATAGGCTGGGCTGCTGGTGTCAAACATTGTGGGCTGAACCTGCAGGAAGCCTTCGAGCAGGCTGAACGTGTGGTCGGCTACTTCACCGAGGAAGTCTAGGATTGGGCAGAGGAGCCAGCCTATGCCGGTTATGGCGCAGTCAGAGAGAGAGTTAACATCTGCTGGTCTACAGAAAGGAAAGCCATCAGAATCGGCTTCCCACGTGCCGTCGTCAGCCTCGCACGCCGCCCGGCGTTCGGATTCAGGTATACAGCGGTTCTCAGTATTTATCCACTCACCGCCAGCATTAACACAATTTACCTGATTGGATGTTTCTAAAGTCGTGGTGTCAACTTGCTGTAGGGCCGCACCGATGCTGGCGATGCTTGGCGGGTTATCCGTTACGATGTTTTTACCATTTATGCAGCTTTCCATTAACGCTGGACCTGATTTGCCTCTGGTTTCGTCTGCACATGTTACGTATGCATTAATGACTCTTGATCGACAGTTTGCGTAGTCCTGTTGCATGCTGGGGCTGCCGCTGCCACCACCATATCTGGAACAATATAAACTGATAAGAGGTTGTAGCGCAACGGCTAATTCCGGATCGTATTGTCGTTCGGCCGCCTGTAGTCCCAGAGCGCAGCTTGCCGGGGCATTATCCACAATGCTGCCAACGAAGCACGAATCGAACGTACTTCCATTGCTGGCGCTTTGATAACCCTTAATGCAATTATCTAGCCATACGTCTTCCTTGTTCTGGAAGGTAAAGCTTTTTTTTACTTGCTCGCCCGAGAGGAAATCCTTTACTTCCCATTCTACATTACGCGGGAAATTGCTTGAATTGTTCCGAAAGTTGTTACACCAATCGCTAGCCGCATCAGCATAAGCCGACTGGACGTTAGAAATCATTGGCGCAAATATAGAGACCACCAATCCCAAAATCGCTGGAAATATGAGGGCCCTCTTCCACCACTTTTTCATATATATAATCATAAACGAAATTGCGTTTGAATGCAACTACTGTCACGGTACAAGAATGATGCGATATGCTACAATGTCTATATGAACGACAGTATTTTCACCAAAATCATTCGTGGCGAGATTCCGTCACAAAAAATCTACGAGGACGACAAGACCTTTGCTTTTCTGGATATTCGACCAAAACAACCTGGCCATACGCTGGTCATACCGAAGGCCCAGATCGGCAAAGTTTATGACCTGGACGACACCAACTACCGTGCGCTGTGGGCGTCGGTGCAAAAGGTTGCCCTTCATATGGAAAAGGTTTTAGGCCGGCGCGTTGCTACTATGATAATCGGCGTTGACATACCAGATCACGCTCACGTTAATCTGATACCATTCGATGGCAGTAAGGATCTAGATCTGCTGAAAGAACCCGAGGAAGCCAGCGAAGAAGAACTGACAGCGATGGCTGATAGGCTGCGAATATCGTAATTGATCCTTCTGACACATACTTGACATAAGCGCAAACCTATGCTAGACTGATTGCAATTATGTCAAAAAAATATCATAAAAGCAAAACCCTCCCTTCCGCCCATCATAAGATTCTGTCGACGTTACTTGGCTTGGGCGTAGTCATTGCAACAACGCAGGGGGCGCCCTTTTGTGAACAGAACAAGAGCATCACATCAATTGATTTTACTGCTAAAGTCATTAAAGATTTGCACACCCACACTGATGCTGGCTTTGCAAAAGACCGCGTGCTGCTGGACCCGCGCAGTCTGCGCAGCGTGCGTTCCGAGGACGACAAGCTAGCCGAGCTGGATCTGTCGCGCGACGGTTGGAGCGTTTACCGGGTCTGATTTGCAATTTGATATATAGATGATAAACTTATCCTAATTTAACCTGAATGCAAGGAGGGATAAGTGAATCGCAAGAAACCGGTTACTAATAAGAAGTCAGCCAAGGCGGTGGCTTCTAAAACTGCCAAAAAACCACGCAAGAAATTAATCATAATGCTGTCCAGTATCGGCGGATTTATCATGGTCGTAGCAGCAGCTTTCTTGATTTGGTGGTTTGCTTATTATAATAATGACAAGGCGATTTTGTCGGGCGCGTTTCATAACCTTTTGACTAGCCAAGAAGGCTCGGCTGATATGAAAATGACTTTCAAGCCCAACGACACTTCTGCTAGCGTCGAGGGATTTTCATTCGAAGGCCTATCAATGGAAATGAATATGGTTGGGATTGGCCAGGACGCACAAGCTGATCTGTCTTTGACGCTAGATGTTAATGGGGTCGGTCTGAAACTAAAGGGCCAGATGTATTTCGAAATGGCTACCTCGACCTATTATTACAGGGTCGATGGCGTGTCGACATTGATTAAGGAAATCGGTAAGAATCCGGCACTGCTTGGCTCCAGTGATTATTTGAAAGCCATGACACCAGAAGAAATCGCCGACGATGCCCGAATTCAACAAATAGTTGAAGAGGTCGGATCCAAAATTGACGGCAAGTGGCTCAAATTGAGCGCGATCGATCTGATTGATCAATTCGCACCGCAGCAGATGTCGGGCGAAACCTTCACGTCATATATGAAGTGCATGACAGACACGACTAACAAACTGGTGGACAACAAAGCAATGCGCGACAATCTGCTGTACGAAATCACTGACTCGGGCATGCTGACCGCTACGCGCGTTGGCAAAGACGCCGATGGTTTGAAGTACGAGCTGACAGCCAACACTGCCAAATCAGGGACTTTTGTCACCAAACTAATGTCAACTGATCTAATGAAAGAAGCCCAATCATGCATCACTGATTTCATGGAGACAATCGGTGAGGAAGCCGAGGACCTGGAAACCGAAAGCGAAGCAATCACCGATGGATTAATGGGATCGGATATGTCGCTCGAAGACGCCGACGTCAAAATTTACTTCTGGGTAGATCGTGGCAGCCGGCAAGCTCAGCGCCTAGAGGCGTTAATTAACATTCCTGGTAATGCGGGCGGTAATTTCAATTTTGTTATGACCTATGATTATGCCAAGCCTAATAAGTCGATTGCTGCGCCAACTGATAATATAGTTAATTTTATTGACTTGATGAACGATCTGCAACAGAGTGGATTGATACCAGAGATAAAGTAGTCGAATGACATCGGGTTTGTCCGGCTTAAGCTTTGCTATTGCTTTTTAACAATCGAAAATGTTACACTTGTCGCTACAAATTATAAGGAGGGACAATGGACGAGAATCCTAAGCAAGCGCCTGTTGATTCAGGGCAAAATCAGCCAGTGACGCCTACGGCGCCGAGCGCGCCAGAGACGCCGGCAGTACCGGCTTTGTCGGCCGAGCCAGAAACTCAAATGTTCAAATCGGCCAAAAAATCGCGCAAAAAGATGGCGATAATTCTGTCGATTGTCGGTGTTATCATAGCAGCCGCAGCGGCGGGCGCAGTTTGGTGGTTTGCCTTCTACAACAACGACAAAATGATTTTGAAGGGTGCGTTCGATAACCTTCTTACACAACAAAGCGGTACGATCAACATGAACCTGAATGTTGACCCGGGCGAAGCAGCCGGAATGGGCGAGATTTCTGTCAAAGCCAAAGTTGCTTCGGACGATCAGGGCAACACCAACGCTGATTTTTCGTTCAGCATGGGCGGCGATGCAATGAAGCTTAGCGGTGCGACGTACTTTGCGTCGAATGGTGATATTTATGTCAAGGTTGGCGGTCTAGAGCCGCTGGTTAACGTGGCATTGGCGGCGATGGGTGCCGAAGAGGCTGTGGGCGTAGGAGCTGTTCAGCAGCAAGCTGCGATTGATGCCATCTTTACCCCAATAATTGAAAAAGTTGATGACAAGTGGATCAAAATTAGTGCAGACGATGTCAAATCAGTGGCCGGAGATGTGGACACGGCAGCAATTCAAAAGTGTGTGACAGGTGTAACCACTAAGCTAAACGACAACGCTGATTTGCGCAAAAACCTGCTGGAGGCCATGCAGAGCGAAGATGTTCTGACCGCCAAGCGCGTTGGCACGGATGCTGACGGCGTGAAATACGAATTGACTATCGACGGCACCAACGCTAACCAGTTTGGCAAGAATTTGGCGAATACAGACATAGTCAAGCAGACTATGGACTGCCTCAAGAACGCTATGCCGGAAGGAACGCTCGACAACTTTGAGGCCGGGGCCGAAACCGAAGGTAGCAATGCTGGAACAGAGGCAAACGATGCCTTGGCTGAGGCCAACGTCAAAATCTACTTCTGGGTAGATCGTGGCAGCCGTGAGGCCCGTAGAATGGAAGTCACTGCTCAACCAGTCGACGTAGACGGCGTAAAAAGTGGCAGTGTCAAGTTCTCGATGACCAGCGACAGCAGCAAACCTGACATGCCTGCTGCGCCAACTAACGCAACAAGCTTTCAAGATCTGATGAACGATCTGCAGAGCGTTATCATGATGCTGATGATGCAACAGATGAGCGGATTGCAGACAGATGACCTAAGCGCGCTAGATGGTCTAGAGGAGTTTGAAGGCGCCTTTGGATTCTAGTTATTCGATAAAAAAGCGCGCTGCGATTTCACAGCGCGCTTTTTGGTTGGTTCGGTCTTTACTATTTTTATTTTGTGCTTATCACATTGAGCTCAGTAACCAGTCGCGTCTCTAGCTCTTTCTTCTCTTCTAATTGGGTGCGAGATTCTTCAACCAAGCTAGCCGGCGCTTTAGCGGTGTAGTTCTTATTGGATAATCGTTGTTCAAGCTTGGTAATTTCAGCGCGCGTATCGGCCAGCCGCCGTTCAAGCTTAATCTGGTGATCATAAACCAGCTCAGCGCTCAGATCCAACCAAGCTTCGCGGCCAGCGGTCGCGACACGTAACCCCCTGACCTGATCGACCTTAGTGATAGATCCTAGGTTGGCTAATGATTTGATCAAGTCGGTTTGGTCGGCGATCAGTGTGTCGTCTCTGTAAATCAGGTCGTATTTTTTGCTGGCTGGCAGTTCGGTAACGACGTAGCGAATTTCGCTGACCAGACCGCGGATTTGATCAAACTCAGCGGCCTTTTCCTTGTCAAAGGGTTGAGGATCGGGCCAGGGTTGTGAAATCAACAACGAATCATCCTCGTGGGTTATAGTCCAGATGGCTTCGGTGACAAAGGGCGCAAAAGGATGGGCCAGGCGCAGGCAAAGGCCCAGGACGTGGTTGAGGAATTCTGGCCGCGCAGAAAGTTTCCCATGCCCAGCCGCTGCTTTACTGGCTTCGACGAACCAGTCCGCCACATCGTCCCATATGAAGTGGTAGATTGTTTCGACCGCCTCGGCAAAGCGATAATTGGCGATGTGGTCATCTAGTCTGATTCGGGCCTGGTCAAGGCGTTGCAACACCCAATGCTCTGTCGGTGTCTGAGGGTTGACTTCTAGTAAAGTTTTAACGCTCTGCCCTTCTTCACCGGCAACATTTTCAATAAACCGCGCGATATTCCACAATTTGTTACAGAAATTGCGTCCAGCAATAACAGAGGCCGTTGAAAAGGCTTGAGCCTGACCAGCCGAGCGATTCATGACGATACCAATCCTTAGCGCGTCACTGCCGAATTCGCCGATGACCTCCATCGGGTTGATGACGTTGCCTTTGGATTTGGACATCTTTTGACCGCGTTCATCAAGGATTAGACCATGGAAGAAGACGTCATCAAACGGAATTTTATCGGTGCAATACAGGCCGAGCATTATCATGCGTGCCACCCATGGTCTCAGCAGGTCGGTACCAGTTTCCATAACCGAGTTCGGATAAAAGCGACTCAGATCGCCACTTTGCAGATAATCTGTCGTGATAAACGGCCACTGGCCAGATGAAAACCATGTATCGAAAGTGTCATCATCACGTTTATATTTCTTTCCGTCGACCGTGATTTTCTCTTGATCGACCTGTGTGTCGAAAATCCAGTCGTCGGGATCGTTTTCATTCTGGAACGCCGGGATTGGAATGCCCCACGGGATTTGTCGGCTGATATTCCAATCTTTCAGTTCGTCGAAATAGCGTGCCAGCTCCTTACCTTTTTGGGTGGGTATGAATTTGATATCGCCCTGCTCTATTGCTTGTTTGGCGCGCACAGCGAGTGGCTTGACGCTCAGGAACCACTGTTTCATCGGCAGTGGTTCGATCACAGTGTCACATTTGTAACAGTGGCCGATGCGTGTTTTATAGCCTTTGTCGACCTTAACCAACAGGTCTTTTTCTTCCAGGGCCTTGACGACGGCTTTTCGCGCATCCATCACGGTCATACCAGCAAAGCGACCGGTCGCTTCGGTCATGCGTCCTTCCCTGTCAATAACAACTTTCATCGGCAGGTTGTGCCGCTGCGCTACCTCCCAGTCGTCGAAACTGTGAGCTGGTGTGATTTTAACAACACCGGTTCCAAAGTTCGGATCAACCATTTCGTCGGCAACGACCTGGACCTCGAATGGGCCGTTGACGCCTTCGACGGTGACGGTTTGACTGACGTATTTTTCATAGCGTTTGTCGCCTGGATGGACGGCCACGGCGGTGTCGCCAAATTTGGTTTCAGGACGCGTCGTGGCCAGTTCGAACGGCCCGTACTTCATGTAATAGAGCGGCGTTTTTTCTTCCCTATACTCCACCTCAATATCTGCAAAGGATGTTTGATGTTTGGTGCAGTAGTTGACTAGGCGCTCGCCCCTGTAAATCAATTTGTCGTCCCAGAGCTTTTTAAATGTGTCGTAAACGATATTGACAACCTTCTTGTCTAATGTAAAGACTAGGCGCGACCAATCACAGCTAGCACCGAGAGCACGCAGCTGCAATTCCATGCTACCCCTGTTTTGCTCGACGAAGTTCCAAGTCATTTTATACAATTGTTCACGTGAAAAGTCAAATCGGGATTTTCCTTCTTTTTCCAATGCTTTTTCGAAAACTACCCAAGTCTCAAAGCCGGCATGATCAGCCCCTGGAATCCAGATCGTATCCCTGCCCTGCATGCGGTGATAACGTATCAAAATGTCTTCAATCGGAATCATATAGGCGTGACCGACGTGCAGGTTGCCGTTGGCGTTAGGCGGCGGCATGACGATCGAATAAGGTTCGCCCTGCCCTGTTGATGCAAAGGCGCCGCTGGTCTCCCAGAGGGCGTAAATCTGTGGTTCGTAGCTACTGGGTTCGTAGGCTTTGGGTAACTTCATGTTAGACCTCTAGGCTTTATTCGGCCTCTGTTAACTTGACATTTCACGTGAAGAATCTTATCAATCTTAAAACACGCATAACGGTTTTACTGCTCACAATATCTGATTTTACATAAGTATTGTAGCACCTTTTGGGCGCGGAGCAAAGTAAAAGATAAGAAGCTATTGACAGGGGGGGGGTTCTGTTATATGATCACGGCACGATCAGTGAGAGACGAGTCTGTCTTGAACCTGATCCGCCCATGTCGCACAATCAACCTTGTGCGATACCATCCATCAACCATGGGAGGTCATCGTGGTAGAGAGCGTGCTGAGCGTGCTAATCGGCTTGCTTTTTGTAGCAGGGGTGCTGATAGTAGCGATGTCATGGAACGACGACTCGCCAAAGGGCAAGCGTCGTACCAACCGCGGCATTCTGTTGCTACTCAGCGCAGCGGCGTTGTCGGCGTGTACCGCGATCTACGTCGGAGTAGTCTACGGATGGGTGAAGTGACAACTAGCCCGTCCCGAGTTGAGCTCGCAACGATGGTCGCGATTTATCCGCGATAATTGCGCTCCTCGGGGCGGGCTCAACTCTTTTTTGACTTAAACATTTTTAGCGCGTATCGCATTTGCTGACCGGTTAACTTCAGCATCAGGCGATAGAGCAGGTAGCGAACTTTTTTCAGGGGTAACTCCCATGTGCCAAGGCGATTGATGCGCTGACCACCAAAGGATTGTTTAAATTGGGTGAAGCCTTGCCAGGCCCTGTAGCGCGGGTCGGTCGAGCCTTCCGGCGCGACACCGAACCAGTCGAAATTCTTGCAGCCCTGTTCATGGGCAAAGAGCAGGGCATACAGACCCAAGCCTGTCGCCGGTGAAATCTTACGAAACTCTGTCAGACTAGCGGCATGGGCGTAGCTCATTGTCTCGCCATCGGTGTAGAAAATAATTGCAGCGATCTTTTGATTGTCCAGTTCGGCGAGAAGCAAACCGGCGTCCTTGGAGGGGAAAAGCGTCGCAGCAATCTCGCGGAAATACAGATCATCGTGGGCGCGCAGACCGGTCCGTGCACGGACTTCATGAATCATGTCCAGGAAAAATTTGATGTCATGCGGATCGTAACTAACAGAGTAGGTGACACCGGCGGCGTCACACTTGCGGGCATAGCGGCGGGCAGATTGGCTGAGTTGGGCGCGGATCTGGTCGGGTTCGACACTGACATCGTTAATCAGCGTGCTGGGCGGTTCAACAAAACGATCGCTGGGTCGCAGATTCAGTTTGCGTAGATCGTCCTCTGTTGCCTTTGGGGTAATCGGTTCGACGCGTACGAAATCGAGTTTGCGCGCTTTGGCTTCTTTCCTTAAATCATTTAACGCATCTGATAATTTATCAACTGAAATAGCGGTCGGGCCATAGGGGCAATACAAGCGGTTGCTAAACTGGCCGCGTTCGACTATAGCCAGATACGACCAGTCATCGCCGGATTTCTCGATGACTTCGCGGTGGATGGAGCGTTGGAATTTGGCCCAAACGGGGGACTGCAGAAAACTCACTTGTAACTTTGTCATTACTCTAGTATATCATGTGCTAGAATTGGAATATGGAAGAATTTCGTAATCAAAAAGTTCTGGGCATCGTTGTCGCCCTATCAGAGGAATTCAACGCCGTTATGGCGACCCTAGACCAGCCAAAAAAAGTTGAGCACCTGGGCCGAACATTCTATTGTCAGGATAATATTTGCGTCACAACCAGCGGCGTCGGCCAGATTGATGCGGCTTCGGCTACAGAGGCGCTACTATGGCTCGTGCGGCAACACGGCGGAGAAGTTCAGCAGATTCTAAACGTCGGCGTGGTCGGTGCCCTGAAAAAAAATTTGAAAGTCGGCCAGACGCTGCTGGTGGAAAAAGTCGTCCACTACGATTTTGACCTGAGCGCAGATGAAAATTATGAGGTGGGGCAGTATCTGGACGGACGGATATTCTTCCCGACCGATACTAAACTGAGGGATAATTTGGGTGGGGAAATCCAGTTGGCGACGTTAGCAAGCGGCGACAAATTCCTAGCTGATCCTGAAAAAATCAATCAGATCGTCGAGCAATTCAACGCCGACATCTGTGATATGGAGGGCGCCGCAGTAGTACGTGTGGCCGACAGATACAATATTCCAGTAGTCATGGTTAAAACCGTCAGCGACAGTGGCGACTGCGCGGAATTTGATGAGAATCTTCTGTCGGCGGCGGATAATTTGAAGCAAATTTTGAAAGAAATTATTAAAGAGTCCCGTTGAGATTCCACGCCGTTTTCGTCATTGAGATAGACGGCAAAACATCGACGTCGCGCGGATCTGTTGCTGGAACGTTTCGCGCCACGAAGTAGCCCAAGGACGCGATCATTGCGGCGTTGTCGGTGCAGAGACTCCTCGGCGGATACTCGATTGGGATTGGCAGTTTATCTCTAAGCTGACGACGCAGTTCTTGATCTGCTGCTACGCCACCGGCGATGACTACGGATTTGGGCTGGAATTCTTGAAAGGCCCTAGCAACTTTCTCGACCAACGTCTCAATAGCGACATTTGCAAAACTGGCGGCGAAATCATTGCGCTGCTGGGTCGTCAGAAGCTCTGCAAGCTGCCCGGATGGAAAAGTGTGGTCTTCTCCGATTTCTGACTGAACGGTGCGCAGAACGGCTGTCTTGAGCCCAGAAAAGGAAAAATCATAAGGATTTTGCATCTTGGCTTTGGGCAAGGGGTATTTATGTGGATCACCATGCTCGGCGGTTCGCGCAATCGACGGCCCGCCGGGGTAGGGCAGACCTAGGATTTTGGCAACTTTGTCGTAGGCCTCACCGACTGCGTCATCGGCAGTTTGACCGATCAACTGGTAGTCACCGTGATCGCGAAATAGCACGATTTGCGAATGGCCGCCACTGACAATTAGGGCCAACATCGGGAATTCGGGCTGGGTTTTCCTTAAGCCATCCAAATTTAATTCCGGCGCGGCGTCAGTGATAAAGTTTGCATAAACATGCGCCTCAACGTGATGAATTGGATAAAAAGGTTTCTTCTTCATCAGTGCCAAAGTTCGGCCCGCCAACGAGCCGATCAACAGCGAGCCGATCAGTCCGGGCATGGTAGTGCAGGCGATGGCGTCGATTTCGTCCCAGCCGCCAGCGTCCGCTACGGCCTTATCTATCACTGGCAGAATCATTTCAATATGCGACCGTGCTGCTACCTCTGGTACGACGCCGCCGAAGACGGTGTGAATGTCGATTTGCGAATTGACGACGTTCGACAGCAAACGAAAACCGTCTTCGACTACAGCAGCAGCTGTTTCGTCACAAGAGCTCTCGATTCCAAGAATTTTCATCGCCCTATTCTAACAGATTTCGCGAAAAAATGTTATACACATTGACATATATCTAAAAGGGTTATATAATTACAAGATGTCTGAAATCTCTGCTACCCCCCCCCTTATTGAGAAAATCGAACCGGAAATTATCCCAAAGCCTGTCATGTTTGGTTTGTCCGACGAAGGCGAGCGCGACGAATTAATATCAGTAGTTGTAGACGGCGAAGTCAAACGCGTAAATCTTTGTTACCCATTAGATGATGATGTAATCTCTTTCCCAGAACTAGTCAGGCAGACGCTAGAAACAGCAGCCGCTTTTTTAGAAAGAGACATTGTGGTGTCGATGTGTGGTATTAATACTGTCAAAAAAATGAAGGACATTAAACGCATCGGAGGTAAGGATCTTCGGCGGAGTATCGCGCATTTTAATGGCGCCAGACACCATTACCCTGAAGTCGCAGCATGGTGCGCCGTGCATGGGTATCCTTATATTCCTAGCGCCAATACTTCTAGCGAAATTGAACAATTCGAAGATTCTGGATATGATATAGTTAAGGCAATTCCATGGTTAGGCCCAGATGGGCTACACGAATATGTTAGGGAGTATGACGGCTTGTTGCATTTTAACGCGGCGGGCGGAATTCAACCGGTGGATATGGACGAAGAGACCAACACGCCCTTGGAAGTTAACCCAGATTTTGTTGCTACTGCGGGGTTAGAGCAGGTACGCTTTATCAGCGCCACTCACCCCATCAAGGTCCTAAATAGAGAAGGCGAAACCGATCCCCTTGGGAGACTGGAAGAATATTTCAGGCTCATAAGAGATTTTCGGTCGGCAGCATAGAGCAAAAAAGTTTCACGAAGATTAGAGAGCCCTGCGTGTTTTCATGAAAGATGCTAAAATGTCTACCACGATGAAAAAAACTTTGACGAGAATCTACAATTTCGCGACGCGACCGTATCACGGGATGATGGCCTTTCGGGCGGCAAACAAATACGACTACCCGGCCAGCGGTATGACGGTGATCGGCGTTACCGGCACGAACGGCAAAACAACGACTTGTTTCATGATTTACAACATGTTGCGAAACGCCGGCAAGTCGGTCGCTATGATGACCACTGTCGCCACAGCAATTAACGACGAAATCACGCCGCAGCGGGCTCACACAACAACGCCGGATACACGGATCCTGAATAAGAAAATCGCTGAATTTCGCGACGCCGATGTCAAATTCCTGGTGCTAGAAGTAACCAGCCACGCTCTGTCGCAACATCGGATCTTTGGCGTGCCGATTGACATCGCGGTACTGACCAACGTGACGCACGACCACCTTGATTACCACGGTACTTTTTCAAACTATGTCAACGCTAAGCGACGATTGTTCCAGCTGGCAGCTAACCAGTCCAAGCGCGACGGCCGCGGCGTCGGCGTGATCAATGCAGACGATCCTGTGGCGAAGTATTTCGCCAGCGACGTGCCGAAGCCTTTGACATATGGCGTAGAAAAGGGCGATCTGCGGGCGCGGCAAGTCAAACTGCGATCCCAGGGCGTAGAATATTTTGTCAAGAAGGGCCGTCAGACTTTGCATATAAAAACGCGTTTGCCGGGGCAGTTCAACGTCTACAATTCTCTGGCGGCGGTTGGCGTTGGGCTAACGCTGGACTTAACACAAAAAGAAATCGAAGAAGGAATTTATGGGCTGACCAGCGTTGAGGGTCGCATGAACCAGATCGCCGAGGGTCAGAATTTCGATGTGATAATTGACTTTGCACATACGCCGGATTCTTTCCAGAAGCTGTTGCCGGATCTGAAGAAAATGACCAAAGGTCGACTGATCGTACTGTTCGGCGCAGCTGGTAAACGCGACGTAAGTAAAAGATCCGTCATGGGTCGACTGGCTGGCGAGAACACTGATGTTGTAATAATTACGGAAGAAGATCCGCGCGGCCCGGTGCGACCGATTTCTGAACAGATTGCGGCTGGTGCCAAGGAGGCCGGTAAAACTCTGGACAAAGACCTGTTTCTAATTGATGATCGTGAAAAGGCGATAGAGTTTGCGCTCAAGATGGCCAAGAAAGGTGATACAGTGGTTTTGCTGGGCAAGGGTCATGAAAAAACAATGGAGCGCGCCAAATCTGACGACCCGTGGGACGAGACAGAAATCACCCGCAAGTTTCTGAAAAAACTTAAACTGTCATCCTGAAACAAGTTTTCGGGATCTTCAGTATCCATTTGATCGATTAGATTCCGGATCAAGTCCGGAATGACAAAGTTTAGTTTCTTTGTTAAAATATGTCCAACTAACCAAGGAGGACCAATGAGCAGCAGAGCGGGAGAATTGCCTCAGGAAACAGATCTGATCAACATCAAAGAAGTTCTGACAGCGTATTACGACATCGTGCCAGACGTTGAAGATCCGGCGCAAAAAGTCGCCTTTGGCACCAGCGGCCACCGCGGCAAATCCACGTCGGGCAGTTTCAACGAGGCCCATCTCGTGGCAATTGCAGCAGCGCTGATCGAGTACCGGCAATCACGCGGCCTGAATGGGCCGATTTTTGTCGGCATCGATACGCACCTGTTGTCACTGCCGGCCTTTCGCACAACATTGGAAGTTTTCGCCGGGGCAGGGGTGGAATACTTTGTCGACAATCACATTACCGAAGAACTTCTTGAACAAGCCGAAGCCGGCCAAGCCCCGCAAGGTTGCGCTATGTGGACGCCAACGCCAGCCATTTCGCGAGCCATCATTTCTTACAATCAAAAGAATGACCCCAAGAATTTCGAAAAGGTGGCTAAAGGCGAACAGGCTGACTTGACTAAACTGGCCGACGGTATTGTCATCACACCCAGCCACAACCCGCCGACCGATGGCGGCTTTAAATACAATCCCGAGCACGGCGGCGCAGCTGACACCGACGCCACCAATATGATTCAGGCTCGGGCCAACGAAATCCTCGAAACCGGCATTTGGAAAGAGGTCGTTCGGGCCGATTTCGCAACAGCATTAGAACAGGCCAAACGCTACGATTTTCGCAAAGAATATGTAAAAGATCTGAAAAACGTTGTTGATATGACAGCAATCGCCAAGAAAGGCGTGCGAATTGCCGCCGACAGTTTAGGCGGGGCGGCAATCGACTATTGGCCAGAAATTGCACGAGTCTATAATCTGAACTTAACAGAGATCAACGACAAGGTCGACCCGCGCTTTCCGTTCCTGACTCTAGACCACGACGAAAAAATCCGCATGGATTGCTCGTCGAAATTCGCCATGAACGGCACGGTCGAGCGGGCCAATTTGTCGGCCAATTTCGACATCGTCACCGGCAACGACGGCGACGCCGACCGGCACGGCATCGTGTCGCGCGCCGACGACGCGGACGAATTCGCGCTGATGAATCCGAATTATTATTTGGCGGTGGCAGTTTACTATTTGTGGCAGAATCGGCCGGATTGGTTCGCTGGCGGACGCGCACCGAAAGTCGGCAAAACCTTAGTCAGTTCACGCATGATCGATTACGTTGCAAAGGACGTCGGCGCCGATCTGGTCGAAATGCCGGTCGGCATGAAATGGTTCGTCGGAGGATTATTAGACGGATCATTCGGCTTTGGCGGAGAAGAATCGGCCGGCGCAAGTTTCTTAAACTTTGACGGGGAAGTTTGGACGACCGACAAGGACGGCATTACTTTGGCGCTGTTGGCCGCGGAAATCTTGGCGCGCACCGGCAAATCGCCAGCGGAAATTTATGTTGAACTGACCGAAAAGTTTGGCGAAAGCTTTTATGAAAGACTCGACGTGCCGGCGACCTTGGCCGAAAAAGCCCAGCTGAAAGATCTGAACGCCGAAAACGTCAAGGCGAAATCTTTAGCTGGAGAAAAAATCACCAAAATCGAAACGACCGCCAGCGGTTTCCCAATCGGCGGCCTAAAGGTCAACACCCAAAACGCCTGGTTCGCCGCGCGACCCAGCGGCACAGAAAATATCTACAAAATTTACGCCGAAAGTTTCATCAGTCGCGAACACCTGCGCGAACTGCAAAGCTCGGCCAAAGAATTGGTCGCCAGCGTTCTGCAGTAATATGCGATTGTCATTCCGGACTTGATCCGGAATCCAATCGATTATTCATTAGATCCTGAAACAAGTTCAGGATGACAAGTGGTGTGGTAAAATGTTCCCATACGGAGAGGTGTCCGAGTGGTTGAAGGAGCACGCTTGGAAAGCGTGTAAGCGGGGTGACTCGTTTCGAGGGTTCGAATCCCTTCCTCTCCGCCAGGAAGAAAAGAAAAATGTCGGCCCGCGAGGTTGACATTTTTGTTTCTTGCAAAGTCATTGGCCATGTTACAATATTCATAATGAAAAAATGGTGGATTATCCTTGCAATGTTACTGGTGCCATTGGCCAGCGGCTATTACGCTTGGCAGGCTATGGCGCGACAGCACCACTTTGATGCACCTACTATCAAAGTAGCAGCAGGTAAGACCGGGCCGTTGACTTTGGCGTGGCCCGTGCAAGGCAGGGCGGCGGTTGGTTTGGCTGACGAAGGAAAGTGTCGCGTTAATGGCGACAACGGAGCTTTTGCGACGGCCAGCATTGCAAAGGTCATCACCGCGCTGGTCGTGCTTGACAAGCATCCGCTGCAGCCCGGTGAAAATGGCCCTACCATTACAATGACAGATGACGATGTAGCGAGGCTAATCGCAACCCAAGCTATGGGCGGCAGCTATGCGCCAATCGCCGCTGGCCAAACATTGACCGAGCGCCAAATGATTGAGGCTGTCATGCTGGCCAGTTCCAACAATCTGGCCGACAGTTTGGCGATTTGGGCGTTTGGCTCGCTGGAAGACTACCAGGCGACTGCCCAGCAATGGGTACTAAAGAATAATTTGCTCGATACGACGATTGGCGATGATGCTAGCGGCCTTGATCCCAGCACGCGAGCTTCTTCTTTGGATCTATGCCAGTTGATGATGGTTGCCCTGAAGAATCCAGTTTTGACGGAAATTATGGGTGCCAGCGAAGTTGCTTTTCCGATTGCTGGCAGTCTACAAAACACTAACCGATTACTGGGGCAGCAGGGCGTTTTCGCTGGCAAGACTGGTTACACATCAGAGGCCGGTGCCGGCGTGATTTTCGCAACACACATTGAAATTGACGGCCAAAGGCAAACTGTAGTGCTGGCGACTTTAGGCCAGGAGAATTATGATGTGGCTTTTGCGGCGGCCGAAGAACTGCTGAACAGCCTTGAAAAAAATCTGGTGGCGCATAATTTGGCCCGATCCGGTCAGGCGGTTGGTGGACTAACCAGTCCGTGGGGCGGCAAGACTGATCTGCTCGCCGCCGATGATTTGACAGTTACTACGTGGATTGATCAAATGCCGGATTTCAAGACGAAAACTTACAAGAACCTAAGCTCGCTGCAGGCTGGGCAAAGGGCTGGCACAATCAGCGTCGATGGAAAATCTGTCGAGATCGTGGCCGCTAATGACGTGCCGGGCCCGAGTTTCTTCTGGCGATTGTTGCATGGTTTCTAATGCTTTTCCAACAACCTGTCCTTGTTGAAAACGATTGACCACCTTGGCATCCTTTGTTAAAATATAAACGTAAATGTAATCTAAGGAGGGTTGCAGTGAGGAAGAAAATATTAACTTTTGTTATGGCGCTGGCGATGGTGTTCGCTGTCGCAGCACCGGTCGGGGCGGCTCAGTCAGCCAGCACTGTCCAGTGGAAGGGCCAAAGCGATAAAGACGTCGCCGTTAACGTCGGCGTTGCACAAAACGACACACGCAAAAACGCTTCGGGCGCAAAAATCACATCGAACGCCCATAGTGCAGACTTCCCAGGGATTTACTTTATCTGGGATTCCAAACAAAAGGACAACGGCTATCTAAAGGTTGACGCGGCAGTTTTCGACAAATACGAGAGCTTCGTATTGACTTCAAAAGAAGCGAACACATATTGGGACTTCGCCATTTCGGTGCAGGATGGTCAACAGATGACGGCTGACGGCGCCTACGTGTTCTTTATCCCACGGGCCCAAAACAACAAGAACATCAACATGGTGTTCATCGGTGAATATAAAGAAAAAGTTGTCGAGTCAGTTCCTGTGAACCTGGGTTTCATTGGTTGCTATGAGTTCGAAGGAAAAGCACTGACCACGTCTTTCTACTGGCAGAACCTTGCTAAGCCAGGCGACAAAATTGACTGGGCAGCAGTTGACGCAGCATACCAAAAATGGGTCGACGATGGTGGCTTGGCGCCCAGCCGCGTAACCTGGCAGACCAGTGGTGGATCTTCTTTCACTTTTGACGACTATGCAAATATTGGTTACGGTGACTTTACCGCGGGCCAGATAGAGTCCTACTATGGTGCGTACTATGTTGATCCGGGATGTGGTGTGGTTGCTTCGTATGACCGCTACCAAGCCTACGTTGAGATCTGGAACGACCTGTGGACAGACAAGGTTTCAGGCGTGACAGCTGAGCAGAAGGCGCTGCTGTCGGCTTCTGGTGGTCTTGATCACTATTATGCTCTTTTGGCTCATTACGGCGCAACGTCCTTGCCGAACTACTATCACTTTGATGCTTCTATGAAAGCAGTCTATGATCAGTGGGCTGATGCGCTAGAGCCGGGCTTGAAGTCCGTCTGTGGCGAATTAGGTATTGACTTGGACGCATACGTGAGGAATCACGAGTCAAACAAATAACATGTAATCCCAAAAGAGGTCGCCTGAATCGGTGACCTCTTTTATTTTAAATCGATAATTTTGCCCCACTACTATTTTTTGCCAATATAAAAGGCGTATCCATAATACTGGTTGTATTTCGTATACAGCTCTACTTCGCGTTTTTCGTCCTTCATATATGCCTCGACAGTTTTGCTCCCAGGATATTTTTCCGGAAGCGTTTTCTCTGCTTTTTCTCGTGGGACAAAATAATTGTTCGTCCAACATTCCTTTGGCAATTTGAATGTAGCGATAGGAGTAAAACCAGCTTTTCGCATTATCGAGATATTTTTCTCAATCGTATTTAGTTCGCAGTCCGCATCAGTCCAAAACTTTTCAATTTCTTTAGGATGCTCATCAGTAAACCATGATGCACAGCTAACGACGATATAGCCATTCTTTTTTAGGAAACCATGCCAATATTTCAACCCTTTTTCCGAGCCGAAATTATCTATCACTCCCTCCGACCAGATTAGATCAAATTCTTCTTTCTTAAACGGAAGTTCATATATCGAGCCAACTAAACCTTGTACTCTTTTCTCCAAACCTAATTTCTTTGCGTTCTCATTGAAGATATCTATGAATTCAGGAATTTGGTCGATACCAAAAATATTTCCGGCAATATTTTGGGCAAGGACCATGGTCTGTCCGCCAGTTCCGCAGCCCAAATCTAATACTCGGGAGTTTTTATTCAAGCCATTTACAAGGCTCAATGCCTTGATGGTCGTCTCGGGGCTTCCAGGCCCCTGACGCTCGAGCCCCACGTGGGTTTCGATAATTAGATCGAGAACTGTTGGTTCATTCATCTTTCGTATCATTTTCAATTTATACCTAGCGGAAGAGAGAGGATGGTTCGTCCCGAACGCTACGCCCGAACCTTGGGCTCGAATCCTAGTTTCTTTTCAAGAAACAAATTCTTGACATGAATGTCAAAAATTTCTTCCTGGCGGAAGAGAGAGGATTCGAACCTCCGAGACGGCTCACACCGCCTACGCGATTTCGAGTCGCGCGCCTTCAACCACTCGGCCACTCTTCCTTAGAAATATTTTAACACATTATTTAAATCTTGAGACGGCGGATCAGACTGTCCAGGATGTCGTTCTTGACGTCTTCCATTGGCAGACGGGCGCCGAGTTCGTCGATAATTTTTTCGCCTTGCTCTTCGTTAATGAACATTGATACATTAATTCCAAAACGTCTGATCGGCGTTAGTACCAGTTGCCACATCGCACCGACCTGGCGCACACCAAAGGCACGAAATTCACTAAATGGATGCAGCTGGCCATTAATCGTTAGGCCAGCATCTGTTAACAGGTAGTTTACCTCGCGGGCTGGCTGGCGTGTGACAACGATCAGGGCAACCATCATCACGATTACTAGTATCTCTGTTGTGATGCTAGTTGACAACGAAAAGATTTCGAAGAAAGTTAGTGTTGCTAGCAACGCCGTAATTGCTACAACGATTGAAATGATGCCGATATACCAGCCTTTGCTGCGGTGGTGTTCGATGCTATCGCTGGCGGTCCAGCTAATTTCGACAGGTGCGATCTCGGGCTCGTTGATTTCTTCATCTGTCGATTCCTGTTCTGGACTTTGTTCGTTTTGCGTTTCGTCCGGGGTTTCTGGCTGAGTCTCAACTTGTTCGTTAGTATCAGATACTTCTGCAGTTGGTTGATCAGCTGACTGATCAGTGGCCGCCGGTTGATTTTCGTCTGGCTGCCATTGGAAATCCTTGCCACCATCATTATCCATAAGCTCATTATATCACAATCGTTTTTTCGAAAAAAGCCCAAATTGTTAAAACTGCACAAATCTTTGACGATTCGTTTTCAGTAAAATAGAAAACGACCGGACTAGTGAGTGCCCGGTCGCTTTTTCTGGCGGAAGGTGAGGGATTCGAACCCTCGGTACGGTTACCCGCACACCGGTTTTCAAGACCGGCACCTTAAGCCGCTCGGTCAACCTTCCATGTTTCATTATATCAGACAATATGATAAAATTCTTGAGTACGGAGGAGTACCCAAGTGGCTGAAGGGGACGGTTTGCTAAATCGTTAGGTCGGCGAAAGTTGGCGCGGGAGTTCGAATCTCCCCTCCTCCGCCAGGCAATTATTAACAGGGGGGGGTGCTATGCCAAGAGTTACAGACATAATGGTGCTAGAGAGGGGCGAGCAGCCAACTCTGACGATCCGGACCCGGACGCCGGTCCAGAATATGCCGACGGTGATTGGTGAGATTTATGGCAAAATAACTTCTTATCTGAAAGAAGCGGGGAAGTTGATGTCGGACGTGCCTTTTGTGGCCTACTACAACATGGACATGCAGGATCTGGACGTTGAAATTGGTTTCCCAGTGGCCGAAGCTTTACCTGGCAACGATGAAGTCAAAGCCAGCTCGATCCCGGCCGGGAAATATGTCGCCGCCATGCATCGCGGTCCTTACACGGAAATGGAGCCGACTTACAAAGAAATGATGGAGTGGATGAAGAATAACCAGCTCGAAGCGACAGGGACGGCCTACGAAGTTTATTATAACGGACCGGAATTTCCGCCGGAAGAAGCCTTGACGATGGTGTTGATGCCGGTTAAATAATTATCTAAGTAAGAAAGGGAATTTATGAAACTTGAACTATTTCTAAACTTTGATGGCAACTGCCGTGAAGCCGTCGAATTCTACGCAAAAGTTTTTAAATCGAGCGTTAACAATCTGATGACTTACGCCGAAGCGCCGCCTGATCCGAACTATCCTTTGAAGGAGGAAGACAAGGATCGCATCATGTACGCCGGGGTGCCGGTCGGCGACATGACCGTGATGTTCATGGACATGCCGTCGGGCACGCCGGTAGTCAGCGGTAACAATATCAGCCCGACGGTCAGCACGGCCGACAAAGCAGAAATCCAGCGTTTGTTCGACGAGCTAAAAGAGGGTGGCGAAGTACATATGGAACCGCAAAAAGCTTTCTTTAGCGAACTATATGCCATGGTCAAGGACAAATATGGTGTCATCTGGCAGATTCTACATTATGTGCCAAGGAAAGACGGCCAGTAGTTACTTCTTCGGCTGAACTGCCACAACGGCACCAATAATATTTCTCGCACCAGAATCTTTCAGAAGTCTAGCCGCAGCTGTCATTGTTGCACCAGTTGTCCAGATATCGTCCAGTAGCAGAATAGCATTTGGAATTTTAGCGCGTGGATTTATGGCGAAAACTTGTTCGGCCGCCGCAATTCGCGCTTTGCTGCCCAACTTGTGTTGTACGGTATTTGTCTGCCGCAACAATAATCGAGGCATGCATTTTAAGCCGCGCTGCTTGCTCAATTCTTTAGCCACCAATTTCATATGGTCGAAACCACGCTGACGAACATGCGATGAAATTGTTGGAATCGGCACAATTACAGTATCAATCGGCAGAGTAGGCAAGCGTTTGTCCAATAACCGCGCGACTATTTTTGCTGCTGCTCGCTCACTGTTGTATTTATAGTCGCCAACCAGACGACGCAAGTTTTTTTGCCGCCAACCGACTGCCCAAACTTGCTTGAAGCTGCTGCTCCGGCAACAGCCAGAACACATATTTGCCCCTTTTGTCATTTGGCCACATTTTACGCACCAGATGAAGCCATTGTCCAAAATGTCAATTATACAACGATCACACAGTAGCGCACCACTGGCATTGCAACCCTTGCAAATATGGGGTGAAACTACACCCAAAAACTTATCAGTCCACCCATTCATTGTAATTTCCACATCAAACTTATGCCAAAACTTGCATAAATAGTAACTTTACGCTACAATTATCGCATAAACACCCGAATTAAGCGAGATGGAGGGAAAAAATGGCGAGGCAAAATGACGACGATTTGTTGCTGGATGACGAGCTGGCAGCAGCCTTTTTAACTGAAGAAGAACCGATTGAGGCAGCTGAGACAGTAGTACAGCAGACAACAACGACAACAACCACGACTACTTCGAGTAACGAAGATGACTATGACTCGGTGCCGGGGCAACTGGCGGTCGATGTCTATGAAACACCAGATAGACTGGTCGTTAAGGCTCGCACGCCTGGTGTCAACAAGAATGATCTAGACGTGTCGATTTCTGATGGCGTACTGACGATCAGCGGAACATTGAGCAGTGGTGACGACACCGAAGCGACACAGTGGCACGTCCAAGAATGCTACTGGGGCGAGTTCAGCCGAACCTTGGTATTACCAGTTGCGGTCAAAGAAGACGAGGTTGATGCTGTTCTAAAGGACGGCGTATTGACAGTTTCGTTCAATAAGGTCAAACAAGAGCAAGCCCGCAAGATTCAGATCCAATAGAGAAGAAGTAATCAAAGAGAATACCCCGCTAGTGATAGCGAGGTATTTTTCTATTAAGAGTTTCCTAAACCGAAGTACCGCCGCCGGCGCCTGTACCAACAACACTGACAACCCAGCTCACGATCGCATAGCCCAGGATTGCGACAACCAAACCGATTATAGCGTACAGGATGGTATTCTTTGCATCCTTGACCTTTTCTTGGTTACCGCCAGAGATAACATAGCGAATACCACCCCAAATCAGCATGAAAATCGCCAGAATTCCAACGACGAACAGCATCAGATTAATGGCGCGCGGGATCAATGCTTGTGGCCCATCAAACAGCTCGGTCGGTTGGCCTTCGCCACGATAAGAACCGCTAAAAACATCCAATATCGACAAAGCAGAAGCCGGCAAGGTCGACATCAGCGTCACACCAACAAACAGCGTGGCAACTGAGATGACCTTGCTTAACTTCTTAAATAATTGTCGCATAGAGCTACCTTTGACTAACCGCCGAGTACTCCAAATACCCAGTTAACCAGTGCGTAGGCGATGATTGCTATGATTAGGCCAACCACGGAGTACAGAATAGTATTCTTGGCGTTCTTGACCTCGTCTTCTTTACCGCGTGACAAGACATAGCGGATACCACCCCAGATGATCATGATGACAGACAGGATACCAACGATAAACAGCATAATGTTGATAACGGTGGTCACAATGCCATTATTACCAAACAGCGAGCCGGTTTGCATGCCTTCGCCGACTGCACAGTCTTCGTTAATTGCGCCCGCCAAACCTTGCGTCTCGTCGCATGGATCACCCGGCGCCGCATGGACCGCTGGTGCGAACAATCCGAACCCCAGCACCAAAGCTGGCACTAAAAGCAATGTTGTGCTGATTTTCTTTATCATGCTTTTCATTTAGCCTCCCTCTATCAAATTACTAATTCTTTAACATTTTACTAAACTTGGAGTTTCATTGCAAATCGATTATGTTTAAGATCCCAGCAGACTAAACACCCATTGGACGATTGCGAAGGCCAGAATTGCCACGATCAGACCAACGATCGCATAAATAATAGTGTTTTTTGCATTCTTAACTTTTTCAGGATCGCCGCGTGACAGGACGTAACTGATGCCGCCCCAGATGATCATGATGACAGACAGGATACCGATGATGAAGAGCATAATATTGATGACCTGCTGGATAGTGCTGTTAAGGTCGCGGGCGCCGCTGGCTCGCACGCATTTTCCGCCGACCCATTCTGATCCGGTCTCGGATTGGCAGGCGCTACAGGCTGCAATATTTGCAGCACCAGACAGTTTGTTACAATCAGCTGGGGCTGCGTACGCCGGTGCGGGCGCAAGGAATGTTGCGCCAACGCCCAATACTGCGACCATGGCAACAATTATATTTGTTAGTTTCCTCATAGGTGACTCCTTTCTTTTATAACCTACTTAAAACGAAATTGACAATTGCAAAGGCTGACACAGCGATAACCAGACCGACGATCGAATAGATCAGCATGTTACGGGCTTTTGTGACGGCATCTGGGCTGCCGCGGCCGGTTACGAAGCGAATACCGCTGATGGTGATCATGATGACGGCGATGATACCAGCTACAAAGATTAGGACATTGATGATATTTCTAAAAGTATTATTTAAGGCTGTGTCGGCATTGGGGTCTTTCAGATCGGCGCAAACGGAGGAGTTCGGATTGGCCTTGCATAATTCCTGTATATTCTTTTCCGTAGAGGTATCGGGTGCGGCAGATGCTGGCATTGCAAAGACCAAACTACCGGACAGGCCTGCGATCATGACTAAACTTAAGAAGATCTTCTTCATCGGCTAAACCCTTCCAAACACAAAGTTAGTAATCGCAAAGGCTGCTACAACTACAACTAGCCCAATTACAGCGTAGAGAATGGTCTGCATGGCTTTCTGAGCCTTAGCCGGATCACCGTTAGCTGTCAGATAACGGTAGCCAGCCATGATTATGAAAATTACCGCCACCATACCTAGAATAAAGTATGCGAGATTCAAAATGTTAGTCATCAGCCGGTCGCCGGAAACTTTCGGAACGTTGACATCTATTGCTGCGAGTAATCCAAGTACTTTCATGCGCCCAACCTCCCGACAATAAAGCTAACAATAATGGCCGATATCATAGCAATGACCGCGCCGATGACGGCCTTCAAAATTGTGTCTTGGGCCTTTTTGGTTTCTTCGGGTTCGCCTTGGGATGTAACGTATCTAAAGCCGCCATAGATAACATAGCCTACTGCCAAAATGCCGACGATACGCAAGGCGATGTCAACAATGTTCAGAACGACAGTAAAGATAATGACGTTTACCTGGAGCTCGCAATTGCCATCTTTGCCTCCTTTGCCTGGGACATTGCCCAGGCCTCGGTACCAAGTTGGGAAACCAAAAAAGTTGGCGTCAGAGTCAGCGGCGCCGGGGATCACTTCGCCTGTGCAGGGAGCATTTCTAGCTACAGCGCTGACCGCCGTTGGCATAGCAATCATCAGACCAGTTGCGCTAAATGCAACTATGGATAAACTTATTATAAATTTCTTTATCATGAAAGGATGCCTCCTGGCACCAGGAAATTCAATGCTGCCCACATAATGAAGTATAGGACCAACCCGATAACAGAATTCCTGATAGTGTCCAGACCTTTTTTCGATTGTTCGGGGTTTCCGCCACTGGTGGTGTAGAGGATCGCTCCATAAATTATGCCACCCAGCACAGCGATTGATACACCAATAGCCATCCAATTGACGATAGTGATAAGTAACGGTGTAATCTGTTCTGGGTTGCCTGAATCACAGCCCCAGTCAAAGAAAGTGTCCACACCGCAGTTACGGTTTCCGGTCGCAGCCGAGACGCCTTTTGCGGTCAACAACGCTGCGGCAGTCACAGACAACGGCCCGCCAAATCCAAACACCCTTGATGGCAAAGAAAGCTTCAAGTGTCGTTTTAGCATGACTTTATCATAAACGAAATGACGGGCAAATGCAACTGTTTATTGTGTTAATCAGACAAGCTCAAGTTGCGTTGCCGCCAAGTCACAATCCCAATAATTGCCAAGGCCAACGCAATCGACGCGATAATAAATAGCGGCAGCATCTTCACGGCTTCCGCTGGTACTGGGGCAGTGTAGTGCAGCGGCGAAAAGTTGTTCAGCCATTGAGGCAAATTCACCAAGCCGCCGATCCACGACACGAACGCCACAAAGCCGAAATAAACCCAAGTTACCAAACCAGCGGCGCGTGGCAACAACCCGAACAGGCAAACATAGCCAGCGGAAAATACCGCAACAACAGGGAAGTAGCTTAACGCCGCTAAAATGTATTCAGAAATCTTGACACTCTCGCCACCGAGATTTGTCGCCAGCCCCAACGTAAACCCAGCCGCAATCAACATCACCAAAACCCCCGCCAACACCACGAAGAAATGCCTCAGTAACCAGCCAATCCGCGGCAATTTCGTCGCCAACAAATTCTCCAAATATCCGGCCGATTCCTCGCCGCGCAATTTGCCCGAAGCCTGAACCGCGTAGGCCATCGTCATCAAAATTATGATCATAAGCATCGCCGACAGGAACACCGGAATCTGCGCGCCGGTGCCGCCCATGGCGCTGATGACCTGCGCGAGCTGCGGCGAGCTATCGTAGACGTGGCTCATCTGGGACACCAACGCGCCACAGATCGCCGCCATGGCCAGCACGCCGACCAGCCAACCGAGAAAAATGTTCTTTTGTAAGTACCAGGTCAAGCCTAATGCCGTTCGACGAAATACCGAAGCTCGCGCACGACCTCTTCTGGACGGCAACAATCCAGCGCCAACGTCGCGATGATTCAACATGACAAAGGCGATAGGGATCAAGACAACGGCGCAAAGAATCGGAATTAACAGCGGCCACCATTCAGGATAAGTCAGCGAGCGCGTCGCCTGAATCCAGCCAAATGGCGACAGGTAAGAAATCCAATGCGGCTGTACTAAACCGCTGGCATCGGCCTGTCCCAAGAAATCGCCAATACCCCTTAACAAAAAAGTTACGCCGATCAAGCCCGCCAAAATCCCGTTGGCCGACCGCGCGCTCTCGACCAACTGCGCCACGACCAACGCGATCGCCGCCCAAGTGAACCCGAGCAGCGCCATGCCGGAGCTGTACAACAGTACCTGCGAGTTCGACCATAACGCGCCGCCGTCGGATAGCGCAATCATGCCAACCGCGATTATGGCTCCCAAAACCAAGTTCGCGAAAAACGCCACAATCATGACCGCGACAGAGCTGGCACCGCGATGCACTCTGGCGCTCATGATCAATTCCTGCGCGCCGATTTCCTCGTTCTGCCGCGTGTGCCGCACGACCAACAGCGTGTTCATGAAAACGACCGCCAGCCCCCACCACAGAACCGTCTCGATCGTGAACAGCGCGCCAAACGTCGGCGCGTCCATCATACCTGTTAATAACAATCCCGCCGGGTTTAATTTGAACGTTTCATATAAGGTTTGCAGCGATTCCGGCGTGCCGTAAGTATTCTTCAGCAGAGGAATCATCCAGAGCAGGAACAGCGAAATACCGAGAATCCAGATTGGCAGTTTGACGCGGTCGCGCCGCAGGATTAATTTTATAAGTTGCCAGGTGCCAGTCATTGCTCCTCCTTTATCTCATATTTCCGATTGACAACAATCTCAGAAATTTCAACTGTTCGCGGAGTTTTCAGAACTTCATAAAGCATTTTCGCGACATCAGCAACCGGTGCCCAATTTTCTGGGTCAGCAATTTGCTTATCAATTTTCTCTGCCATTCGCGACAAGAAACCGCCCGGCACAAAACTAATCGCCCGTGCTCGTGAACCTTTCAATCGCTCTGATAAGCCAAGCGTAAAACCACGAAGCCCCCATTTGCTACTACTGTAAATTGGCTGCCGAATGTCGCCGCGTGTCGCGGAAGTAGAAATTATATTCACGAATTCACCGCCTTCTACGCGAATTTTATCAAACAGAAGATTTTCCAATAAAATTGGACCCATCGTATTTGTCAAAAATACTCGCGAGATTTCCGCAAAATTATTTTCGGTTTCGCGAGCCATAACTCCCGCACAATTCACCAGCGAAATCTCACCGTCGGTTTTCGCGATTTCATTTGCGGCTTCGCGAATTGAATCTTCATTAGTTAAATCCAGTTTTAGAAAATCAACTTCGTAATCTGGTTTCGTTCGCGATAACCCAACAACTTTTTCGCCATCTTCTAGTAAAAGTTTCGCGAGCTCACAGCCGAGTCTGTCGCTTGCGCCAGTGATAAAGTAAATCATTTTTCCGACCCTTGCTTATTCCACCGCTTCATTTTCTTCAGCTGCATCGGATACATTTTCTTAATCATAAATTTCATCGGCTTGCTCATCTCGGCATTTTCATCAATACCTTGCAGCCCGATTTTCAGCATTTCTTCCATCGTGATATCCGGGTTGGTGAACTGGCCGTTCGCGAAACAAAAATGACAATATTCTTGGTTTTTCGAACCGTCCGCGTTAGTGCCGAAATCCTCCGGCTTTTCCAGCGGCATGGCGCAACTTTGACAAAAAACCTTGCTCATTTTTCCTCCTCCTCGTATTTGCTCAGGAACAGCTGATCCAAATTCTCGTGCTCGCGTTTCAGCTCGGCCAGGGTGTAAACGGCGACGGTTTTGCCTTCCTTGATGATGGTGACGCGGTCGCACAGCGTTTCGGCCTCTGACAGAATGTGCGAGGACAGCAGGACGGTTTTGCCGTGTTTTTTCAGCGCGAAGATTTCGTCCTGGAAAACTTTGCCCATCAGCGGGTCGAGACCTGACGTTGGTTCGTCCAAAATGTAGAGCGGGACATCTGATGCCAAGGCTGCGACCAGGGCGACTTTCTGGCGATTCCCTTTGGAATAAGTTCGGAATTTCTTGCGCGGGTCGAGTTGGAATTTAGCTAGTAATTCTTTGCGCCTGTGTTCGCTTAAACCGCCACGTAAATTGCCAAGCAAATCAATAATTTCACCGCCGGTCAGATTCGGCCAAAAATTCACATCGCCTGGAACATAGGCCAACTTTTCGTGAAGTTTGACAGCGTCTTTCCACGGATCCTGGCCGAATAACGTAACGTCGCCAGAATTTTTCTTAAGCAGTCCTAGGAGAACCCGAATCGTGGTCGATTTTCCAGCCCCGTTCGGCCCGAGGAAACCATGAATTTCACCTTTCTGAACGCCCATGTTGAAGCCGTCCAACGCCTTGACCGCGCCGAAATGTTTGACAAGTTTGTTTATTTCGATCACCAGATTAATGTTGTCATTCTGTGGCATATTCCTCCTTTGATCATTGTGAAAATTATAACGGTAATGGCTATTAAAATCAAGAATGAAAGTGGTAAAATGGCTATATGGAAAACCGCCGAACTAAAATTTCTGCACTAATTGTCGTTGGTTTATCGGCGGTTGTCTTTATGGTTTTAGCGATTTTGGTCAAATTGGGCAAGTTCGATACATTGAATTACGAAGTATATGAGGCGATTGCGACGCTGATCAATTCGACGCTGACGAGCGTGATGATCCTAGTCAGCTTTTTGGGTGAATGGTATGTTTGGTTGACTTCAGCGGTTATTTTGACGTTGATCGCTAAAACGCGGGCCAATTTCGGGTTGCCGACACTACTTGCAACTGGCGCAGCAAGCGCCGGGGCAGTTCTTTTGAAAAAGATTTTTATGATTCCACGGCCACATATCAATTGGTTGATCCAAGAGGTCGGCTACGGTTTTCCCAGCGGGCATGCCATGATCAGCACGGCGTTTGTGGCGGTGGCGGTTTACTTTTTCTGGCAGTCGCGTGTGCGAAAATTATGGAAGATTCTTTTGGTTATCATCGGTGTGTTGTGGCTACTGGCGATCGGCTTTTCGCGGATTTATCTTGGTGTGCATACTTTATCGGATGTAATGGCGGGCTTTGCGGCTGGCCTGGGCGTGGCGACTGCGACAGTTTATCTCAAAATGATTTTTCAGGTAGTGATCCGGCGCCGGTAAAATTCGTGTTATAATCTTAAATATCTGGGTGCGGCGCAGTTGGTTACGGCGCCAGTCAACTGGGTGCGGTGCTCCGCACCATCAGTCACGCAGATTGTCAGATTCGGATGGCTGGGTGTGGCGCAGTTGGTAGCGCGCCGCGCTGGGGGTGCGGAGGTCGCAGGTTCAAGTCCTGTCACCCAGACCACATTTAAGCACTTGCGTTATGCAATATGTATATGGTAAACTTACCGGGTAGGTATTGTAAGTGGGGAGGTGCGAGGTGAAGAGATTATTATATTATGTGCTTGGCAAGAAGAGGCAAGTGAACCAAAAGAAGTCTAGCGGGGGCACAATGCATATCAAAGCCGCTAGGCGTTTGTCAACTGGCCTAATGTCAATTGCTGTGGCAGTAGGAGCATTTGTGGCTGCGTTGCCACTGTTGACGGCCAATGCCGCGGCACCAACAGTTTTGAGCGTAACACCGAGCGGCACGGGCGCTGCCCTGAGCGGTAACGTGGTGATTACCTTTAGCGAGGCGATCGACACAGGGGTTACGGGAACAGTACAGCTGAACGCTCTGACACCTTTGTCTGGCGGGTCATGGGACGCGACCGACACGGTCTACACGATTCCTTACAGTGGGTTGTCATACAGCACAGCATACACGGTAAACATTTCCGGGTTCGAAGACGTGGCGACGAACACCACCATGACGGCCGATAGCAGCAACAGCTTTACGACAATGGCGGCACCGACGCCGGTGATTACGATTAATACTCAGCCGACGCCAACTACCACTGTGACAGAGGGAAGTATAACGGGTAGCCTGTCAGTGGCGGCCAGCGTAACCGAGAGCGCGACGTTGTCTTACCAATGGTACGAGAATGGCTCGGCCAGCAATGTCGGTGGTACGGCAATCCCGACAGAGACCGGCGCCAGCTTTACGATTCCGACGACTTTGACCTCGGCGGGATCACCGTATTACTATTATGTCGTGGTTAGTGCGACTGGCGGAGCGACCTCAGTGCCGTCCGACCCGGCGACGGTTAATGTCGATGCTGTGCCGACATACTTAGTAACAGTTGATAGCGCCGGCACCGGCGCTACTGGTAGCGGTAGTTTTGCGGCGGGCGATGTGGTTAGCATCGACGCTGGAACACCACCGGCGGGCAAACAGTTCAAGGAATGGACTTCATCAGTGCCGGTGGTATTTGCTGACGCGACTAGCCCGACAACAACCTTCGTTATGCCGGCGGGCGGTGTTACTATCACAGCGGTGTTCGAAGACGTTGCGACGACACCTCCGGTTGGCGGTGGCGGGATTGGTGCACCTAGTGCCGGAATCTTTTCTTCGGCTGCTGGGCGAGCGACGGTAATATCAATTGCCGGGGCTTTGATGGCTGTTGGTTCAGTGGCATTCTTGGGAAGAAAGAAGATCAGTCAACTTTTCAAGCGATAGATAATCTTGAAAAAGGAAAGAGCGGGCGAGAGCCCCTCTTTCTCTTGTGTTGTAACAATTCTACGAATTGATGTAGCATTTCGGCGTATCGTAAGCCGTGCAGAAGTAAGATTTGACAGACTCGTTCTCGTTGAAATCAACTAAGCCTTGAATTATTTTGCTATTACTTTTAGTATATAAGCTATGCGACGAGCGATTGTTTCTAAGTTATTGCCTGATCCAAAAAGCCCCGAAGAATTACTGGGCGAACTATTCGCGCACGTCCAGAAAGCGCGGATTTTTCCCGACGGTAAAACCTTCGCCGACATGGTGCCGTCGCGTGAGGCGCTGGCAATCAGGGACGAATATGATCTGGGCAAGGATGATCCAGACTTTGACCTGACAGAATTTGTGGCGCGGCATTTTTACGAATTCCAAACCGATGGATCAGCCGATTACCAGACTAATCCGAATGACACGATGGCAGAGCACATCACGGAACTGTGGGATGTTTTGACACGCAAGGCCAACAAGGATTATGGCTCGCTGATCGCTCTGCCCAAATCGTATATTGTACCGGGCGGACGCTTTCAGGAGCAGTTTTATTGGGACAGTTACTTTGTCATGCTGGGCCTAGCGGCTGACGGCCGCTGGGACATGATCGAAAATATGATCGGCAATTTTGCCTACATGATAAAGCGGCTGGGATATATTCCGACGGCTAATCGGACGTACTTTTTGTCACGCAGCCAGCCGCCGTTCTTTGTTCATATGGTGCGGCTACTGGCCAATCACTCGGGCGACAAAATCTGGTTGAAGTATCTACCGGCGCTGCTGACCGAGTATCGTTTCTGGGTTAAGGGTTACCGGCGCCTAGATAAAGAAGTTTCGGCGGTGAACCGTGTAGTGCGAATGCCGGGCAGCGAAGTTCTGGCGCGTTATTACGATCAAAGGAAGGCGCCGCGGCCGGAATCTTTTCGCGAAGATGTTGTAACCAATGCTGAAACTGAGCGGGAGATCTACCTGCATCTGCGTGCCGCCGCCGAGAGCGGCTGGGATTTCAGTTCGCGCTGGTTGGATGATCCGGACGATCTAGCGACGATTCGAACAGCTGACATCGTAGCGGTAGATTTGAATTGCTTGTTGTACGATCTGGAAATTGCAATTGCTGAAACGTACGGCCTTTTGAAATCCTTACCCCTGCAAAAGAAATTCCAGAAAAAGGCCGACAAACGCCGCGCGGCGATTGATCGGTACTTTTGGCATCATGATGACGGTTTCTACTACGATTACGATTTTGATCGCGGCCAGCAAACAGGGCGGGCGACGTTGGCGGCGGTATTTCCATTGTGGTCGGGTGTGGCCAGCGATGAACAAGCGCGTCGTGTAGCTGAAAGGTTAGAACAGGATTTCTTGGTCAAAGGTGGGCTGCTGACAACCTTGGTCGATTCGGGTCAGCAGTGGGACGCGCCAAATGGCTGGGCGCCGTTGATTTGGGTGGCCGTCCAGGGCTTAAGAAATTACGGCTACAACGATCTGGCCGAAGAAATCAGAAAACGTTGGTTGGCCATTAACGAGAAAGTTTATCGTGCCACTGGCAAAATGGTTGAAAAATACAATGTTCGCGATTCGGACAGTCTGGGCGGCGGCGGGGAATATCCGCTGCAGGACGGTTTTGGTTGGACTAATGGTGTAGCGCGGGCTTTCTTGGCGGAAGAATAAATTTGCCAAACGGATTTTTTTGGTGTACAATTATTACACATGAGAGGAGAGTCTTATGGAAAGTAAAAATGTCAAGGAAAATTCGCCGACTTTTGATGATGGCGAAGAGGAATCGGTCGAAAGGGGTTCTGCTATAGGTGATAGCGCCCAGGGCATTTGTTTCGACAACGACAAATTTCTAGAACTACAAAGCGCCAAAATCGACGAACGGATTAAAATGTTCGGGGAAAAACTATATTTGGAATTCGGCGGCAAGATTCTCGATGATACGCCAGCATCCAGGGTCTTTCCGGGTTATCGGCCGGGCATCAAAGTCGAAATGCTACAAAAGTTAAAAGATAAAACAGAGATTATTTTCTGTATCAACGCTGATCATATCGAAAGAAGAAAAATGCGGGCTGATAACAACACCAGTTACGAGGCTGAGCTGCTGCGATTAGTCGAAAAATTCGCGGCCCTAGGCATACCGACAACGGCGGTTGTTATAACGCTTTACACTGGCCAAGTGGCGGCTAAGAAGTTCAAGAATCAGCTGGAACACCGCCGTCTAAAAGTTTATATTCATACTTTAACCAAAGGTTATCCGACTGATGTTGACACCATTGTTAGTGAAGAGGGCTATGGCGCACAAGCCTTTATCGAGACAACCAAACCACTGGTTGTGGTGGCGGCGCCGGGGCCAAATAGCGGGAAATTGGCGACTTGTTTGTCGCAGCTATATCATGAGCGCCAACGTGGTGTGCAGGCTGGTTACGCCAAGTTCGAAACTTTTCCGGTTTGGGACTTGCCGCTGAAACACCCGGCGAATATGGCTTACGAATCGATGACGGCCGATCTCGATGATGTCAACATGATCGATGATTTCCATCTGGAGAGGTACGGTGAAATGGCAGTCAATTACAATCGTGATTTGGTGGTCTTTCCGGTATTGAAAAATATTTTACATCGAATTATCGGGCGAGATGTTTACTTTTCGCCGACCGATATGGGCGTCAATATGATTGGCCAGTGTATCACAAACGACGAATGCGTACGCCGTGCGGCTAAGGCTGAAATCATCCGGCGTTATCTGAATGCTCTATGTGATTACAAAAATGGTCTTTGGGATGCGGTTGTGCCAGAACGAATCAAGATTCTGATGGACGAACTTAGTATCAGTGTCGACGATCGGCCAGTGGTGGCTGCGGCACTGGAAAGAAAGAACAGGAAAAAATCTGAGGCG
>WRLL01000003.1 GCA_009777625.1 Candidatus Saccharimonadota bacterium
CTAGTGGATTTTTTATGCCCAGTATAGTTTGAGCTTCGGCCAGAGTGCAGACTCCGGTTCCGCCTTTGGTTATGGGGAGGCAGGTGCCGGTGGAGGAGGCTCCATCGACTGGCCGCACGAATTGCAAGATAGTCATACCCGTCGTCATAATAAACATAGCAACGAAACCGATTTTTAATAAATGGTTTTTGTCAGTATGTTTTATATTCATAAACATATATTACCACAGCCCCCCCCCGCTGGGTCAAGGGAGCGAACATATGCTACAATATTTAGTAATGAAAGTTATAATCGAGGGTTTGATGACCGAATATTTACGCTCAGGGAAAAATGGAGCGCCAACATTGCTATTTCTGCACGGCTGGGGATCAAACGCCGCAGTATTTAAAGGATTAATTGATAACCTCGAAAAAGATTTCGACGTCGTGGCATTAAATTTCCCGGGATTTTCTGGCACAGATCAACCGCCGCAAGTTTGGGACGTGCAGGACTACGCTGATTGGACAGAGAAATTTATCGAGAAAGCCGGTCTGAAAGAAATCCACGCGATTGTCGGTCATTCGTTCGGCGGGCGTGTCATGTTGAAAGGCATCTCAAATAGTAAATTCCGCGCCGAGAAACTAATTTTTATGGACACTTCTGGCGTCAAACCGAGGTTGGATACGCGCGGGAAAACTATAAAATTGATGGCGAGAATGTCGCGTATTCTACCGTCTAGTCTGCGTGCAAAAGTCGGCCAAAAGTTCGCTTCGACCGATTACAAAAATCTGCAGGGCGATCCTATCATGCGTCAGACCTTTCAAAACATCGTTAACGAAGACTTAACGTCCGCGATGCCGCTAGTCAAACAACCAAGCTTATTAATTTGGGGTGCTGACGATACCGAAACGCCGCCGGCTGATGCAAAAGTTTTTGCTACCAAAATTCTGCATTCACAATTGGAAATTATCGACCAGGCCGGCCATTATGTTTTCCTCGATCAACCGGAAAAAGTTTTGAAACTTATCAAGGAGTTCTTGTGATAAAGAAATACTGGTCGCGACTGAACTTTGGCTATGAGCGAACGCTGCTCTATATGTTGCAGCAAACTGAATATAATGTGCGAGAATATTTGTCCTGGTTGCGACGCGTTAAGAATTTTCGGATCGTGAGAAAACGTGGCGAAATGGTGCCAACGATGAAAATTCACTTGTTGTTTAACGCGCTGGCTTTGTTTGTTTTAATTTATATCGCGGCGATTTTTTGGGCCGTAATAGCTTTCAATCAGCTTTGGATTTACGGATTGGCACTGGCCTTACTTCTCATTTTGCCTGTTATCGCACAATATGTGATTGTTTTGCCGCTGATTTTTGGCGACTTCTTGATCAAGAAACCTTTGGCAAAAAAACGCATCGCCCTCGCCAAAGAAATCTTGAAAGACCACAAAGGTTACAGAATCGCTATCGCCGGCAGTTTCGGCAAAACTACCGCCAAATCGGTTTTGGCGACGATTTTAGCTGGCGGGAAAAAAGTCGCTGCCACGCCCGGCAACATCAACCAGCCACTGGGTTTTGCGAAATTCATCGATAGATTAACCGGCGATGAAGACATTTTGATTTTCGAATTCGGCGAATATCGCCCAGATGACATTATGGAAATGTGCAATTTTATCCAGCCAGACGCAGGGTTTATCACTGGCATTAACGACGCACATTTGGCGAATTTTTCCAGTCGTGATGAGTTGGTGTCGGACATTATGGACTTGCAAAAATATTTGGCTGATAAGCCGATTTACTTGAACGCTGACAGCGAAATCTTGAAAAAATTTGACACCAAAAATTCGACGTTTTATTCACGCGACGGCGTCAAGAATTTACCCGTGAAAAATGTTACGGTAACGGCGTTTGGTACGGAACTTACTTTAGGCAAAATGAAAATCGAATCCGGTTTACTCGGCCGACACAACATCGGCATCGTGGCCGCCGCCGTAGATTTCGCGAAAAAACTTGGTCTGGATGAGAAAGAGATTCGCGCTGGATTAAAAGATTTGAAACCCTTTGAACATCGCATGGAACCGCGGATCTTGAATGGCGCTGTTGTGATTGACGATACTTATAACGGAAATCTCGATGGTGTGCGCGCTGGAATTGGATTATTAAAAGAATTGCCAGCAAAACGCAAGATTTACGTTACGCCCGGGTTAGTTGAACAAGGATCAAAGGTTGAAGAAAATCACCGCGAGATTGGCGAATTACTAGCAAAGGCTAACTTTGACAAAGTAGTTTTGATGAAAAATTCTGTAACAAAATCCATCGTCGAAGGCCTGGGCGAGAAGTATCACGGCGAGCTGACAATAATCTACGATCCGCTAACTTTTTACCTAAATTTGGATACGTTTGTTGCGACCGGCGATGTGGTCCTAATGCAAAACGATTGGACTGATAATTACGCGTAGATTTACGCAACGATGTACACCTAAAACTGTTTCAGAAAGTTGGTAGAAAAAGCGATGTTCTTTTTCTGATTCTCTTGCCAACGCTGTTCAGCAAATGCAATTAGTTTGTTCACCAAATCAACCGCCGAAACGCCAGCTTGCGCCCAGTTGTGCCTATATAGATCACCTGGCAATGGATTTACTTCGTTAAAATAGACTTTTTTCTGCTTGCTGTCGATAAGCATGTCAACGCGCGAAATTCCGCTACAGCCGAGCGTTTTGTACACCGATAACCCCATTTCAACTGCCTCGTCGTATAAGTTTTTCGGCAGGTCGGCCGGGATTTTGCTGTAACCTGAATTAACGCCTTTTTGACCGCCCTTTTTGCCGCCGCCTTTCTTTCCGCCTCCGATATATTTCGTGTCAAAGTCAAAGAAATCGTCAGTGCTAACCAGCGGCTGCTCGAGCAGTGCCGGTTGCGGTTCGCTGTTACCGATGATTGGCAGAGTGACCTCAATTAGGTTTTGCACGCCCTGCTCGACGATGATGCGGTTGTCGTAATGCGCCGCGACCTCGAGCGCATTTACCAGCTGTTCAGGTGTATCGACTTTCGAGATGCCGATGCTGCTGCCTAGATGCGCCGGTTTGACGAACAGCGGATATTTGAGCGATTTAATTTTCTCGAGGACGCTCTTTATGTCGCGCGTCATATCTTCGTCGGTGAACCACACCCACGGCGTTGACGAAATGTTAGCGCTGGCCGTCACTTGCTTGGCCAAAACCTTGTCCATGGCGACGGCACTGGCCGCAACGCCACAGCCGACGTACGGCACATTCGCCATTTCGAGGATGCCCATCAAATCGCCGTCCTCGCCATGCGTGCCGTGCATGGCTGGGAAAACTACGTCGATTTTCTTGTATTGTTTTCGGCCGGCGAATTGACTGGATTTGACCAGTGTTAATCCGTTGTCGAATAACAGATGAACCTTGGATGCTTTTTGCATGAAATCGTTGATTTCGTCCGACTGGAACGTCTTGATGTTCATGAGTTTTTTGTCCCAGTACCACGAGCCGTCTTTAGAAATATATACTGGTTCGACCTCGTACTGGCCGGTCGCCAGCAGTGGATTAATAATACTGGCGATTGCCGTGACAATTGATACGTCGTGCTCTGTTGAGCGTCCCCCGAAAATGACAGCTATTGTTTTCATAATGTGTTCATTTTAGCACACGTTTTTTGCAATTACAATATACAATTACTGTCGATTAATTGTATTCAGTGTTTAGATCATTCCGCCGCCGTAACTGAGAATCGCGCCGATCATCAGAAACGTTACAAAGCTAAGCTTGATCACGGCATGATGCATCCGCCAAGTCCGACTCAGCCGTGGCGACAGTTTCCAGTGCGCAAAGTGAGCAATGATAGTTAACATCGCGACAATCGTCAGCGCCACCAGCGTGAATATCAACGACGGTGTCAGATCGGTCATGCCGCGCCGAAGTGTGTTCCAGAAATTACTGCTACCTTCCATCATGCCGATCTTGGTATTGATACCACTGATTCGGCCAGCATTCGGCGCTGATATATCTGGCGCGCTGGCTGGCCGGCCATACATTGCCACGACCAACGTGGTGGTTTTGCCATCCATCTGCCCGGTTTTTATGGCCAGGCCCATTTCGGTGTAATCTTTATCGAGAACGTTGGCGCGATGGGTTGGTGATTCTAGCCAAGCTTTAATCACGCCGTCTGACGTATTAAATCCACGTGCCAAGTTTTCGCCAGCCAATATGTAACGGTAACTTTCATGCGTGATGAAATCCCACGGCTCGCGACCATCCGGCGCAGTATGCGACCAATAGTCTTTGGCTAGCATGTCGTCGGCTTTGTCGGCAGCGGCGCGATTTAATTCGGGGCTGATTTTCAAGGCACCGAGACCGTCTTTGACTCGCACAGAGTTTGTATTTGTCAGTAGTTTCTCAGCTGTGATTTCACTGCTTTCGCCTAAAACTTGTTCTTGTTGCAAGAAAAGAAACCCGCTGTTAACTACCAAGAGCAATAAAGCCAAAACAGCCAAACCCCAACGCCGAACGATATGTGGTCGAAAATCGTTGCGCGGCAGCGGCAGGAAAAGTTGATTGAATACTCGGGTCAGGCGCAAACTGAACGACGGCCGGTGTACAGGCTTGGCATAATGAGAATAAGGCGAAGTTCGGCGGCGTCGCGCCAAAGATCGCTTCCTCGCGTCATGCACCGTTCGCTTCTTGGCGGCAGGACGTGCAGATTTTCTCGCGTAAGGTTTTTTTGTGGTGGATTTCATGTCTGTTTTAAACCTTATCAAAATCATAGCACGAAAACGCGCCGAGCACAAGCTTTTTGCCCATGCCCAGCGCACTCCAGAATTTTTTCTTAAGCTTCGTTAAGTCGCTTTGTTTTGATACGCTTTCGAGCGGCAAATATTACCCCGATCTGAACCACGGCGATCAGCAACATCCACAGCGTCCACTGGTCAAACCAGCGCATCGGCAGTGTCCAGTCTTCGGTCATAAAGAAGAAGATTACGGCGACCGCGGCCGGTACTATGCTCATCGTTCGAACAAAGCCGTGGCGGCGAACCTCTTGGCGCTGGTTTTCCTTCTCATCGTCTTTTCTGCCAAAAAAGTAAGTGATGATCAGGATCACGCTAGCTAACACTGTGCCGATAGCCAGTAGTAGGTTGAGCAGGGCCCAATAATTTTCGTTCTTTGTACCCAGGACTTCGCCTTTATCTTCTTTATAAGTCGGAGAAACATTTCGAGTGCCGAGGACTTCGGGTTCTTCGTCGACTGTGGCTGGCACATTGTCAACAACAGCGACCGGTGTACCGGCTGGTCCGCCCGGGTTGGTTAGAACAGTTGGGTTAGTCGGCGGTGTGACCGGCGGCGTAACAGGTGGAGTCACTGGTGGTGTCACGGGAACGGCACTGATCACAAATGAACCTGCCTCGCAAATCACATTGTAGTTGCCGTTTTGGCCACAGGCATTATTCACGTTGATAGCGTAGCTCCCTACCGCCTCGCCTGCATTGCGTGAGTAGATTGGTTGATTAATTAAATTGGACCACGTTTCACCATTAACCCAACCGGCAGTATTGCCAGTCCAATTCGACCAATTTGGATCGTTTTGATTCTGTTGTTTGCCGCCATTATTCGCCTTAATCGTAAGGACCGCTGGCGTAATTTTTACGTCAGCACAGACTTCTTTGCGATTGTAGTTACCTGCAGTATCGTACACCCAGACGCAAATTTGTTCGCCATCGCCATTGACGTTCGTGATTAGCCATGGCTCAGATTCCTTTGCAAAGCCCGGTTTCAGTCTGATGTCGATCGTATGTCCTCGGCCATCGTAAGTTCCCACGTAACCGCTGACAGCTACATCCCAATCGTCGTTGCCGTTTCCATCACAATCTACTTCGCAAACAGCAATTTCAGCTGCGGTGACTTCTAGTTCTCCGTTCACGTAAGTAATTTCATAGTTAGCTGTGACATCGTTATCTTTTGCATCCTTGATAACAGCAGCGCTCGGGACGTTGTCGCTTTTACCGACATCAGTCTGGGAGCCAGCAACAACAACGCTATCAACCTTTTGATTTGGCGCCAGTCCGCTAGACATATAGCCGTCATCCGTTAGAGGCGCGCCATCGTAAACCTTGCTATTGTCGTTGGCCGTAATAGTTATAGGCCTTTGGACGATTCTGAAGCCAGGTTTGCCGTTAACACCGTTGGTACAACTCGTAATCGAATACTGCTCAGGCAGGTAAACTTTCTTGCCATTTGCGTCAGTTACATAAATGCGAATTCTCCAAGTGTCGGCCGTGTAAGTTCCGACATTGGAATTCGGCGTGTTTGAGTTATCCTTCCAATTAGAGACCGTTTCGAGACTAAATCTCGAATCCAGGCCGTTTCTATTTTGCGTAACCCAGCCGCTTACGGTGCTGCGACCAAAGGACGTGAAGCTGTATTCAGTGCCATCATATATGACGTCTTCGACGGGTTTGCATGTGGCAGTTGGTGTCGCGTTGGGGATCAGAGGTGCAAATGTCGCCGTGTATGTTCCGCTCTCCGTAACGGTCGTTGGTAAAGCTGGTGACCAGCCTGTGAAATAGTAGCCGTCTGCTGGCATAATATAGCCATTCGGCGGGGTTGGGAATGCGGAACCGTAATCGCCTGCCACCGTGCTAGTTGCGCCGGCCTGATTACCGCCGACACCAACAACGAAGGTTATGGCGTATTCATTGATAGCCCAAGTCCCACAAAAAGTCACGTTCCGTTCTGGCATGGCAAAAGCATTGCTGGCAATCGTTATCGCAGATTCGCCAGTCGGAATTTCGCACTCGGTCCAGCCAGCAAAGGTATAGCCTTCGACCTCTGCTGGAGTTTGTGCGATAGTGACCGATGCATTCTTTTCATATTGAGATACAACTGGGAGAGAGGCTAATGGCGGAATATCTCCACCATATTTATATTGGATAAACCACTTTTCCTCCTCCTGCATCAGACAGGCAGAATCGGTACAGACAACTTTTCTGTCGGGGTCGCAATTGCCTCGGCCCTCGGCTACACAGAAGCCAGTTGGCTCTGTTTCTAGCATGAAAGTACATTTGAACGGAACATCTCGTTCGAGAACGTTGCTCGGAGTGCAGTTGGGCTGCGCCTCGGCCTGAATAAGGAATAATATCCTGTTGCCGCTGGCATCAAAAACCTGGATGCTGCCATTCTTGCGAAGTGTTACTCCTTCGATAGTATATTCTTTTGCGGCAGCAGCGCTTACATTTGTTGGTTGGTTCGCAGTGACTAGCGCCGCTCCCCCAACTAACAAAAACGCCGCCGCAATAAATACGCCAACGAAACTTCGCACCTTACGTTTGATAACAAATCCACGCATAGCGCACATCCCTCCTCGCTGATAAAGTCTCTTATCGCCAATCATTGTACGCCTTTTTTAAAAATAGCGCAAGCTTTTTGCATTAGAATTTTGCCAAAATGGCTCGTTGTGCTAAAATTAAGTAGTTCGCGGCGCGACTTGTGGCTCTTTAGCTCAGTTGGTAGAGCAGAGGCCTGAAGAGCCTTGTGTCCCCAGTTCGAGTCTGGGAGGAGCCACCAGTGTCGCCACGAAGCGCATTTGTAACTTGCGAAATTTTGCCACGCGGGGTATAATTAATTTGTAATATGCGGGTTTAGCTCAGTTGTTGTCGAGCGAAGCGAGCCAGAGATAATTCGCTTCTAGCGCTCTAAACAATTGTCTAACTAATGCATATTGGTCAATGTTTGCGCGGGTTTAGCTCAGTTGTTTAGAGCGCTTCCTTGCCAAGGAAGAGGTCGAGAGTTAGAGTCTCTTAACCCGCACCAATTTGAAAATTATCTCCGCTTGGACGGAGATTTTTATCTTGGCGCCGTGGCGGAGTGGCTACGCAGCGGTCTGCAAAACCGCGTACACCGGTTCGAATCCGGTCGGTGCCTCCAAATCTATGAGCAAAGAATCGCTTCCGATGACAATCGTCAGGCTGACAGTCGGGCCGGTGTTTTTCTTTTTATTTTGGCCGCGAGTTATTGGTCGTGAAAATTTGAAGAAATATAAGAAAGGCGCTGTAATTCTTGCCTCCAACCATACCTTTGAATTAGACGTCGCATCGATGGCGGCACCGACACCGCGCAATTTACATTTCTTAGCCAAAGCTGAATTGAGTCGCGGCCCGCTTGGTTGGTTCTTTTGGCGGTTTGGTTTGATTTTTGTCGATCGCGATGCCACGAACGGCAGCGTGCAGACGGCCGCGAAATTCTTGCGAAACGGCATGGCAGTCGGCATTTTCCCCGAAGGCACCACAAGATTTAAAAAGAAGAACGAACTTTTGCCTTTTAAATCTGGTGCTGTCAGAATGGCCGCCGAAACTGGCGCACCCATATTGCCATTGGCGATTTCCGGTCGGTATATACCTTTTGGTTTGGGTCGTTTGACGATTCGCTTTGGTCAACCGATCTTTGTCAAAAAGAAAGACGATTCGGAGAAAGCCAATGAAATTTTGCGTAACGCTATTGCTGAATTATTGAAAAAAGACGGTGTTAAAGTTGTTAAATTAGCTGGTCGTCCGTCCAGAAATCCATCGAAAGCACCGCCGGTCTCAAATGTTGAAAAGGAGGAAAAAAATGCCTAAACCGCACGCCCCATGGTTGAAATTATATGGCAAAAACCATAAGAAAACGCTACGCTACCCCAAAGGTTCAATGTACGACGAAGTTCGCGCCGCAGCCGAACAATACCCCGATCAGACGGCCTATGACTACTTTGGCAATCGTGTTAACTATGGCGCGTTTCTGGCGACGGTCGACGCGGCAGCACGCAGTTTAGTTAGCCTTGGCGCGAAAAAAGGCGATGTCATTAGCGTCTGCGCACCTAACACACCCGAAGCCGTCATCACAATCTACGCTATCAACAAAATCGGCGCCGTGGCCAACGTTTTTCATCCTTTGTCGGCCCAGAACGAAATTCGCGATTATCTGAATCTGGTGCACAGCCAGATTTTTGTGGCGATCGACGTGTCGTGGGACAACATCAAACCAATCCTTGACCAGACGTCGGTTCAGCGAACTATCATCATTTCGCCGGCCGACAGCCTGCCGCTGTTTTCTTTCCTTGGCTACAAAATTCTTAAACCCAAAGAACTTCGCAAAACCGTTGCCCAGATTTTGATTAAGAATAAGAAAACTATGAGCTGGAACGACTTTTTGTCACGCGGCACACTGGTGACCGGCGAAACGCGCGAGAAAATGCGGGCCGATGACACGGCGATAATTTTGTACAGCGGCGGGACAACCGGTGAGAGTAAAGGAATTGCCCTATCCAACCTGGCGTTTAACGCGACGGCAATGCAGGCCAAAAACGCTTTTCCCGAACTGGTCGTGCCGGGCAACACGATCCTAGGCATCATGCCGATTTTTCACGGTTTCGGGTTGGGTGTCGGTGTTCACACAATGCTGGCCAACGGTCTGACGATTGCCATGCTACCGAAATTTGACGCCAAGCGCTTTGACAAGATCCTCGATTCGTCGCGGGCTAACTTGATAGTTGGCGTACCAACCTTGTTTGAGGCGATGATCCGAAACCGCAAAATCCGCCAAATGGACCTGTCGTTTATAAAGGTAGCAATTTCCGGCGGCGACAGCATGAATCTGGAGCTGAAGAAAGAGATCGACAAGTTCCTATTTGAACATGGTGCTCCAATCGAAATCCTGCAGGGTTACGGCCTGACGGAAAGCCTGTCAATGACTTGTGTAAATCTGAATGATGTCAAGCGCGACGGTGCAATCGGCGTGCCGCTAGCCGACACCTTTTTCAAAATCGTCGAGCCGGATACGCATCACGTGAAGAAAATCGGCAAGATCGGCGAAATCGTCATAAGCGGCCCAACGCTAATGAAGGGCTACGTCGAAAATCCGCGCGCCACCAACGAAGCACTGCGCGTCCACCCCGACGGTCGTGTTTGGCTGCACTCTGGCGATATGGGGTATATGGATGCGGACGGCTTTATTTTCTTTGTCGGCCGACTGAAACGGATGATTATCAGCAGCGGCTACAACATCTACCCGAACGAAGTCGAAGAAGTCATCATGCGTGCCGATGAAGTCCTATTGGCCACAGTAGTCGGCGTTGACGACAAATACCGCGGCCAGACCGCCAAAGCCTACGTGGTGCTGAAAGATGGCATCAAAGGCGACAATGAAGTCCGCGAGAAAATCATGGAATTGTGCCGCAAAAACCTAGCTAAATACAAATGGCCACGTCAGATCGAATTTCGAAAATCCTTACCCAAAACTAAGATTGGTAAAGTGGCATATACCGAGTTAATCAACGATAGAGCTGAGACACCTATCGATAAAAAAACTAAGCGTAAGAAATCGAAGGTGAAATAAACCATGTCAGTCAGAATCACCTACTTCGTTCATGGCACGACGACAGATAACGAGAATCGTCGTTCGACCGGTTGGAATCCGGGCGGGCTGTCAGATTTAGGCATTCAGCAGAGCAAAGATCTGGCAAGGCTGTTTAACTCGAGTGACTTTGATGCGATATTCTGTTCGGATCTGAAGCGAGCAATCGATTCGGCCGCTTTGAATTTTGGCAAGGACGTTGCGATTAAAGATGCTCGATTGCGCGAATGTAATTATGGCGATTTGAATGGCGCACCGGAAAGCCAGGTTATTGATAAAGACCATATCACCGAGCCTTTTCCGAACGGCGAATCGTTAATGGATGTCGAGGTGCGGCTACGCAACTTTTGCCAGTTTCTATTGGAAAAGTATAATGGCCAACATATCGCCATTGTCGCCCACAAGGCACCGCAACTAGCATTGGAAGTCATTACCAACGGCAAAACCTGGCCAGAGGCCTTGGCTGGCGATTGGCGCAAAACCAAATCTTGGCAGCCAGGTTGGGAATACACAGTAGAAACCAGAGGCATATGAAATGGGTAGTATATTATCTTACATATTCGTTTCATCTATCATTCTCTATTGGCTTTTCGTGACCCTCTTGCCGAGCTGGGACGCAAAAGGATTCAGTGCGAGAAAAAGATTCAACCTTGCCATGCTGTGCCTGGCTTTTGGATTGTTAATTATAGGACTTTTCTTTTCTGTCTATTGGTTCATGTCACGAGCTGTCAGCAGAAGATGGGGCGTCCATTTACGAATAAAAAATCGAAAGACACGCCTCACCATCGGCATTTTAATCCTTTTGCCTATGCCTTCTACGTTTATAATGTTAGCGTTGGCAATAAGAGCACTTATCCTGTAGCAATATATGATGCCGTCTAGAAAGCGCGGCCTCCAGAGTGGCTATGCTGTCGCTTTTCTTTTCTTCTCGGGCTTGGCAGGTTTTTCGGGTTTCTTAAACAGCACCGCGAACAGAAATGCTAATCCCACGACCGCCGTGATAGACAGCCAGAAACTGCTTCGGTTCAAGAATCCATCGCCCAGGAAGAATATCTGTCGCGCGCCCTCGCCCATGAAATGCTGCGGTGCCCATGGGTAGATGAAATTCTGCCAAAAGCTGGGGAGGAACTCGTGTGGCAGACTAATCGATGTCATGCCAAGTATCATCAGGCCAACCGGTATCGCCATGCCAGGCGTTTTGAACCAGGCAACCGACGCCAGCACAATAGTTTGGAAAGCGAAAGAAGCTATCCAACCAAACATGGCGGCATGCCAGAATGGAATATTGGCACCGCCCAGCCAGTCTACCATGCCGGCCGCACCCATGCCGATCACCAGCGACAACCCCGCCGCATAAGCAAGCTGGATCAATATGGATTTGGATTTGGCTTTGCGTGACGCAGTTTCCAATTCGATAAATCGCGTGATAATAAAGGCCGTGATAATTGACGGCAACAGCAAAATCATGGCGAAGACCATGGCAATCGTACCACTGCCCATGTCAGCGGGAATCGGGTTGACAATCGTCGTGTCGAATTTCACGCCCGAGGCCAGACTGGCGCCGGTGAACACCGCTTGGGTGGCGCTGGCGACGGTCGGGTTTTTACCTTGGTTGATAGTTAACTGGATGCTGGTTGGTGTTTTGGTTGGGTCGACCTTTGCAGCCATTTGTGAAAGCGTGAAGTCTTTTGGAATGACAATGGTTGCATAGAAATCGTTCATGGACGCTTGCATTTCTTTCTCTGAAACGAATGTCGTCCAGGCGAATATGCCGTCGTCGCCGGATGTCTTTTCTTTCAATCCATCGAGCATGCTTTGGCCCACATACACTGTCCCGGTGGGCGTTTTTACACCTTCATCCTGTACGACCGCCGCTATTGGAATGTCGCGCGGCGCGGATTTGAGCATAGGAAACGTCATCAAAGTCACCACGCAGAGTGCGAACACGGACGCAACGACTGGCAATAAGTACTTTTTCTTCATAGCCACCTCCCTTATTCCGAGACCCTCATTCTGATGGACTTCCGTTCGGGAAATCTGAATCTAGTTTAGCACAAATCTCAATTAAAACTGCATTTACTAAGCCGAGCTAACCAACAACATTACTTATCGATAATAAAGAAATTTGAGCAATGCTCGTCAGCCTTTTTGGCCAGTGGAATAAGTTCCGCTTCTGCTCTTTCTGCTACATAGATCGCAGCTGGATTACCATCATCGTCCTTAGCTAATACAACACCCTCGTTTTTGCTAAGTTCAGACACAACATAATCAAATCCCTTGGTAGCATCTCCGTAGAATACCCATGTTAGTTTACATTCATTAATCAGTTCGGTCGCGCGCGAGATAGATATTGTTTCATACTTGCGTTCATTTTCGCGCTGGCGTTGTTCCTGCTTCTGCTTCAGTTCCTGTTGGCGCTGTTGCTCGTACTGCTGATTTCGCTCCTCCGCCATCTTTGCACCTTGCTCTTCTCCATGTTTCATATAGAAAAAGGATGCAACATTAATTACTACAAACAGTATGACAAAAACAATCCCAGCTATTCCAACCGTCCTGCCAATTTTTTCGCCGCTGGACCTTACTTTTCTCGCGACAAAGAGGGTTATAATACCAAATATTATAAACGGCGGCCCATAGAATAATATAACAAAGACCGTAGGTAGTCCTCTTACCGGCTCAGTGCCTGACTGAAAGTGCAGCAGTATTTCTTGCGCTATAAGTACTACAACATTTGAAGCAAGCAAAAAAGTTATTATTAAGAAAACAAGCAGAACTACATTAACCTTTTGTAATGACTTATCAAATCTTCGCTTCTCGGATTTTGATATTTCTGCAAGTTCGTTGCTGCTCATGGGCCCAGCTACAAATGGTTGGTTGTTTATCGGATCCGTATTTTGCGTCGCTTCTGCATTGCTAGTAAAAGGAAAAGGATTTTGGACGGCAGGCTCTGTCGGTTGAGGTTGCTCTGGTTGTTGGATTTGTTGAGGCTGATACGTTTCTGCAGGTTCTTGTGGTTCCTGATCTTTTTCGTCCATAATTTATCTTCTTTCTTAAGGGTTAGTATAACATATCAGTCAATAAATCAAAAAGCTCCGGAGCGGAGCAGTCTATGGAATAAATTCAGTGGTGCGCGCGAGAGGGCTCGAACCTCCACGACCTTGCGGACACTAGCACCTCAAGCTAGCCTGTCTACCAATTCCAGCACGCGCGCATAAATTGTTAATCGGCACGCCTGTCTACGATTAGTCCTCGGGCCGACTATGTCGTCCGCCAGCACGCGCGCATGTTGACAATAATAGATATTATGGTGGAGTGCAGGAGAATCGAACTCCTCACCTCTTCGCTGCCAGCGAAGCGCTCTACCAAATGAGCTAGCACCCCATGTGTATGATTAATTGTTAAGGTGTCTTGCCTAGCTTTAGTCGACCCAAGCGCTTCGCGAAGCGAATTGTCCTCTCTTTGGCCAAATGAGCTAGCACCCCATAAATGAATTTGATTGTTAATGTATCGCTACAGAGATATGAAACTGGTGGAGTGTAGCGGATTCGAACCGCTGGCCTATTGATTGCGAACCAATCGCTCTACCAACTGAGCTAACACCCCGCAGCTAAATAACGCGCAACAATCTTAGCAAGATTAATGACTTTTTGCAACCAAAGATGCTAAAATAGTCTTTAAGTTAAATGGAGGGAAACATGAAACTAAATTACGCAGGCCCGGTTTGTTTAATAATCTTGGATGGGTTTGGGTTAAGCGACAACCCAGTCGGCAATGCCATCATGGTGGCCAACACACCGACATTGGACAAGTTATTCGCGAATTATCCTTGGGCAAAGTTAAAGGCATCAGGCACAGCAGTTGGTCTGCCCAGCGACAGCGATATCGGCAACAGCGAAGTTGGCCATAACGCGATGGGCGCTGGGCGGATTTACGCGCAAGGCGCACGACTGGTTAATGAAGCTATCGCTAATGGCGCAGTGTTTCGTGGCGACAAATGGCGGCAGTTGATTGACAACGCGAAGTCTGGCCATACTCTGCACTTCTTTGGTCTATTGAGCGACAGAAATGTTCACTCGCACATCGACCAATTATTTGCCCTGCTTGACGAAGCAGCCCACGATCAGGTTCCGACCGTGCGCATTCACATCCTGCTGGATGGGCGCGACGCCGAGCCGCGTTCGGCGCTGCAATATATTGATGAGCTGGAAAAGAAGTTGGCCGAAATAAATGCACGCGGGCTAGATTACAAAATTGCCGATGGCGGCGGGCGCATGCAAATCACGATGGACCGCTACGAGGCCAACTGGCCAATGGTCGAACGCGGCTGGACTTTGATGACACGCAGTGTTGATTCAAAGACCGGCCAGCCGGCATCGATTTTTCCGTCAGCGCACGCAGCAGTTGAAAAGTATTATGGTGAAAATCCTGATACGACCGATCAAGATATCCCGCCGTTCGTTGTGGCAGATTCGAACGGCCAGATCAAGCCCGACGACAGTGTGATTTTGTTTAACTTTCGCGGTGATCGCGCAATCGAGATCTCGCAGGCTTTCGAGGGCGGCCCCAACTTTGACAAGTTCGACCGCGGAGTTGGATTCGAAAACGGCGTCAAAAATTTCGCAGGGTTACTAGAATACGACAGTGAAAAGCGCATTCCGAAAAGTTTTTTGGTATCACCACCAGTCTTCACGCATACTTTGGGCGAAGAAGTCGCGAAAGCTGGTTTGCGCCAATTAGCGATTTCCGAAACGCAGAAGATCGGCCACGTGACATACTTTTTCAATGGCAACCGCGCCGCGCCGTTCAATCCGGAGCTGGAAGATTATGTTGAAATTCCGTCTGACCGCGTATCGTTCGACACTGAACCGGCTATGAAATCAGTCGAGATTGCCGACAAACTCATTGAGCTTTTAAAGGAAAAGAAATACCAGTTTGTGCGCGTCAATTTCCCTAATCCCGACATGGTCGGCCACACCGGCAATTACGACGCAACGGTTAAGGCGATCGAAGCTGTCGACACAGCCCTGGCGCGAATCCTGCCAGTCATCGACGAAGTTCAAGGAATGGCGATAATCACCGGCGACCACGGCAACGCCGAGGAAATGTACGAGCTGAACGACGACGGTTCAGCCAAACTAGACAAGAATGGCCAGCCAGTCGTCAAGACAGCCCACACGACTAACCGCGTGCCGGCGATTTTCTATGACAACACGCCTTTCGCGCAACAATATCAAGTAAGGGATAATGATGATTTGGGCTTAGCAAACTTTGCATCAACCATCGCTGAATTGCTAGGAATCCCGTCGCGCCCAGAATGGTTAAAATCAATTATTGAAATAAAAAGTTAATTCAAGCCAGCTCGAGCTTCCTTCAAAACGTTGGCTGAATTGTGTAGTTTACCCATTTCGTCATCCGTCAAATGCGGTGTCAAAATTTTCTCAATGCCATGTTCGCCGACGATAACCGGCACGCTGAGGTAAACATCGTCTATACCATATTCGCCATTCAGTAGCACGCTCAGCGGAATGATCGATCGCTCGTCGCGCAGAATGGCTTCGCAGATGCGGGCCACGCTCATGGCGATGCCGTAATAGGTTGCACCTTTGCGATTTATGATTTCGTAGGCGGCGTTTTTTATTGAGTCGCCTAGCTCGCTTTTGACAGACTCGGACAAGTCAACGTGGAATTGTGCAGCCGCCGCATCGATGTTCTGGCCGCCAATGTTGGCCAAACTCCAGGCTGGGAATTCGCTGTCGCCGTGTTCACCAAGAATATAGGCGTGGACATCGCGACTGTCGATATCGCCGAATTTCTTACTCAGTGTAAAACGCAGTCGTGCCGAATCAAGGTTGGTGCCGCTGCCGATAACGCGCGATTTCGGAAAACCGCTGACCTCGCGGGCCACATAGGCCATGACATCGACCGGGTTGGTCACAATCAGCAAAATGGCCTGTGGCGAGCGCGGAGCGACTTCAGATACAATCGAGCGCATAATTTCGGCATTCTTGGTGGCCATATTGAGCCGCGTTTCACCGGGTTCCTGTTTGGCGCCGGCGGTGATGATGACAATGTCCGAGTCTTTTGTCTCGTCATAATTGCCTGCTGCCCGCACCAAAGTTTCGGCTGTGAACGGCGAGCCGTGCTCAATGTCCATGACTTCGCCCTCGGCGCGTTCGATTTTGCGATCGAACAGAACGATTTCACTGGCGATGCCCTTCGCCATCAGCGTGTAGGCCGTCGTACTGCCGACGAAACCGGCGCCGATGACGGAGATTTTGATTGCTGTTTTACTCATGATTTTCCTTTCATCAAATAATGTCATCCTGAATTTATTTCAGGATCTTCTTTCATAATTTTAACATAAGAGGTTTCCTCGTGCAATGTGATAAAATATCTTTAGGTTTTAAGTTTTAAAGGAGGGTTTTTAATGGCAAAGATTAAAAGTGTTCATGCGCGCTGGATTTTGGACTCGCGCGGCAATCCGACAGTCGAATGTGCTGTCGAATTAGAAGGCGGTTTCCGTGGCCGAGCAGCTGTGCCGAGCGGTGCATCAACTGGTTCTGGCGAAGCATTGGAATTGCGCGACGGTGGTTCAGAATGGAATGGCAAAGGCGTCGGCAAGGCAGTTGCCAACGTGAACGAACAAATCGCAGGTGCAATGATTGGTCGCGACGCCGCCGACCAAGAGGGTCTGGACCGTGCGATGATTGAACTCGATGGGACGGAAAACAAATCGAATCTGGGCGCTAATGCGATTTTGTCGGTGTCTTTAGCCGCAGCCAAGGCCGAAGCCGCCAGCCAGAATCTGCCATTTTACAAATACATCGCCCAGATGACCGGCACGACCGATTTGACGTTGCCACTGCCGATGATGAACGTCATGAACGGCGGTATGCACGCGTCCTGGGCAACCGACATTCAGGAGTACATGATCATGCCAGTCGGCGCGCCATCTTTCGCCGAGGCGATTCGGTATGGCGCGGAGGTTTTTCACGCCTTGGCCAAAGTGTTGAAAGATGAAGATTATCCGACGACCGTCGGCGACGAAGGAGGCTACGCGCCATATGTCCGAAACGGCAACGAAGAACCACTCGAACTAATTTCGCGCGCCGTTGAGACAGCCGGTTATCGCTTGGGCGAAGACATCTGTTTCGCGTCAGATCCAGCCAGTTCGGAATTTGCGAAAGACGGCGTTTACAAATTCGGTGGCCAAGACTTAACGACCGACCAGATGATCGCCTGGTGGGAAAACATGGTCGCAAAATACCCCTTCGTCTCAGTCGAAGACGCCTTAAGCGAATCAGACTGGGCCGGCTGGACGAAATTAAACGCGCAGATCGGCGACAGAATCCAATTAGTTGGCGACGACCTGTTGGTCACAAACGTTAAATTGCTACAAAAGGCCATCGATAAAAAAGCCGCCAACGCCATTCTGATCAAACCAAACCAGATCGGCAGTTTGACAGAAACTATCGCCGCTGTCAAATTGGCAAAGGCAAATGGCTTCCGAACTGTAATGTCGCACCGTTCCGGCGAAACCGAAGACGTCAGCATCGCACATTTAGCAGTCGGGTTGAATTGCGGTCAGATCAAAACCGGGTCGTTATCGCGGACGGATCGTGTTGCTAAATATAACGAGTTGTTACGGATTGCCGAGATGGAACCGACAATGTCAATTGCGCGGCCGTTCGCATAGATAGTTTATGTAAATTAACTTTTCTTTCGACCTGTCAACGCTGCCCCGACAGATGTCGATTCAACCAGTTTTTGATACACAGGCCCAACGGTTTCTTCAGCCTTTAGAAAAGCTCCGGCAATAACACGCGTTCGTTGCATAACTTCCCTTGCCATACGCCGATTGCGCAAATCCGGTGACTCCAGCCAGCCGCCCATGAAGGCCCCGTTTGTAAGCCTCCTGAGTTTAGCCGCGTCCCCTTTCTCGCCCGATTTTTCCAAAAATTCAGCATCAAGGCCAACGCGCTGAATTACTTTTCTCGCTTTACCGCCCCTATTAACAAAAGCTGTGTTCTGTAGAGCCGCCATTCCGCGCAGCTCTTCGTACTCTGGCTCTTTCATGTCTTTAACGACTTCCGGACAATTTTCGATGACTGCGTCGATCTTGTCATCATCCTTGCTCTTGATCCCGCTGACAAAACGCAGCATATAATCATAAATCGCTGTAGCTGGTCTGGATACCGGAATCCGATGGCCCCTGATTTCAACATACCAAGTTTCCATCACCTCGGGCTTCATTTCTGCACGAGCCATTAGCGGGCTAAGCGCGCGCCAGATTACGCCGTTTTTATCGCGATACCTATCGCTCAGAACGGCTTTGCGGTCCTTCGGAAGCGTCATGGCGTTCTTCAATTCTCCAGCGTTTAAGATATCAAAGGTCGATACTTCCAGTTCGCCATTCGCTGCTGATCTGGCAATAATTTCTATTACATCGGACAACGATATGCCACCTTCCAGCTTCTTTTCATACTCGGGATCGTTCGGATCCAGGTCTTTTTTGCTTGCGGCAATTTCGTCGCGAATTTCTGGATTACGCGCTAAAATCTCATCTATCAGCTGTCTCTCGCGTTCCGGCCCGTCGTTGTATACAACCAACATATCTATATCACGTCGACCACGATTGATCTCTTTGCCGTCTTTCTTTACAATGCGCAATCGCGACATGTCGGGCTCTGGATCATCCGGCGCTTTAATGGTACGCGAATGTTTATCGTACTTCGCACCCTCTGTAGCCAAGATGGTCGGCAAAAAGCCACCGATGATTTGAACATATTCCAGCAAGCCTTCTTGCTCTAGTCGATCTGTGACCCTACAGAGCGTTTCAACGTAGCCTTCGGTTTTGTCTCTTTCATGTCCTTCTTTTGCCTCGATTGCGGCTTGTTCGATTCTTTTTTGTCGTTCGATGTATTCTTCTTCACCAATCGCAGCAAAAACGTTTGCCTCGCCGACAAAAGCCCTGGTATTGCTAATACCAGAATTCCAAACCGCCAATGTGCCGACCACATCTATTATCTCGCGGGCAGGTTTCGGCATTGCTTCGCCGGATGTTGTAACCAAGACATCAATGATGTCACGAAGCAGCGTGCTGACTTTACCGCTCCTCAGAACCGTTTTTATATCACCGTTTTTTAACGCATCGGAAAACTCACGTGCCGCGACTTTTACGACGCCTTCGGTTTTGCGGTAAACATTATCGCGAATTTCTGACATTCCTAAATCGCGACCCAGCCTCGATAAGAAATTCCCTAAACTCATCTCGCCCCTGATGACGCGAAAGAGTTCCATTGCCAAAAAAGTCGCCTTGTCCGACATTTCATCGACCGTTGCGCCGATATCAGTTTTAATTGGATTGTAAGTTTCGGTTACATTAGCCAATTCCTCCGGCGTCATTTCGCACAACAATTTGTGAGTCGCCGCATCACGCTCCCGACTGCGTATAGTGTCGCCGTCCTTTTTGTCGGTCGCCAAGTTGGCCAAAGTAAGCGCCCCGTACATCAACCGCGTTGTCAACGGCGGATTACCTGCGTGACTGTAAAATTCCCTTGTATACCAGAACTCGATCCCGAATTGCACGAATGGCCGGGCGGCCGACATGCGTTGAGCTTCTTGGAAGGCTTTGCGGTCGCCTTCATTTTCTTTGATTTTGTCCCATTTTGTTGGCTCACCTTCGTCGTCGCCTGCGTCTTCTTTCTCCTTATGAGGAATACCAAAAAAGTCTCTGATGCCGTCAATGCCAAGGTCTTTCCAGCCTCCCTTAAATCTATCGACGCCCACCAAACTGGCTACAGTTCCTGCGACCCCTTGTTCTTTAATACTTCTTTTTAAGAATTCGACGATTTCACCTAGCGTGGCCTCGACTTGTTCTGAGGGAATATCGGCAAGGGCTTCTCTACCCCCCCCCTTATATTGGGCGGCGGTAGGCAATGTTTCTGTTACGTCGGACATAGTTAGATTATATGTCAACTCTATGAAAGTGCAAGCATAGCCGCCTTAATCAGAATAGGTGAATATATTTTAGCTCGCAAAAGAAGGTTTTCTCCGTTAAGTTAAGCCAAGGTTATGGCGTAACCATAACATCATCCACCCGAGCCGTCCAAGTCGTAACATTATGAAATCGATAACTAGCGCTAATCAGCGGCGAATCGTCCAGTGTATCAAGCTGCTGACCACTGATAATATAATTAAAGTTCGGCCTATACAACGCGATGGCTGGCGCGTCGCTTAACCACAGTTTGACAAAATCGACGTAGCGGGCTTCGCGGGCAGCTGCATTTGTTTGCATTCGCGCGTTTGATAGAATCAGATCTGCGCGGGTTGATTTGTAATTCGCAAAGTTTAATCCCGTTGCTAGCGCTTGTGAACTCGACCAATAGGCAAACTCGTCTGGATCAACACCTAAATGCAGCTGATAAACCAATACATCGTAACTACGTGGCATCAAATAATTCTGCTGCGCCGTTGCAGGATCGGCCGACGTTAGCTGCGCGTCAATACCAAGCCGTCGCCATTGATCAACTAGCGCCTTGGCGACCGGTTCGTAATCGGCGCCTTTGATAGTGACGACGTCCAAAGCAATAACCTGACCGTCCTTTTCACGAAGTTTGTCGGCGTTCATTACCCAGCCAGCACCTTCCAGCTGTTCGGCTGCTTTTGCTTCCTCAAAGTCGGGTTGTTTTAATTCATCAACTGACGCGAAAATGCCAGGTGACATGGGCGTTTCCAGCGCCTCGGGCACATTCAATGTTGAACTATTAGCAGCGTTTTTGCGCAGGCTGGCGCGATCCGTACCGAGCCGGAGGACTTCGCGAATGATTTTGTCTGATGTAGGGCCAGTCGAGTTATTGAAGAGCACGAATACGCCGTCAGCCAATGGGGCCTGGATCAGGCGCTGATCACGTCCCAGTTGCTGGGCAGCCGTCCTGGTACTCAACCCAACAGCCGAATTGATTTCGCCGCGTTTTAGACCATTCATTAGATTCTCTTCGCTTGTGTAAGTCCGAATTGTTAAAGAAGCGATCCGCGGCCTCTGATCATAATAGCGATCGCTCGGCGCAAAACGCCAGACTTCTTGATCACTGGTCAGAGTTTCTCGCGCCTTGAACACAAAAGGACCGCTGCCAATGATCTTGCCGGTGTCTAGTGTTGTTAAATTCTTTAAATCAGCCGGCTTAACCCCTTCAAAAATATGCTGTGGCAAAATGCCAAAGGTCAGCGCAAATGGAAATGACATGTATGTGTTGGACAGCGTGAATTTGACTTCACGGTCGTTGACCTTGGCGATTTCAATCGTGCGCCAGCCATTGAATAATGGCGAGCCAACAGATGAATTCTTGATCAGCCCAACTGTGAAGACTACGTCGTCAGCGGTCAATTTCTGCCCGTCCGACCAAATGGCATTGTCGCGTAATTTGACACTCCAGTTCCGGCCGTCTTCGCTGATCGACCAGGTCGTTGCCAGATCTCCATGCAAACGATTCGTCTCGTCGTAAGTCAACAGGCTGGAATAAACCAGCCGACTGGCAGCTTTTTCGCTGTCAGTTGCAGCAAACAATGGATTGATAGTAACGATTTTATCAACGACGCCTTCGGCAACTACACCGCCGTTGACCGCCGAGCTGGTCTGCAGTTCGCGCGTCGCCAGAAGAGATTGCGCAGTAGTCGTCATGATCAACACCGTTATTAATAACAGCCAAATCATTACATGCCGACGGGCTAATCGCAGATTATTCCAGCGGCTGAATAAGAACTTCCGAGTGTGCTTTAACGACAGGCGACTGGCGCGATTAAATTTTCTCCTGGCAGTTTTAGTCAGTTTGCCACTGGATTTTGAAACATTAACGTTTTTAATATTCTGAAATTTGGTTTTGCTGGCATTTAACCTTTCCAGCGCGGTGGGTTTTTCTTTTTCAGGTTTATTACTCATGCCATTCTCATGCAATAATTAGTCCAGCCACCAGACTTAACACAAAGATTACAGCAATGACGATTGTTGCCTCATAAAGATTCTTTTCCAGCCCGCGACGAGCCGTGAATAGTTCGCCCGATGCGCCAAAGCCAGCGCCCAATGTTGCGCCACGACTTTGCAAAAGGATCATTAGAACCATCAGAATGGCGCTGACCACTGTTACGATATTTAGGATACTCATTTAGTTCCTCCTTTGCTTTCAGCCACCTCGTTTACGTTGCTTATCAAATAGTTTACCAGACTTAGGACGATTCCGCCAACAATTGCCCAACCAAAACTCATCTGCAAACCCGGCACTATTTTAATTGTCAGCCAAACCATCAAGCCGTTGATGACCAACATGAACAGTCCCAGCGTCAACAGTACAAACGGCAATGACAGAATTGTGATAAGCGGCTTGATTATGGCATTAATAACAGCAAAGACTAGGCCCGCCAGCAGATAAGTCGCTACAGATGTCGCTAATGTAACATCAGCTGCGTGCCCAAACAGCCGTACAACAATCCATAGGCCTAGAGAAGTTAGCGCCCAGCGCACCAGAAATAATGTGATTTTTGTCATCATTGTTCGTCAATTTTAGCATATTCGCTTGATTGGTGCAATTTGTTACAGGTCCGTCGACAAGCGACCCGACAGGTTTTCAATACTGTCTTCCTTCACCAGAATGTTGTCCTCAATCCGAACGCCAATTTCTTCGTCGGCAATGTAGATGCCAGGTTCAACGGTCAGTACCATACCGGGTTGGAAAGTGGCCGGTTCGCCCGATGGATTGTGGAGTTCGCCTAATGGATCGTGAACGTCGATGCCCAGACCGTGCCCGATAGAGTGCGGATAATACTTGCGAAAATCGCTGTCATTTTTCATTAGGTCAAGGGATTTTAGCGCTCTTTTAATAATCTCATCAGATTCTTTCATGTAAGTTTTGATAACGCCGCCCGGTTTGATCAGGTCGACAATTTCGGATTGTGCGTTTTGGACGGCCGCATGAACGTCTTTTGCCCGCTGCGAAACCTCGCCGAACGCGTAAGTTCGCGTCAGGTCAGCGCAGTAATTGCCGTAGCGGGCGCCAACATCCATCAACACCAAGCTGTCTTTCTTTAATCCCACGCGGTTGGCGTTATAGTGCAAGGTTACAGCACTTTTACCGCTGGCAATAATAGGATCGTAAGCATGCGCGGCGCCAGCTCGTTCGAACTCGTAGCTGAACTTTGCTTGAGCTTCGTACTCAAAAATGTAGTTCTGCAATTCGTTTTTCACCATGTCGAAGGTCGCGCACGTCAGGTTGATGGCGCGGCGCATCATCATGATTTCGTCTTTGGTTTTGATGGCGCGAAGTTTTGCCAAGGCTGGTCGCAAGTCTTTGACTTTAGTGAAAATCTTTTTTAATTGCGCGTGGTTTTTCGCGATAGACGGATTCAAAATAAATTCGAAATCGATTTGGTTGGCCGGAAAAATTGTCCAAACTTCGCCATTTTTCTTTGCCAAGTTTTTCAAGAATTCGCTGGCTTCGTCACGTGTGATAATAGCATCTGCGCCACTGATTTTCATGGCTTCTTCAGCCGATAATGAGCCGTTGAAAATCTGCGAGATTTTGCTGATATCAGGTGCGATCAAGGTCGTTTTTTCTTCCGTGATGACCACGCGCCAATCGGCCGCTTCTATGCCGGTCAGGTACCAAAAATTGGCGTTCTGCGTGAAAGGAAAAGCTTCGTCGTTAGCTTTTTGCATTTCGGTATGAGCCGATAGGATGATAGGCGTGCCATTGCACTTTTCAAGTAATTTTGCACGATTGATTTTGAAGAAATTGGCGTCCATTGTGCCCTCCTACTTCTCAACTCGAACTTCATTCAGCCAAATTTTACTGGGCCGCGACAAAATGAACACCACGACATCCGCTAGATCGTCCGGCTCAGTGAAACTGTCGGTCGGGAAGATATCGTCGCTTTTTCGGAACATGTCAGTGTTGGTACCGGATTGATAAACACCGGCAATTTGGATCGGGTCATCTTTCGTATCGAGACGCAGCACGTCGGTAAAACCTCGCATGCCGTACTTGGCTGCGGTGTAAACACTCTGGCCGGCCTGCGCCACAACGCCGGATTTGCTGATGACGTTGATGATGGCTGTGTCTTGGCGATTCTTCATGTGGCCGAGCAGTTGGCGCGTTAGCAGAATTTGGCTGGTCAGGTCGGTATTGATGACTTCAGTAATTGTTTCTTCGTCAAGCGTCGTCAGGCCGCCAGTTTTTTGCCAGACGCCGGCGTTGTTGATTAGGATGTCGATCTGGTTCTGCTCGAGAATTTCCTCGGCAACGGCGCGACGTTTCTCGTTGTCATTTATATCGAAAGCAAAAGTTTGAACTTCCTGTGCACCATTTTCTTCGCAAAGTTTTTGCACTTCATTTAGTTTTGTTTGATCACGTCCGAATAGAATTAGTTTGGCCTTTTCTTTTGCTAATTTTATTGCGATGCTGCGACCGATGCCGTCGCTGGCACCAGTGATTAGGATGGTTTTACTTGGCAATTTCATTTGGCCTCCTGATTAAGAATTTTACTGGATTACATTATTTATTTTAGCACGATCGGGCAAGTAATTACCTGCCTTTTTTAACAATGCGTTTGCGATATTCGCCCTCCATCATCAACGAATCACGCCGCGCGGTATCAAGGAAAACTTTTCCGTTTAAATGATCGGTTTCGTGTTGGGCAACATGTGCCGGAAAGCCCTCGAGGACTTCGTCATGCTCCTTAGCATTTTCATCCAGCCATTTGATGCGAATTCTTTTGTAGCGCGGGACTTGACCAAAGATGCCCCCCCCCGTGTTGGCGCCGCAACTTTGGCAGGCTTCCCACATGCCGATACGTCGGCCGAAAGTTTCGACTATCTCAGGATTAAACATAATCTGCTCAAAACGTTCTAAGTCCGGTCGATTTGGCGTCGGTTTGATTCCGATGAACGAGATTGCTAAATCGCGACCGACTTGATTGGCCGACAATCCAACACCAGCCGCTTTGCTTTCGTTGGTAAATTTTAATTTTTTGATAAAATTCTGAATTTCGTCTGATAGGATTTCTTGTTTGGTTAAGCGTTTGGTGACTTGACGCAGGATTGGATTACCTAGACGGGTTATTTTAAGTGGTTTCATAAAAAGTGCCTCTCTTAAGAATTGTATTTAATTACTCAATCGCACTTATTTGTAGGTCATGAACTTATTGTACCATATTTTGTTTGATTATTTTGGCTTTGGATTGGCCGACAATTTCAGCAATTTCAGTTTCGGATGCTAATTTCATCCCCGCGACCGAACCGAATTTTTTGATAAGTTTTTTACGGGTCATCGGACCGATGCCAGAAATTTGTTCCAGCGCGTTTTCGGTTTGTTTTTTGCCGCGCAAGGTTTGGTGATAGCTGACGGCGAAACGATGAGCTTCTTCGTCGAGACGGGCGATGAGTTTGGCGATGTGATCATCAGTCCCAAGTTCGATTGTTTGATAACTTGCGCTGTCATTCCGGACTTGATCCGGAATCCAGCCATCTGCGTCATTCGCCGGTTTATCCGGCAAATCCAGTCTTTTATTACTGGATTGCCCGGTCAAGCCGGGCAATGACGCATGAGAGCTGTTAAGCACAGCGATTACAACACGTGCATTGCGACTGTGATCGCCACTTTTATTTCGTCCGAGAAACGGAATATTCTCAGAATTAAGTAAATCCGCCACCGCGTTCAATTGTCCAATCCCACCGTCAATAATCACCAAATCTGGTCGTCCCCAATCCTTCAAATGTTTCAGCCGACGCGTGATAACTTCACGCATGGCGGCCATGTCGTCGTTCCGATCGCGCGAGATTTTGAATTTGCGATATTGGCGTTTGTCGGCCACGCCGTTGGTCGCCACGACCATCGACGCCACGTTATTGGTTCCGTTGATGTGGGAAATATCGTATGCTTCGATGCGGCGCGGAACTTTTTCCAGATTAAGTAAATCGCGCAGGCCGATGAGCGCTCTATCTTTTGAAATGTCGAGGAATTCTTCGCGGCTGAAAACGATTTGGCGACGCAGCTCGTTTAGGTCGCGCAGTTGGTTGCGTTTGGTTGCAGCGAGTTCGAAATTGTGATTTTTTGCAGCCGCTTTCATTTCCTTTTCGATTTCGTTTTGGACTTTGACGCGATTGCCTTTGATGTAGCTGATTAATTGGCGTAAGGATTTTTTGTAGGCAGATTTTTGCGCCGCCGTTTCAACGTTTGGCACCAAACCGAGCTGCAGTAATAATGCTGATTTCAATTCCGACTTCTTTGTAAAGTAAGGAAAGATTTTGCGCAGATAACGCAGCGCATTCTTGACTGCACCGCCACTGTAAAACGGGCCAATATACTCCGCGCCATCGTCGATCGGCTGACGTGTAAAACCGACGAACGGCAGATCGCTTTTTATGTCAATCCGCACGTAGGTGGCCGATTTGTCGTCGCGCAGGTCGATGTTGTAGCGCGGCATGTAGCGTTTGACCATTTCGGCCTCGAGGAACAGCGCGTCGAGCTCGCTGTCGGTTTCGATCCAGTCGGTGTCGGTGATTTCGTGGACCAGCGCCAGGGTTTTGGCGTCCATGTCTTTTTTGCTTTGGAAGTATTGTCTCACACGATTCTTTAACACCGCTGCTTTCCCAACATAAATAATTTCGCCGCTGGCCGATTTATGGAAATAAACTCCTGGGCTTGACGGCAGGGTTTTTAGTTTGGCACGCAGTCTATCGTTCATAATGATCATTATATCAAATATTATATCTTGCCCTGTTGGCGCAATAGACGTTGTCCGAGATCTTCACGCTTTCTCCAAATCCTCTCATCCAGGCACCACGGCTGCCCAAACGACCACCGATCAAAATCCTTTGGCAATCCTGGCGGCTTAACTAATGAAACACCTAGTATCTCTCCATGGCGCACTGTTCGATCGACCATATAACTTTGCGCTGCAACGATAGCTTCCAATGGCAGATCCAGTTCAGCCATAATGTCACGCATTTCTTCGAGAGCAGCATAGGCCGACAACCCCGTTCCAAAAATGCCTGAACGGCCACTGCTGGTTGGGTGCAACTTTATTGGTTCAACATGTACATTATTTGAACCGTACAGAGCATGCAAAGCAGCAGCAGTCAACTCCTGCGCAAGAATTGTTCGAGGCTTTCCTTGCTTATCTATATATAGCTCGTCAAGAACGTGCTCTGCAATAATCCTATTTACACTGCTAAGTCTATTACCCCCCCCCGTACCAAAGTCAAAGGCGGTTATCGTCTTGATCGGTTCAATTATTTTCGGATCTGACGGTTCATAAAGGCCAGTGAATGCACTCTCGATATACACTTCGCTCATATTGTTACCATAAGATATTTTGGACACATTGTAAAGCCGCCATCTTAGAACAAAGTCTGCTGCTCACTCGCCTGGATAGAATTGTTGCCCTCAAAATTCCAATGCAGTGCGTCATCAGGAAATCTTTTTCGCAAATATTTCTCCAACTCATCAATCATAATCGCCTGGCTTTTCACCAGTTTTTCTTTCGCGGTTGGTAAATCAAACCACGCTGCGCGGTCAATTTCCGGAAATGTCTGCATTTGCCCCGATTTTGGCGGCCATTCGATTTCGAATGTGTTGCTTTTGATTTTGCTAACATCGAAATCCCTATTACCGGCGAAGACATGGATAATTTTGCCGCTGGTTTTGATTTCTTTTAATGCAAAGTATTCGACGTTCGGCGCTGGGCAGCTGGTTTCTTCCTTAAATTCACGTTTGGCAGCCGTTAACGGTTCTTCGGCCGCTGGATCGAATTCGCCTTTGATAACCGACCAGGCGCCGTTGTCTTTGCGGGCCCAGAACGGACCGCCCATGTGGGCCAGCAGGACTTGTGCTTCTTTGTTTTTGATCTTGTAAAGTAGGATGCCAGCGCTGGTTTTCATTATTTTCCCCTTTTCTCTGTTTTATCATAAAGCTCGATGATTGTATCGCGCAAACGCCGATTGAACTCTTCCGGTGTTTCTGATTTCTCGGGTACTAAAGGTTCACCAAACACAACATCAACTGGCAGTCTGCCGGATTTCCAGATTTTTTCCTGCGCCGGCCACGCGTCAAAAGTACCAATCAGCGCGATTGGCACAACCGGGATTTGAAATTGACAGGCCAGTTTCGCAGAACCGATTTTAAATTCATCTATTAGACCGCTTCGCGAGCGGGTGCCTTCGGGGAAGATTAATAACGGCACACCGCGATTCAGCAGCTCGCTGGCTAGGCCTTTGTACTTTTCATCACCCCGACCACGCTGGCGATCAACAGGAAAGGTGTTAAAAAACAGACGCGTCGGCAGTTGCTTGTGCCATTGTCTGAAGAAATTATCGGCAGCGGCGGCCGTCGCGATCCGTCGAGATAGCCGCTGCGGCAAAGCGCCCAATACCAGCGGTGCGTCGAAATGCGACGCATGATTCGCTATGACTATATAAGATTTACCTGATTTTAACTGGCGCAGATTTCTGCGGCCATGAACTTTTACGCTTAGCACGCTCCAGATTGACGGTTTCAGTAGCAACAAATAGGCCGCTGAACGAAAAATGCCATGGACCGGTGATCGATAGCGCCACGTTGAATGTTGTCTATTCTCGGTCATCTCTTTCATCTAGTTCTTTGATTCGTCTAGAGATCAATTTTCGCGAGATTTTTCGGCTGAGCCAACGAAAGTGTCTTGTGAAAAAGATTATCACTCGCCAGCGCAAGGTTGGTACAGAGACCACTTGGCCACGATCTATGGCGCGTAAAGCCGTTCTAACGACTTCTTCGGGTTCGATCCAAACCCACTTTGGGATATTCGGTCGGTTGACCCCGCCAGTGGCGTGAAACCCAGTTTTCACCCAACCAGGGCAGACGGCTGTAGTGCGAACACCAGTGTTGGCCAGCTCCAGCGCTAGGCTTTCTGTGTAGATTACTACCCAGCGTTTAATTGCCGAATAATTACCTGCGAATAACCACGCGGATTGCGATGACACATTAATAATAGCGCCGTGACTACGCTGTTTCATCGTGCGTGCTGCCGCTCCGGACAAGATCAAAACAGCAGTCGCCATAACTTCCATGGCTGATTCCTGCAACGATGTATCGGTATCCAGCAAACTATTATGCAGCGCAAAACCTGCGTTATTTACAACGACATCAACTGGGCGTTCTTTGTCAGTGATGCGTTCGACTAGTTTTTCGACGTTGGCGCGATCAGCCAGATCAAGGCGAATTGCTTCGACCTTGACGCCGAATTCTTTCTGCAAATCGGCTGCGGCCTCAGTCAATTTGCCATTATCGCGCGAGGCAATGATCAGGTCGTAGCCGCGCGCCGCTAATTCTCGCGAAAAAGCCAATCCGATTCCCGATGATCCACCGGTGATTAACGCCGCACCACGTGAAGGATCGAATGAGGTTTTTGAACTCATGCTTTATATTCTAGCACACAAGATCCTTGGTTATAAGAAACTTGAAAATACTCTTTACAATTTAGCTTAAACGGAGTATAATTAGGGACATTATGAAAATCATGATGAGAATCGGCCGGTTTTATTCGGTCCAAAATACCCCCCCCCGTGTATAAACGGCATGGTTTTCCGCTGATCTTAAATAAAAATATCAAGCAAATTTCTATAAATACAAGAGGAGTCAAATGACTAAGTCCGAAGATATGACGCTGGCGCGTCGCACAATGCATTATTACTGGCAAGAAGTAAAGCGTAATTGGCGCTACAATCTGCCGCTGTTGTTATCCGTACCAATAGCAATTTTTCTGGGCGGCTACGCCAGCAACTGGATCATTTCCGAGGTCATCAACAAATTGACCGCTACACCGGTAGAGTCTGGCCAAGTTTGGAGCGAGTTCGGCGTCTTCATTATGCTGTATTCGGTCGCTGTTTTACTTAGCGAAGTTTTCTGGCGACTAATAATGTTTCTGGGTTGGAAGTCAGAAATCATTTCGATCGGCCGGCTAAACCAGCAATGCTTTGAATCTATCAGCCGACAAACCATGCATTTTCATAACAACAAATTCGGTGGTTCGCTAGTTAATCAGGTAAATCGCTTTTCGCGAGCGTTTGAACGATTGATGGACACAGCAATTTGGCAAATTTTACCGATTATTTCGGCTTTCACTTTTACCTTTATCATCTTAGGCCCAAGGTTCCCGCAGTTCACAATCGGGCTGGCAATTCTGTCGTTTGGTTTCATGCTGGTGGCTTGGTTCAGTTTCAAGAAAACCCGCGACCTTAGCAAAAAAGAAGCCAACAGTCACAACAAGATGGTCGGGCAACTGGCTGACAGTATCACTAATGTTTCTACCGTCAAAAGTTACAGCGGCGAAGACCTGGAAAGGCGCTTGTATGAACAGCGTGTGCGGCATTGGAAAGACTCAACATTGGCCGTAATGCGAGCGATCGTGAAACGCGACCTTGGCTTTGGATTGATTTTGACGGCGATCAGTATCATGACGATTATTTTCCTCGCCGGTGGACAGGCTTGGTTCGGTGTGCAGATTGGCACGTTGGTGCTAGCGGTGACTTATATGATATCGCTGTTGGGCCGATTGTGGGATTTCAACCGCGTACTGAGAGATGTCAATCAAGCGCTAGCCGACGCACACGAAATGACCGAAATCCTTGACACGCCGAATCGGGTTAAGGACGTGACGGATGCCAAGCCTCTTTTAACAACCCCAACCCATTCCGGCAAAGTCGAGTTTCACAATGTCAGTTTCAAACACGCTGACGGCGGCGAGCATATTTTCAAGCATTTTGATTTAAGTATTCCAGCTGGTCAGCGTATCGGCCTGGTCGGACATTCTGGTTCTGGAAAAACTACTTTGACGAAACTTTTGCTAAGATTTTCTGATGTTCAGTCTGGGCAGATTTTGATCGATGGGCAGAATATTGCGAAAGTCACACAAGATTCTTTGCGCCGAGCGATCGCGTATGTACCGCAAGAGCCAATGCTGTTCCACCGGACAGTTGCTGAAAATATTTCATACGGCCGATCTGATGCAACTGATACTGAGATTCACGAAGCCGCTAAACAAGCCAACGCGATAGAATTCATCAAGAAACTGCCGAAGAAATTCAAAACATTGACCGGCGAGCGCGGCGTCAAATTGAGCGGCGGACAAAAGCAGCGCGTAGCGATTGCCCGTGCCATTTTGAAAGATGCGCCGATCCTTGTTTTGGACGAAGCGACTTCGGCATTGGACACAGAATCAGAAAAGTTGATCCAGGACGCGCTGAAGAATTTGATGCGCGGCCGGACATCGATTGTCATTGCGCACCGGCTATCGACAGTGGCAGAACTGGATCGGATTATCGTGCTGGACGATGGAAAGATTGTTGAAGACGGTTCGCATGAGGAACTATTGGCGCGAAATGGCAAATATGCACAACTATGGAATCGACAGGCTGGGCTTTGTGGGGTTATTGATACGGACGAGGAAGCGGAATAAGGTTAAGCCGCTTGAGCATTGCAGGAAAGGACAAGCCCGGCAAATCTTCCACCGTTAGCCTCGTTATATGGCCCGGTTCTTACCACAACTAGTGAGAATCTTCTGTCGTCAGTTACAACAGTAATTTCATTACCTTGGCATACCGGCGTAAGGCCAGCTCGGTGCATCCGTTCTTTAAATATCCCCAGATATAAGTCAGTCTTCTCGTGTTCAACAGCACCGACAACTGCAGTACCGCGTAATAAAGGATCTGCCAGGGCCACTCGAATAATCGCCTGGCCAATACTTTGGGGCTTGTCATCAATCTCGGCCACTACGTCATTGGCCGCCAGGCCCTCCAGTACTTTTCTCGCTTTCGCCCCTTCATTTCCTAATAAAAGGAGTGGTCTCCCGGCAAAAACTTCTGTTAGCCCCTGCGTTCTGATCGATCGCTCCATCGCCAGACGTCTTGGCCAAATGTCTGGGCGCGCTGACACAACGCCCGCCAGAGGGAGTCCTTCTCCTTCTGCGCCAGCCACGAAATCTTCATACCCGCAGCGTTTTCTGAGCGGATATTTCATCGCATTTCGCGGGTCGAACAGGCCAAGTTTTTCAACAACCGTGCCATCAAAATCAGTCTGATATTCTCGGCCTGCATCTGGTGAGACATTTAAAACCTCTGGCATTTCTTATGATCTTCCCCCACCCGCTAAGATATACTTCTCAGTAAAGCTATTCTGCTTTTTCCTCAGACTTTTCTTCTTGCTCGCTTGGGACGTTCTCGGCGGCCTCAGTACCTTCGGCCTCGGCGGCGCGGGCTTCGTCGGCGGCTTTGTCGGCGGCGGCGTTCTTGGCTTCTAATGCAGCTGGCTCCCAGACAGTAGCGATGACCTGTTCGGGGTCGAAATCGACAACTTCGACGCCGTCGGGGATTTGCGCGTCAAGCATAGTCAGCTTTTCTTCGGGTTCGGACAGTTGTGTGGCATCGATGATGATTTCGCTTGGCAGGTCGGCAGTTTTAGCACGAACTTCGACGCTTTCCAATGTCGGCAGAATGATCAGGCCGGCCTTGGCGGCCTCTGATTCCTCAACGCCAACTAATTCCAGCGGGACTTCGGTGGTAACGACTTCGTCGGCGCGGACGGCTTGGAAACTGATGTGCGTGATGTCGTGACGGGCCGGAGCGTAGTCGATTGATTTGATCAGCGCGATTTGCTTTTTGCCGTCCAAGGTCAATTCAACCGGGGTGTGGCGGCCAGCTTCGCGGACGACTTTTCTCGCGGCATTTTGTGGTAATTGAACATTTTGCGGTTCAACTGCCGAGCCGTAGACTACGGCTGGGACTTGGCCTTCGTGGCGAATTTTGGCGACTTGTTTACCAGTCGCAGTGCGTTTTTCTACACCTAAAGTAATTTTGTCGGGCATTGTATCTCCTTCTTATTTCAAGATATATTTTAGCAGGTTTTGAAAATTTCGCAAAACTTGCTGCTTTTGTTATAATGGCTGCTATGATAATTCAACGAAGTGAGAGAAAAAGGCGCTCGCGGATTTTTCCGAGCAAGGCAGAATTATCTCGGAAGGAACTTCCGTGATCCCAGGCGTTGAACTTAGCCAATTTTTGCATGACATCGGGCCGTCGGTGTACTTTATTGTGCCGCTAATTATCTTTTCAGAGACGGGGTTGATGGTCGGTTTCTTCTTGCCTGGCGATTCGCTATTGTTCACGGCCGGTGCGCTGGCTGGTTTGGGCGTTATTGATGTTAATATATTTCTGCTCTGCGCGCTCTTATTTGTTGCTGCAGTAGTCGGCAATTCGACCGGATATATGATTGGCAAATATGGTGGTCGGCGCTTGTTCAATAAAAAAGACAGTAAAGTTTTCAAAAAAGAATATTTGCAGCAAGCCGAAGCATTCTACGATAAACACGGTGGTAAAGCAGTCATCCTGGCACAGTTCATGCCGATCATTCGCACGTTTAATCCGATCGTAACAGGGATATCAAAGATGCACTACGTCAAGTTTATCACCTACAATATTGTCGGTGCGATTCTGTGGACGATTGGCGTGACGCTGTTAGGTTATTTCAGCTTTCTAGCTTTTGGCGAGCTGATCGATCCAGAGAAGATTGACATGTATCTGTTGCCAATTGTCTTCCTGATCGTGCTGATTTCGATTTCACCGATGATTGTACATATTTTGCGTGATCCAAAGGCACGCAAAGCAATTGGCGCAAAAATCAAGAAGGTTTTTACGCGAAATAAGAAAGATTAGTTTTACTATTTTGCATTAGCTTCGCCGAGTCGTTTGGTCCAAATCAGTGCATCGACAAGGTACCAAACTCCAAATCCACCGCAAGTTAGAAGTTTCAAAACGCCGAGTCCAACTTGTCCGCGATAAATGCGATCGGCGCCTGCCATACCAATTGTCCAGCCAATGATCGTGCCGATCAGTAGCCATTTCCAGTTATTTTCTTTTTTCTCCATTGCACCCTCCCCCGTTAATGTATTGTGATTTCATTCTAGCATAATGACGTATTTTTTACTACAAGTCTAGCTTACTTAACAATAGGTTTTTGTTTGGCACTCGGATTAATTATTAACAAGACCATCCCGCTTGACACAATCATATAGGCCGGAAATAGCAAACTCTCTAGTGAATATTTTTGCAGAGCGACAATCGCTATAACGCTGGCGACGAACCACAGCGACCACGGCAAGCGCGATTCCGAAGCCCGATCGCGCATTAGTTTTTGGATTGTTAACATCAGTCCAATACCGTCAACGATTAGAGCTAAGGCCAGCGCCAACAGAACTTGGTTGGCGACGAATAACAGGCCAAAGGCAATTAGCGCCACGAACAACGCCGTGATATCGAACCGGCTCTTGCCACCCGTCCCGTATTTGATGGACAGAGTGAAAATCGTCGCTGTGCCGATCACTGCGCCCAGTGTGTACAAAACCGCGCCGTCACTGTTAACGGCCGACGCAAAGTAGGTCGCATTCAGCATCATCCACAATAACCAGCTGATGCGTTGCGGTTTAGTTTTGCGCTTGACGACGCTGTAGATGTATGGCGCATAGGCGGCCAATATCAGCAACAACGAGGTTACGGCGAGAGCATCGTTCATGGGACCATTGTAGCATAGGCACTTATTCTGCTACTGGTTTTGCAATCAATTTTATCAACAATTGATTTTGTGCGTTTTCGACAGTAAGGTCGGCTTCGTCAGCACAAGTCGACTGCGGACCACTGGGGCCAAAGTAGTAGTAATCGCCAACTTTTACATCGGACGTTTGTGTGCCGCCAGCAAATTCGCGCGTGCTGTTAGTGCCGCGGCTCCAGCCGATCGAACTTTCCGAACAGTTTTGGTTCAATGCCGCACGAGTTTTAGTATTAAATGTTATGGTATTGTCGTTGATCGTGTAGGTGATATCGCTTGCTTTTAGTCCATCTGGTAACGCGAATTTAATTCCCCATTCTTCAATCGCGAAATACTGCGTTGAATTATCGGCCGCATCAGACTCGTCATCCTTTGTTGCGTTCTCCTCGGCTGCTTTCAATTTGTTCTGTGCTGAGGTCAAGTCTGCTTTCAGGTCATCAATCTTCTTGCTTTGATCTTGGTTTTGCATGAACAGATAGGCTACTCCGCCAGCCAATGCGATTACGACAATCGCGATAAATACCTTGCCGATAATTTTACCTTTGGATTTTGGTTTGGATGTCGGAAATTGCGGTGTCTCTGGTGATGGTTGATTTGCAGTTGGTGTTGGTTCCGGTGATGGTGATCGCGTTGGCTGATCTTCCATTTCTCTCCTCCTTAATTAATTGATCCAATTATACAGGTTGAAAAAAGAAAAAGCTAGTGCTTATTGTAGATTTATTTTGTTTGATTGTGGGCTTTGGTTAAGCTGTACCAGTTATCTAGAGAAAGATCTTGCGCGCGGAGATTCGGATCGATGTTGGCCTTTATTAAGAGGTTTTCGGCGTCGGGTTTTGACAAGCCTAAACCGCCAGCTAAACTAGTGCGGAGTTTTTTGCGCCGGGCCGAGAAACCGGCTTTAACGATGCGGAAGAAAAGTTTTTCGTCCAAGTTTTCGAAAAGTGGTTTGTCCCGCAGTTTCATAATCACGACTTGTGAATCGACTTTAGGCGGTGGCGTGAAGAATTTGGCGGGAACTTCTATGCCCAAACTAACTTCGGCGAAAAGTTGCGCAGAGATTGATAAGATGCTCATTTCGCTGGGCTTTGCCGCTAACCTTTCAGCGACTTCTTTTTGCACCAACAGGACAATCACGGATGGTTTGTTGTCGGCAGTTAAAAGCTTTTGGACGATTTTGGCTGTGATGTAGTAGGGCACGTTGGCGACGACTTTGTAGTCTTTTGGCAATTGATTTAGGTCAAATTGCAGGAAGTCAGCGTTTACAATTTCTAGATTCTTCGCCGATACTCGTTCCGACAGACTTTCCGCCAATTCTTTGTCGAATTCAACGGCGACGACTTCCTTGGAATTTTCTGTTAAGATTTTTGTCAAAGTCCCTAACCCCGGACCAATTTCTAAGACCGTATCAGTTGATGTCAATTTAGCATAATCAGCGATTGCGCGCAAAATCGCATCGTCCTTCAACCAGTGTTGTCCCAAGGATTTGTTTGGCTGGCTCATTTATCTTCCGTCGTAATTTGTCCAGTCAGTCGCGATGTCCCAGCCGTGCGGGTGGACAGCCGCAAAGCCGCCGGTGTCGTAAACTTTGCCTAGGCCGACGCTGGTTTCGACAACCGAGCAGCGCGGGTAAAGATGCAGATTAGCAGCGATGATGACGTAGCCATCACGGTCGACTTTGACGCCGTCGTCACGCACGGTGTAATGACCGCCCTGACCGCAGTTTTGCATGACGCGGCTCATCGGTAGGTCGTAGTAGGTTTCGCGGTGAATGACGCCGTTGCTGTCCTTAAATTGGTTAACGCCCTTGGCCTTGGTCAGGCCGGTGCCGGGTTTGACTTTGACGCCGATGATTTCGATTTGTTTGGTTGGCTGTTTGGTTACGACACTTTGGATTTCGCGGCGTGAGATTTCTTCGCCGTTTAGCATTTCGATTTCGTAGACTACGCTGCGTTGACCGCTGGCACCGGCTTCTTTGATTTCACGATAGCCGACTTCGCGATTCATGTCGCGGACTTGTTCGACCTCGAAGGCGATTTCTTCGTCGACCGTGATGGTTTGGATGCCGTTACGCCAAACTTCCAGGTTCATTCCGTCGGTGATTTTCGTATTCAGGTCAAGACTGACCACGTCATCCGGGCCCAATGCGACTTTCTTTTCATTCAAGAATTCCCGAACCGTCGCGGCGTGCGTGCGCATTTCCGAAGCTTGGCCATAAAGTTTCATGTTGACGACCTTAGCGCGAGTTATGCTCATCTGTAAACCTGCCCCGCCAGCCGCTAAAATGTTTCGCACTGGCTCGGTTGCGGTCTTGTCCTCTGGATAAAGTTTGATCCCAGCCACGGCTGCGACGGCAGTTGGCGACTGCGCCATGGTCACTACGCGAACGGTTCGAGCACCATCGACCACAACGATCGGGCGAGCGCGGTAAATATTGATCTTGACCGAAGTTCCGTCCAATTTGGCGTTTATCTTTGGTTCAATGTCATCGTCGGCACTGGTCGTAATATTGGCGTCCTTCAACGCATCTCCAACAGTAGTAGCACGTGTCAAAATGGTACGTTCGGTGCCGTTGTCATTGATGGTTATCAGACGTTGAGCATTAGAGACCTTCGCAGAATTGTCCGCACTGGATTCAGAGGAAGCCATAGCAATGCCGGTCGTACCAAAGATAATCAGGGCAAAAACCGCCGCCAAAGTCAACTTGACCATAGCGGAGACACCTGCTTCGCCAAGTAGATGATTGATTAAATACTTGAATTTACTCATCGTAAACTTAAACATTATAGCAGAAAAGTGTCAAAATCGCAAGTTTTCGACCACTTTTTTCATTTAAAAATAAGAAATATGCCGCACAATGTGTGTTTTCAGACGTCAAGAATAGATAGAAATAACAGATAAGATACACACGAGTAATCTTGACATACCATCGTTCTTATGCTACGATTTACGCACTGTCGGGTGTTGAGGCGAGGCTTCCACTTGGCAAGTATGTCGTACAACACACAATTTGCGACATTAACAAATTGTCGCTACCAACTTTCCGCCCTGCCTAAGAATTTCGTGGGCAGCGTGGAAAGTTGGCGCTGGCACGTCATCTTTTCATCCACGACCGTAGTAGGCGTCAACGACGAGCGGAAAAAGTCCGCCGCGCCGCCACACAGTCAAGGAGGAAAGTCATGACTATCGAGATCTTCACCATGATCATCGCCGGCCTGTTCGTGGCCGGAATGGTCGGACTCTTCATCTGGGGAGTCCGATCTTACCGACGTGGTACCACGCCGTTCGGCCAGGCGTTGGACAGCTTGCTGGAATCGTTCCAGCAACGGGCCGACGAGCTGTCGACTCGCTACGCCGAGGAATTCGCGCTCATGCGATTCCTCGAGCAAGCCGAAGCCGAAGGGCGTGAGATCAACATCGCCCAGTTCCAGCAGGACACCCTCAACGTGGTGAACCTGTTGCGCATTGAGCATCTGAAGATAGAAATCTCCAAGCACGTCGCTGGCAAGGCTGTGGCTGCCGAAGAGCTCGCCAAGGCAGTTGAGTCCCTCGCGCAGTACGGCGGCGGTGGCCGCGGCTCTAATGTCAAGCGGCTGAAGGAACTGATCGCGACGGAGGAGACCTACATCGATTCCCTGCAGGACCAGCTCATGAAGCTGAAGCTGCACATTCGCCGGCCTGTCCTCCTCTAGCGACAACACCGACTCGCACCCGAAGTCGTAAACTCGGTTGGGACGAGAGTAAACTCGTTCCGTAATGGCTCGTCGTCAGGACGAGCGTCAAATCCCGGGCTGCTTGCCAGAGCAGTCCGGACCCCACCCTTTTATTGAACTTTTTCTAGCGGTGCGAAGGCCACATTCAAATTGCGCGTTTTGCCGTCGAAATCAACCGTAACGATTTCGCCGGCGATTTTTTTGACTTGGCCGGTGCCGAAGATTTGGTGTTTGACTTTATCGCCTACCAATAGATCGATTTCGTCTGGGACAAATCTTACTTCGTCGTTATATTCATTTTGAGAGCTTCCCGCCTCTGTCTCTTGAGAAAAGTTAGGCGATAGAGAAAGAAAATTCTCGTCGATATCAGATAAAAACCGCGACGGTAAATTGTACTGGCGCGAACCATACAACAGCCGCGATTGCGCAAAAGTCAAAACCAGCTCGCTGCGAGCGCGCGTCATACCAACATAACAGAGGCGACGCTCTTCCTCCATGGCGGCCGGCTCGTATTCAGCGCGGCTGGTCGGGAAAATCCCTTCCTCCATGCCGACCATAAAAACTACCGGGAACTCGAGGCCTTTAGCGGCGTGCAACGTCATCAATGTTACAGCGTCGTCGCTTGAATTCTGGTCAGCCGAGCTGATCAGAGCAACTTCCTCGAGGAAATCCTGTGTTGCATTGAAGCTTTTAGCTACGCCGACCAATTCAGCGACGTTTTCGAGGCGCGATTCGGCCTGTGGCGTACCGTCGCTCAGATGATCGGCATAATCGAAACGGCGAATGATCTGGTCAAGTAGTTCATCTGGCTGAGCAGTTTCGATAATTTTTGTAAAGTCAAACAATTGTGCGCCGAATTTCTGGAAAGCATTTCGCGCCCGCGAAGTCAGATTGTCGCAGCTGTCGACATTGTTTAATGCATCAATGATCGACGTCCCGCGTTGACTCTGCCAAGCCAAAAATTTCGCAACCGACGTGTCGCCCAGCCCGCGACGTGGTACGTTGACAATCCGTTCGAAACTGGCACGATCAAACGGTTGGTAAATCAGTTTCAGATAAGCCAAAATATCTTTGACTTCGGCGCGATCGTAGAATCTGGTACCGCCGACGATCTTGTAATTTTTGCCTAGACCAAAGCGGATAAATGTTTCCTCAATAACGCGACTCTGGGCATTGGTTCGATACAAAATCGCAAAGTCGTCAAAGCGTCGGGCGCCGATTGCTACCCCTGAACTGATTTTGTTGGCGACGATTTGCGATTCGTTGATTTCGTCATTAGTTTGGACGATTTGAACTGGCACACCGCCTTTTTCAGCCGTCCAAAGTTTTTTGTCAGTACGTTGGTCATTTTTTACAATCACGTTATGCGCAGCGTTCAAAATTGCTTCGGTTGATCTGTAATTTTGCTCTAGTTTGATAATCTTGGCGCCTTTGAAATCGCGTTCGAAATTCAGAATGTTTGTGAAGTCCGCGCCGCGCCAACTATAAATTGATTGCCAGTCGTCGCCGACAGCGCAGATGTTTTGTTGATCGTTCAGCAGTAATTTCATCATTTGATATTGGGCTTTGTTCGTGTCCTGGTACTCGTCGATAAGAATATATTTAAGTTTCTTTTGCAATTCTTGACGGACTTCCTTAACGTTTTGTAAGAGCTTAACTGTTTCAAGGAGCAGATCGTCGAAATCCAGGCTCCGGCCAGCTTTCCTTAGCTTTTCATAGCGCGGGTAAACATCGGCCGCTATCTGTTGGGCAGGCATTTTGGCGATGGCAGCGTAATCGGTTGGCGACTGGCAATCGTTTTTGGCGCTGGAAATTATAGATGAGATTGAGCGCGGGTTGAACTGTTTATCGGTGATGCCTAGCTCGCGCATGGCGGCTTTGATCAGGCCGAGGCGATCGGATTCGTCGAGGATTACGAAATTGCGCGGGATTTCGATGTTTTCGCCGTATTGGCGCAGGATTCGTACGGCGATACTATGGAACGTTCCCATCCAGGGCATGAAGTTGCGGGAGTTGGCAAGGTCGACCGCGCCACTGTCCAACGAACTTTCCGCGCCGCGCCAAGCGCCTGTCGTTACAGGGCTTGTTGCTGACACTTTTCCCGTTGAAAAGAGTCGCGCGGGAAGTTGTTGGCCAGCGTCGCTAGCTTTCAGTAGCTTTGCTAGCCGCTCGCGCATTTCTTTGGCGGCTTTGTTCGTGAAAGTTACGGCCATGATTTGATGCGGCGCGGCTTTTCGTTCGGCGATAATATAGGCGATACGATGCGTCAAGGCTTTAGTTTTGCCCGAACCAGCACCAGCCAATATTAACAACGGCCCGTCGGTTGATTCAACGGCTTCGCGCTGCGGCGGGTTCAACCCCTCCAGAATTTTGTCTGTATCAGAATTCACTTAAATATTGTAGCACAGTCACTCCAGCCAGCCGCTGGTGTAAAGCCACGCGCCCAGCGCCGCGCCGGCGACCGCCAGTAGGATGAAAACTAGAATCCACGCCCAGATCGGAAAGTGTTTGGTTTTGGTCCGCTTCATTGGCTCGGCCGCCGCGGCGAATGGTGACTGTGCCTCTGCTGGTGCTGCAGTATTGGTGGCTTTGTACTGGGGCATAATCATGGTGTTGGCTATCGAGGTGCGCACGTCGCCAACAGGAGCGTCCTCGGCGTTTTGACGAGGTAAGTGATCGACTTTTTGATCTTCTTGTTTTTCCGTCGTTTCAACTTCAGCATTGTCGGAATCAATTGGAGTCGGTTTTGGATTAACCTGATCATCCGGCTGACTATCTGTTGGTGCTGCTTCCGGATTGGAGTTTTCGCCACCAGCAGACAGAAACGCTTCAGGCTCTTCGCCAGCTGTTAGCAACTCGTCATCTTTTTCGCCTGATGATAATAACTCTTGGTCTGGCTCGTCACTTAGCAGTCCGACGTTCGAATCAAAATCTGGATTTCCCAAAGGTCGCTTTTCAACCTTAGCATCTGGCAAGAATGGCGATTCATAAGCATTGTCAGCGGGTTTGTCGGGTTCTTCATTAATTGATTCTGGAGTCGATGGTTCGAGATTGTCTGGTTCTGTCGGCTCAACTGGTTTTTCCGGCGCTGGCTGAGCAGCTGGTTCCTCTGATTTCGACAGGCCGAATGGATTATTAGAATGCTGGGCAAGGTTGGGTTTCGCGGCCACTTTGACGTCGCTGGACGGATGAACCATGTCCATAAACTGGCCACGGAAACGGCGGGCCGACGGAGCTTCCTTTTCTGGTTTGACATCCGGAGCAGGCGCTGACTGGTTGACTTCTTCACTAGCCACAATATCATCGGCCGCAGCATCCAGTGCCGCAAAGTCCAGATCAGCCATCTTTTTCCTCCTTAAGGACATCGGCGGCAATCTGAACCATGCCAGCGAACTCTGGCGCAATCAAGCTAGCTCCACCGATTAGCAGACCGCTGACACCTTTGGCCCGTAGGATCGATTCGGCGTTTGCCAGATTAACACTGCCGCCGTAAAGAACCGGTACACTTGTTGCGGCATTTCGACCAAACATGTGGCCAATCTGGCTACGAATCATTTTGACGGCTTCTTCGATTTCGTTCGGTTCGGGCGTGCGACCCGACCCTATTGCCCATACCGGTTCGTAGGCAATCAATACATCATCAATTTGGTCCGAGCCAACGTTCAACAGGCCGCTGACGATTTGATCACCAAGGACGTGTGCTGTGTCGCCTTCGCCCCGTTCAGTTTCGGTTTCGCCAACACAAAGCACTGGCGTTAGGCCGTTTCTTAACGCTGCTTGAACTTTAAAGCGAATCTCGCGATCATCCTCGTCGAAAATGTGTCGTCGTTCGGAATGGCCAACTAACACATATTGCGCCAAACCACGCAGTTGCGCCGCAGCAATTTCGCCAGTGAAGGCACCTTCGTCGCGCCAATAGCAGTTCTGGGCGCCGAGTTTCATCTGGCGATGATTGATCTGCAGCGACAGCGGCGAGAGAGCTAAAGACGACGGGCAAATAACCGTCTCAACGCCGCGTTTGATCGGCACGTCCTGCGCCAATTTGGTCGCAAATAGCGACGCCTCGTGCACATTGAGGTTCATTTTCCAGTTGCCAATGATAAATTTCTTCATAGCCCTCCCTCTGCTTGCCCACATTTTAGCACAAGCGGAATTTTTTGGCAAAGGATTATCGCCGCGGTAACAACGCCGCAATTCCCGGTAAAGTATCGCCGGCCATTAGTTCGAGCGATGCACCGCCGCCGGTCGAAACATGCGTGAACGAGCCGCCTTTCAACGAGTCCCAACCTCTCACAAAATCGGCTGTATCGCCGCCGCCGATGATGCTGACGACGTGCGGATTTTTAGCCAGTTCCAATGCGACGCGCGAGCTGGCGTGCGAGAACTGCGGCGTTGAGTCAATTCCTAAATCGCCGTTCCAAATAACTGTGCCGCTGCCGCGAATTGTTTCGCAGATTTGGTCGATGGTTTTCGTGCCCAGGTCAAAGATTTTCGCTTCGCCATATAATGGGTTATCGCTCAGGTCAATTTCCACGCGTTCTTCGGTCGGGTCGCCATGGGGTGCGATGGCGGCGTCGCTTGGCAGAATAAACTTCTTGTCAAAATCGGCGCCGAATTTTTTATGGGCCGCGTCAAGGATTTCGCGAATCGTGCCGTCTTGATCTTTTTCCACCAGGCTGGATGCAACGTTGATGCCCTTTTCTTTCAGAAAATTATTTGCCATAGCGCCGCCAATAACAACGTTGTCGGCAATACCAACGAACTTCTTGACCAAAGGAATCTTGTCGCTGATTTTGGCGCCGCCCATTATTGCAGTTAACGGCCTATTCGGATCTTCGATGGCACTTTTGATCTCGATGTATTCTTTCTCAACCAGCAATCCAGCGACAGATGGCAAATAGTGTGTGATTGCATCCATGCTGGCATGGGCACGATGGAGATTACTAAATGCATCCTGGACAAAAATTTCTGCGTGCGAATCGTCGGCCAAAGTTTTCGCGAAATCGGCGTCGTTTTTTTCTTCCTCTGGGTGAAAGCGTAAATTCTCTAACAAAATCACTTCGCCAGGCTTCATATTTTCTGTAGCCTTACGAACTTTTTCGCCGATGCAATCATCAACAAACTTTACTTCTTGGGTTGGTTGGTTTAACTCTTTGTAAATCTCGGCTAATTTGTCCGATAGATCTTTTGCGACTGGCGCAAAGCTTAGTTTTGGGTTCGGCGCGCCTTCTGGCCGGCCAGCATGGGCGATCAAGACAATTTTCGCACCGAGCTTGATTAGATATTTAAGTGTAGGTAGGCTAACGATAATCCGCAGGTCGTCTGCAATCGTTCCGTCATCATTAAACGGCACATCGTAGCCCTCGCGCACTAGAATTTGCTTGTTTTGTACGTCGACATCGCGCACCGTTTGGTAAGGAAATGTTTGCCCACTCATAGTATGAATATTTTATCACGAAATTGATTATGCTAAAAGCTTTTATCTGTCCAAGATTCTGACCTGGATCGTATTAGCGGTCGTCTCGGCGTGGTCATCGCTGGGAACGCGACGAACGACAACGAATTTTAGCTTGTCGACCTCGGCAAAGAAACCGGCTTCGGAGAGTTTCTTGGTCGTGCCCCAGCCGTAGTCGTTGCCTTCGCCGGTGAAACCTAGCGTGTTATATAGCAACGCCATTTGATTGGCCACGCGCAGGCTTTGGCTGATGGCCAGTACTGGAATGTGCGGCCGGTGAACAGCGATGACACGGGCCATCTTGCCCGTTGTGGTCTCGACAATAATGGCGTCGGCCTCAATCTGTTCGGCCAGCAGCACAGCCGAATCGGCGATGGCATCGCGCATTCCACCATTTACATAACTGTCGTAGAGAGGGCTAACCGGCAGGTGATGCTGCGCGTACATCAGTGTCTTGGCCATAACTTTGACGGCTTCGACCGGGTACGAACCCATAGCGGTTTCGTCGCTGAGCATGACGACGTCGGCGCCGTCGATACTGGCGGTCGCGACGTCGCTTACTTCGGCGCGGGTTGGTTCGGGGTTGTCGACCATCGACGCCAACATTTGCGTGGCTACGATGCTGATTTTGCAGTGTTTCTGGCACAGGGCGATGATTTCGCGCTGGACGACTGGCACGACTTCGGCGCCGACTTCGACGGCCAGATCGCCGCGAGCTACCATGACGCCGTCGGAGGCTTTGACAATTTCTTCCAGATTTTCGGGCATGATGGCGGTTTTGGTTTCGACTTTGGTGATAATTGGCCGCTCGACGCCGTGATCCTTCAGCCACTGGCGCACCATATGGATGTCGTCCGCTGTGTGCACAAAGGAAATCGCCGTGTAGTCGTAGTCCTTATCTAGACCCCATTCCAAATCGGCGTAATCTTTCTCAGAAATGAAATCGGTGCCAAAGTCGGTATCGGGCAAATTGACGGCTTTGCGGCTCAGCACGAAGCCGTTGTTTTCGGCCCGCACCCAGACGGTTTTGCCGTCGATGTGGGTGACGATGGTTTTGATCTTGCCGTCGAACAGATAGATCGCTTCGCCTTCTTGAGCTTTTTCACTTAAATCGTATTGAACGGGCAAATTGTTGCCGCCGTCGTGTTCAATGCCATAAGTCAGCCCCAGTTCATCGCCAGTGTGAATTTCGTAACGCATGTCATCTTTTAGTTGACCGAGGCGAATCTTTGGACCCTGCAAATCCTGAATGATTGATACGTGACGGCCGATTTTGCCGCTGATTTCGCGAATGTAACGAAATTGAGTTTCGCGCTGTTCCGGCGTGCCATGCGAAAAGTTCATCCGGCAGCCGTTGACGCCGGCGCGGAGTGCCTGCTCCAGAACGTCGTAATCGTCGGTGGCCGGGCCGATGGTGGCCAGGATTTTGGTGTGCTTGATGGTTTGGCTGATGTTCATGTTTTCCCTTCCTGTTATTCATTTATTGTATCATAAGTTAATCATCTGTAAATTGGTGGTGGCGAACCAGCCGATTCTTATATTCGTTCTTTTCGCCATGATTTCTGATAAGTTTGCTGATTTCCGCCGCAATTGTCGGTACCATCGCCAGCCCGATCACGATCAGCCAATGGTTAAGGCCGATCGCCGTCATGCCAAAGATGTCAGCTAGCGGCGGTACTATGACCAATAGGGCAAAGAAAACTATCATTGAAATCGCGCCAACCGCCAGCATTGGATTATTCCTGATACTGGTTTTGAAAACAGATCGCCGGCTGCGTACGGTGAAAACATGCAGGATGGCCGACCAGCCGACAACCAGGAAAACCATCGTCTGGCCGATAGCCTGCGACGGCGGATGCGAGCCGGAAATGCTGACGAAGGTGCCGATATAATAGCCGATCAGGCCGACGATGACGAACGCCATGGCTTGCTTTGACATCAGGAATAGTATGCCGCTGAACAGGCTTTCACCGCGCCGGACCGGGTTCCGCTGCATGATATCCGGATCGGATTTATCGCGGGCGATGAACAGCCCCGGCACGCCGACACCGATAACGTTGATCAGCAAAATCATGATTGGCGTCAGCGGTAATCCCCAACCGACCGACATGGCGATCAGCATGATTGCGACCTCGGAGAAATTACACGACAGCAGAAAGTAAATCGTTTTTCGGATGTTGGAATAGACGCCGCGGCCCTTTTCGATGGCAGCGACGATGGTGCTGAAGTTGTCGTCCATCAGCACCATGTCGGCGGCGCTTTTGCTGACCTCTGTGCCGGTGATGCCCATGGCCGTGCCAACGTCGGCGGCTTTCAGGGCGGGCGCGTCGTTGACGCCGTCGCCGGTCATGGCGACGACTCCGCCCAGCTCCTGCCAGGCCTCGACTATACGGATTTTGTCTTCGGGCGAAACGCGGGCATAGACGGAGTACTGCGCGACGTTCTTTATCAGATCTTTGTCGCTGATCTCGGACAGCTCGACGCCGGTTATGACCTTGTCGCCGCTGGACCATAGGCCAACCTGGTAGGCAATGGCTTCGGCGGTTACCGCGTGGTCGCCGGTTATCATAACGGTACGGATGCCGGCGTTTTTGGCAGTGGCGATGGCTGCGGCGGCCTCTGGGCGCGGCGGGTCAATGATGCCGATGATTCCTTCGAATTTCAGGTCTTTTTCTAAATCTGTTAAGGAGTCGTCGGGCGGTAATTTATCGACATGTTTGCTGCCCAAGGCGATGACGCGCAGTGCGCTTTCGGCGAATTGGTCGTGCATATTGGCACGTTCTTTTACTTCATCGGGCGATGATTTCTCGAAAGGAACTCGGTCTAAGGCTCCTTTGGTAAGGACTAGGAATCCGCCTTTCGGATCTTTGTGGATAGTTGTCATCATTTTGCGCTCGGATGAAAAGGCGATTTCTTTGACCCGTGGGTATTTCTTTTCCAATTCAGCTTTGCTTTCGCCTTTATTGCTCAGCAGACGCAATATTGCCGCCTCTGTTGGATCGCCGATAATCTTCGACTCGCCATCTGCCACGGCGTTGCTGGCCAGCGCTAGCCTTTCCAACAATTTCATCTGGTCAGGCAAAAAGTCCGACGCGTCGTCAAACGGTTCGGCCCCTTTCTGCCATAAACGCTGGATGGCCATCCGATTCTCGGTCAGCGTGCCGGTTTTGTCGGTGCAGATGATCGACGTGCTGCCCAGGGTCTCGACCGCCGTCAGCTTTCGGATCAGAGCGTTCTTTTTTACCATTTCGGTTACGCCGTTCGTCAGAATCAGAGTTACAATTAGCGACAGAGATTCCGGCACAGCGGCCACAGCCAGCGCAATCGCGATGAAAGCCACGTCCAGAAAGGCCGCGCCGCGCGTGAATTCGACGACAAACACGATCAGGGCGGCCGCAATGGCGATAAAGCTGATCGCCCGACCGACGCCGTCCAATCGAGTTTGCAACGGCGTGCGCAGTTTCTGTGTGTCGTTCAGGTATCCGGCGATGTGGCCCATTTGCGTTTGCATGCCGGTCGCCACCACTATGGCCTTGGCGTTTCCGGCGGTCACCAGACAGCCCGAGAAGACAATATTCTTCTGATCTGCGACGGCGACTTTACCAGTTAGTTTCGCATTCGAATCTTTTTCGACCGGTTCGCTTTCACCGGTCAGGATCGATTCATCAACTGCGAAATCGGTACTGCTGAGGATTCGCGCGTCGGCCGAAATCAGATCGCCGGTTTTCAGCAGAACAATGTCGCCTGGCACTAAATCGGTGGAATTGACTTCTTGTTTTTTGCCGTCACGCAGCACAAGACTGATTGGGCTGCTCATGTTCTTCAATTTATCCAGAGCTTTTTCAGCACTACGTTCCTGCGTGACGGCCAGCGTGATGTTAAGGACAATAATGCCAAACACGACCCAGAACTCCATGAAACCTTTGCCGCCCTGAAACGCCATTATCAGGGAAAGAACGGCCGCTACTATCAGAATAATTATCGTCACGTCGCGCAACGTGTGGAAGATTTTCTTGATGACGCCTTCGGGTTTTTGTTCGTCAAATTGGTTGGGGCCGTATTTTTCGCGGCGCCTGGAAACAGAGTTGGATTTTAATCCTTCTTCTGCATTAGAATCTAGCTCAGCAAGCAAAGATTGCTTGTTTTTTTCGTGCCAATTCATTTGACTCCTTCGCACTTATTGCCATAATCATTATAGCACCAAAAAGCGCGACTCTTAAAGCGTCGCGCATTTTGGTGATCCCGAGGAGAAGGTTCGCAGAGCGGACACTGCGCCCGAACTCCTTTCACGGAGTTCAGTTTGCTTGCACAAACTACCACGAAAATAGCCCACCCTGGGGGTGAGCGATTTTCGTGGTGATCCCGAGGAGAATCGAACTCCTGTTGCAAGGATGAAAACCTTGTGTCCTAACCACTAGACGACGGGACCGCGGCGGATATTGTAACACAAAAATGCGGCAAAAGGAAGACTTTTCGCGGCAGAAGTGATAAAATAGTCACATGAGCAAGTCCAAGAAGAAGCGCGACAAAAAGTACACCGGCCGCGACGCCAAAGACACATCGAACGTTGTACGTGTTCGCCGTGTTAACGCTGTCGCCCGGTCGGATCGCGCCCAATGGCTGCACGATCACAAAAAAGCTATCTGGCGTTGGTCAATTGTCACTGTTTTGGTGGGCGCAGTGGTTTTCTTAATCGTGCAGGCATTTATGGCCATCGGCGGGCGGTAACACTTATTTTGGTTCATCAGTCATAACCGGCAAACGAAAACCAAACGTGCTACCAACGCCTTCTTTACTTTCAAAAATCAGCGAACCGCCGTGGGCGACAATGACTTTTCTAACCATGAACAGGCCGACGCCGGTGCCGTCAGGTCGGACATTTCTGGCATTGCTGGCACGGAAAAATTTGGTGAAGAGTTTTGACTGTTCAGAGCGCGGCACGCCAATACCAGTGTCACGCACAGTAAAGATTACCTGGCCAGCGTGTTCGTATAAACTGATAGTAGCGCTCCCGCCGGCGTGCGAATAAAAGATTGCGTTGTCGATCATGTTAATCATAACCTGGCGCAGTTTGTCACGATCGCCATCGATCAGCGGCAGATTGGCTGGCGGCGTGTAGTTCAGATCTATCTGGCGTAGCTCGGCCGGGATCTCCATTTGTTGGATTTCTGGCGCCAGGATTTCGTCCAGTCGCATCGGCGTACGCAACAGTTCGAACTTTCCGGTTTGCAACCGCGATACATCAAGGAAATCGCTGATCAGGAAAACCATTCGCTCGCTGCTAGTGTAAACATCATCCAGCACATGCCGTTGCTCGCCAGTTATTTTACCGAAGTCGCCCTCGATCAGCATCGAGATATAGCCACGTATCGAAGTTAGCGGTGTCCGCAGCTGATGCGAAGCCATAGCAATGAAATCGTCTTCGGCCTTGTAGAGTTTTTTCAGTTTGCGGTTGGCAGAGCGCAGGCTAGAGGTAGCTTCGTCGACTTCTTGCTTTAAGTGCTGGTTAAACAGGCTAACCCGTTCATAATAACGAGCATTTTCCAGCGCCAGAGAAATCATGTGCGATGTGACAATAAGTACCGAGATATCACGATTGTTATAGCTAGCTCCATCCTGCCTACTGCCAATCAGCATGTAGCCAATTGTGCATAATGACGGCCGCCCAGATCTAGAGCTAAGTTTCATGATAACGTCAACATTTTTGTCATAGCCAATTTGACGAATCGGATTGATCGAGCTTGTTTCGTCCATCACAACAAAGTCTTCTTTGATAGACGCAAAATGATCATCGATTATCCTTAGTTCATTATCAGAAAGCTGTTTGTTCGCGCCGTATGTGCTGCGTTCAAAATCATCGTCTGGGTTCAACGAAAACGACACGCTGGAAGATTTTAACGTTGCGTTGATCATTCTCGAGCTATCGTTCAACAGATCACTGACCGTGACATTAGATAGCATTATTCTATTCAAGTTTCTTTCAAACTTGTCGGTATCGTAGCTATTTTTATAGAATAAGTTGTCGGTTAGGTGCCTAAGGCGATGCTGGAGGGGTTGGAAAACTGCTGTAACTATAAATAAAAGAAATGTAACTATGACATACGCGCTTATCGGAACTTGCTGAATTATATCAAACGCCCAAAGAATCAGCGCCAGTAACAGACCTATAGCAGACAATGCAAGAACCATCAGCAAATATGTGATCGCCTTAGCGGCTATCATGCGAGCCCCAAACAAACCCCGGGCTAGAATCAAATAGGATGTCATGCCAACAAATAATGCGAAACAGGCCGGACCAAGAGACACAAAACTGTATATGCCTGCTATTGGTAGAGCTAGGTTGAAAACTAGGGCTAACGCGGCAACTATTAATAACAACCATATCATTCCACCAATCTGTTTGCGAAGTCGACCCGAACTAGATCTCCATGACACTATCAAGCGTACGACAGCAATACCAAGGATTATAACAATAACTAGACCATAGAAATCTATCCATCTAGTTGTCACTATGCCACCATCCGACAGACCAGTCGCAAGAAATCCCGGAATAGCGAAGGCAACCGCACCAATCGACAGTGTTACGAACGCAATATCGATGATAACTTTGACGCTTTTCCAATCCGTAAATTTTGCGACAAAGTACGTAAAGGCAAGCACTGTCCAGCAAGCAAAAGTGTAGGCCAGCAATGCCGCAATATAGCTAACATCGCCACCAGCTCCAGTAACTTGGTATATGAGGTTGCTACCAATCCATAATGCAGATGCTACCAATGTCCAGACAAAACTATGTCTGATTGATCTTTTGGCATGGCTGGTATTAACAACTACCGCAAGCACCAAGCTCGCAGTAAAAGAAACCATCATTCCGATCAGAAACAAGCTTTCGATCACAGTCATGGTTATTACATTTTACACAATTGCTGGATTAATAGCTAGTGCTTTTTTTGCGGGAAGCCTTTTTGTCGGCCGCCATTTTTCGGAAACCGCCATATGAACGGATCACTTCAAGAATTCCTATTGTATCGGTCAGTTTCTGTTGGCCAATTCTTAATCTAAAGCTATCGCGAATATCGATAAAGCTCGTTTCAATAAAAACTGTGGTGTCATCTTTGGCAATAATTTTCATTCTTACATCCAGACTAGTTAGGAATTTCTCGAATGCCGGAGATGTCGCAAAGACCATTGTGCATCCGTCGTTGTAATCTTTTGAAAGTAGGCCTATCAGAGTACCGATCAATCTAGCATAGCGTACTTTCTGGCGCCGGACTATCCTTCTTCGTTTGTTACGTGAAAAAAGATCTGAGTCTACTTGTCGCACAGCGAACCGCGTCAGATCAATTAGTCTTCCAGCTGCTGCCTCTGAGCGCCACCTTTCTAAATGATCTGTCTTGCCGGAAAGTAAGTCCTGCACATTCTTGTCGTCTGACAGGGAGCTTGATTTCATCATCTGGAGCGTGAGCATCGAATCTAGATTAACCTCATCAGGCGATAGCGCCGTCCAACGAACACCGCATACCATTTCTTTCTTCATTAGTCCAACTAATTGCTGCGTTTTCGCATGACCATCATACTTATCACTTTCTTTTTCTGATGTGTGATTTTCGTCAAACCAACCTTGCCATTTAACAAAATCCGCGCGGAGCTCGAGCCACTTTGAGAACTGCTCATCGTCGGGTGTGAGCATAGAGTGTCCTTTTGAGACCCTTCTATTGATGATGGTAACTCGTTTGTTGGCAACCACTAGCATCATTATATACTACTAGCACTAAATAATATAGACATGCTATAATATGCTCATGATAAAAATAGCCATCATCGAAGACGATCAGACCATAGCTCAGATGTATCGCATGAAGTTCGAGTCAGAAGGTTTCGCAGTCGATATGGCCGCCAACGGGCGCAGCGGTGTTGATATGGTGACAGCCGCAATGCCAGACGCGATCCTGCTTGATCTGCAGATGCCGGAAATGAATGGCGCCGAGGCCCTGAAGCGTATTCGCGAGTTGCCGAATGGACACGATATCCCAGTGATTATCTTGACTAATCTGGGGCAGGAAGAAGCGCCGCGCAATCTGGATAAACTGGGCGTCGACAGCTACATCGTCAAAGCTGACCTGACGCCACGTCAGGTGGTTCATCAGGTGAAGAAGATTTTGGGCTTGGATGAAACAGGCGAAACTACAGATCAGCAACAACCATCACCCTAGTCTGCTGTCCTTATTGTTGCCCGCGCCGCGCGGATAGTGTTATCCATCAGTGCCACGATAGTCAGCGGCCCGACACCGCCTTTTTCTGGAGTGATTGTCAGATCAGAGCGTTCGCGAACTTCGGGCGCAACATCGCCGACTATTCGGCCCTGTTCGGACGAAGTGCCGGCGTCAACCACCACGGCGCCGATCTTAACGTCACTACTTTTGATTAAGTTCGCCACGCCGGTTGCGCTGATGATGACATCGGCCGCGCGCAGAATTTCGTTCGGGTTTGGCGTATCGATGTCGACTACCTCGACGTCCACGCCAGAGTTACGTAGCATTCTGGTTAGCGGTTTGCCAACCAATCGACCATTGCCAACAATGACAACTTTCTTGCCCTTCAGCTCGATATTATAGCCAGCTAGCAACCAAATGATTGCTAATGGGGTCGCCGGATCAAGCGTAGCATCCTTACCCAAGGCATCAACGTCCTTGGCTGGCGCGACGGCATTGACGATTTCGTCGGTGCCGTACTTTTCATCTAGAGGCAGCTGAATAATGATGCCGTGGACTTTATCATCCTCATTCAGCTTGTTTACAATTTCCAGCAGTTCATCCTGTGGCGCGCGAATAATATCAACTTCGATTTGAATGTCCTCGCCATAAGCATGCTTCATTCGCATGTAAGTTTCAATCGGCGGGTTTTCATTGCCAAGACGTGATGTGGTCAAGATAGCTAAGCGCGGTTGGATTTTGTCATGCTGAATCAGGCCGCGAACCTGCTTGGCCTGACGTTCTTTGATGAAATCTGCTAGATCGCGGCCATTAAGAAACTTCGTCATGGACCTGTGCCCTCTCTTGAATTTAAGAAAATCGAATATTACGAAATAATAATATGGGGCGAATGAGGGGTCTCGAACCCCCGACCTACGGGACCACAACCCGTCGCTCTAACCGACTGAGCTACATCCGCCATAAAAATTGTTAATCGTGGCAATGCAGTCACCGCAATATCCACGAGAGCGACGTCGCTGCTTCATTTGCGTTTCACGCAGCAACTGAGCTACATCCGCCATACCAGAGTATTTTACTATATCTCTCGCCAAGTTTCAATCCGTGCGCCCAAACTGTTCAACCGCTCGTAAAAAGCTTCGTAGCCGCGGTTGATGTTATAGACATCGCGCAGAATTGATACGCCCGGTGTGGCCAGCATCGCCAGCAACACAACAACGCTCGGCCTGAGTGCTGGCGGTGCCACCACATCGGCCGCTCGCCAGTGCGTTGGTCCGGTAATGTAGACGCGATGCGGATCAACCAGCTCGATTCGCGCGTTCAGTTTGCTCAGTTCGGTGAAGTAAATCGCCCGATTTTCGTAGGCCCAGTCGTGCAGCAGCGTGCGACCTTCGGCGACGGTAGCGATCAGACCCATGAAGGGCAAATTGTCCTGGTTTTGTCCCGGAAACGGCAGAGCAAATAATTTGTCTTTCGCGGCATGCAGTACTGATTTTTTAAGTGTGATATCTACTAGACGCGTTCGACCGTTTCTGGCCTTGTATTCTTCACTCAGACCATATTTTAATCCCATTTCCGCTAAGGTTGCCAGTTCCAATTCTAGAAACTCAATTGGTGCTCGCGCTACAGTTATTTCTGAGTTGGTCACTACGCCAGCAGCAATGAAACTCATGGCTTCGATCGGGTCTTCGCTGATGAAGTATTCGACGTCCTGATCGATCTTAGGCAAGCCACGAACACGCAAAATTGTCGTGCCGATGCCGTCGATTTTGACGCCCAACTTTTCCAGGAAGAAACAGACGTCTTGTATTGCATAGTTGGCGCTGGCGTTTCGAATCACAGTTTCACCGTCATTCAGCGCCGCCGCCATCAAGATATTCTCTGTTGTTGTGTCACCACGCTCGGTTAGCAGTACTGTTCGCGTCGGCTTTTTGGGACGACTTTTTGCCAGGTAAAAATCCGTACCGGGTTGGGCTTCAACCGTCAGGCCAAATTCGCGCAGGCCCACCATGTGCGGCTCGACCGTGCGCGCACCCAGGTTACAACCGCCGGCAAACGGGATTTTGAACTCGCGATATTGGTGCAGCAGTGGCCCGAGGAACATGATGATTGTGCGAGTTTTCTTAGCGGCTTCGACGTCCATTTCGGTCAATTTTAGCCTGCGTGGTGGCGTGATTTCCAGATCATTGTCGTCGTTCAGCCAACGAGTTTTGACACCGATGGAATTGAGAACTTCGATGATACGGTTGACTTCTTCGATCCTTGCCACGCGTCGTAACGTCGTCTTTCCTTTGTTAAGAAGTGAGGCACACAGCAGGCCAACTGCGGCGTTTTTGCTCGTCTTAACAGTGATCGAACCGCGAAGCTTTCGACCGCCATGAATACGCAGGTTCAGTTTTCCTTCGTCATTGACACTCAGAATCTCTGAATTGAGCACGTCCGAAATCCGAGCGATGATCTCAAGGCTGATATTTTGCGCGCCCTTTTCGATGCGGTTGACAGCCGATTGTGATGTACCCAGCCTAGCGGCCAGCTCGCCCTGCGTTAAACCATGATTGGTGCGTAGTTCAGATATAACTTGACCGATCTTGGCACGATAATCTTCGTTCGTCATGGCTTTCCTTTCATTAATTATGCTTATGGTGATATATTTCAATTATATCATAATTGATATAAAGTCAAGAAAGTTTGTTGCCTTGGCCCACCACATGTTAAAATCATAACCACAATGGAAAATTTCAACGAAGAAATCGCGCCGGCGCAGAATCCCGATCAGAATTTTGGCGATGCAAAGCACATCACAGTTCATCCGGATCAGCCAGGAGAATCACCTAAGACCAAAGTGGTTGTCCCAGAGAAGTTCAAACCGCAGCTGAACGACGATGGCACAATTCCCGATCCGCTGGATTTGCCGAAGCAGCGTCCGATGGCTGTAGTCCCGGTACCAGGAGATCCCGAAGTTAAGCCGTTAATAGAACCGCAGAAGCCGCACGACGTCGCCACCGAACCAAGCCGGGGCCGTCTCGCGACAGCCACTAGACAGGGCCAAAAAGTCAAAATTAGTCCGCCAAACGGAGTTTATTTTCTGGCCGGGCTAATGTTTTTACCGCTGTTTACTATACCGCAGGGATTTATAGTCGCACAAGGTGATTTCGTTCGATTATTCACCATTTTGCACCCCTCGGTTTTTCTTGCTGCATTAATGTGGATTTGTGCGATCTTCCTCGGTATAAGCGCAATTCTGCTAGTCATTCGGTGGAGGCCAGCACGTATTATCGCCATCGTCGCGCTGCTTTTTATCTCTGTTTTGCATGGTAAACTGACTTTCGATATAATCAGCTTTTATAACAAGCCCGTTGAACAAGACGCAACAGTCATACCACGGCCATTGACGAACACAGAATTCAACGCAATTCGAATGCAGACTATTAACCAAGCCATCTTGGCCATTTTGCCCCTGGTGGCCATTGTGTATTTGTCGCTTCCTCATGTCAGAAGGGCTTTCAAACAATAAAGCCCTCGTACATAGATTTGTCTAATGTCAGCAAAAAGTGTAAAATATTCCCATGCCATATGTGGGGTCATACGTTTGGAAAATCCGCCAGAAGATTGGGCATGATTTCCTTGTCATGCCATCAGTCGATACCGTCATTGAACGCGATGACGGCAAAGTTTTGATGATCTATAACAAATCTTTTGACGGTTGGGCATTTCCGGGCGGCTCTGTCGAACCGCATCAGACGTGGCGTGAAGCCGCGCTTGCGGAAACTCAGGAAGAGTCTGGTATTAACGCGCATCCCGACGATTTGATATTATTTGCAACGGTATCTGGCCCCGGCTACGTATTTCACTATCAAAACGGCGATCAGACGCAAGTTTATACTAACTGTTTTGCCCTAAAGAATTGGCAAAGTGAGTCCGATATATCTGACAAAGACGAAATTTCACAAAAGAAGTGGTTTTCGTTGGACGAAGCCAAACAGCTGCCATTGACTCTGTCATCCAGAGAAATATTACCAGCCTACGAAAAATGGCTGGAAACTGGCCAGATCCAAATGATCGAGGCTAGGAAATGACCTGATTTTTCTTGACCAAGTAAAGTTTCATTTTTAGTTTAAGGAGGAAAAAATAATGACAACAATCAACGACAAAGAAGTTTTTGACCTAATCGCCGCCGAAACCGAACGCCAACGCGACGGCCTGGAATTAATCCCGTCAGAAAACTACGTCAGCCGCGAAGTGCTCGAGGCCGTCGGGTCGGTCTTTACCAACAAATATTCCGAGGGCTACCCCGGCAAACGCTACTACGGCGGCCAGGAAAACACTGACCAGGTTGAACAATTGGCCATCGACCGGGCGAAAAAACTTTTCAATGCCGACCACGCAAACGTCCAGCCGCACTCTGGCGCGCAGGCCAACATGGCCGTTTACAACGCCTGGATGGAACCGGGCGATACGATCCTCGGCATGGATTTGGGCCACGGCGGACATTTGACGCACGGGTCGCCGGTGACTCAATCAGCCAAAGTTTACAATTTCGTGCGTTACGGCCTGAAAGACATCGACACTGGTGAATTAGATTACGATGAAATGGAACAGATGGTTCGTGAGCACAAACCGAAAATCCTGCTGATCGGCTACTCGGCCTATTCGCGGATTCCCGATTTTGCGCGCGTGGCCGAAATCGGCCAGAAATATGGCTGTTTGCTAATGGCCGACATGGCACACGTTGCTGGGCTGATCGTTGGCGGCGCACATCCCAATCCGTTTGATTTTGGTTTTCATGTCATCACGACGACCACACACAAAACTTTGCGTGGGCCGCGCGGTGGATTGATTTTGTCTCGCGGTACAGTCAGTAATCCGCTGAAAAAGCCGGAAAAAATTTTGGAGAATATCCCGACATTGATTGATCGATCGGTCTTCCCTGGCACGCAGGGCGGACCGCTGATGAACACTATCGCCGCCAAAGCCGTGGCCTTCCGCGAAGCCTTGCAGCCATCGTTCAAAAAATACGCTGCCCAAATCGTTAAGAACGCCGCGGTTCTGGCCGACGAACTGGAAAAGCGCGGTTTCAAGATGATCAGTGGCGGGACTTCCAACCACTTGATCCTGACTGATGTGATGAGCAGTTTTGGCGTGCACGGCGGCATCGTTGAGAACGCGCTGGATGCCATTGGTTTGACTGCTAACAAAAACGCCATTCCTGATGACCCTGAACCGCCCTTTCGTCCGTCCGGTTTGCGCCTCGGTACGCCAGCCATGACAACGCGCGGTTTGGTTGAAAAGGATATGGAGCAGATTGCCACGTGGATGTTGGCCGCTATTGAAAATCGCGACAACGCGACGCAACTTGAAAAAATCCACGCGGAAGTTAAAAAATTCGCGCGGCAGTTCCCGCTACCTAGCGACAAGAGTTAAGACTAAAGATTGGAAAATCAGGGCTTCCTAAATTTGAAACATTAAGGCCTATGAAAACCACGCGCGAACACCTCTGCGTGTCAGCAACAATAGGCCGGTTGTTAATAAAGCAGCTGACGGTATCAGGGTTGCCAATATTGAGACCAGATTAGGCCCGCTACCATATTTATAGTCGATCCCGACCGAAATACCAGCCTGCAACAGGACTAATCCTATCAAAACAATTGATATTCTGAGCCAAGTTACCCGACCTTTCTCTTTGAACCTTGCTACCTGAATTGAGGCCCAACACAAAATTGCAATCAGAATAATAACTATAATGTTAAGCAGGGTCCCAAACCCAACCCAACCGAAAAGACCGCCGCCGAAAATCGCAGTCAGGAAAGTCCCGACCGCTAGATACATAATGTTCATAATGGTTAAATAACCGAAATAACAGGCTGAAATCACACCGAAAACTATGGTGCCGGTCTGTGCGGCCGGCGTTGCAGCAGGATTTTTGACGTTGGCTAGCGGCGTGAAGGCTTGCGTGCTATTGGGGTCTTGAACCGGTGTCGCTTCAGCCGATACTTTTGTCGCGTTAATGACTTGGTCATTGGTTGGCGGCGCAAAGACTTTAGCGCCCGTATCGAAATTTTGATTTGGTGCTTCGTTCGATGGCACAAGGGGATCATCGTTATTCATGACAAAATCTTAACATGGTTATGCTTGCGACACAAGATTGACGTACTTTTCGGGCGGGTTTATATTGCCAACAATAAGTGGTAGAATGATACTATGAAAATCTTTGTCGCAACTTCCTTCTCATCGCAAATCGATTATTCGACCGGCCAGGTTTCTTCGCAATTTATGGATTTTCTGAAATCGCAGTTAGACGTGCTGGATCAGTTTGGCGAAACGTTTAGCGCCGTTCGCGACGATAATCACCTGCTCAATCAGACAACGCCCGAAGAAGCTTTTCGTCTGGACATGGATAAAATTAAAGAATTTGACGTTCTCGTGGCTTTCTTGGGTGAAAAAGTTTCGGCAGGCGTTCAGACCGAAATCGGCATTGCGCTGGCTTTCGATAAGAAAGTTCTACTGGCCACCACTGACGATGTCGAGCTGGGATATTTCAACAAGGCTATTCTGCGCGCCGGTGCTGCGACAAAGGTTGCCTTGCCGCTAGATACTGATGAATTAAGAAATATTCTTAACTAAATAATTTCATGGGTTGACCCGAGGATAACTGGCGCTCTTACACAACTTTGAAATCAGAGTTATCTGTTCTGATCCTGGTTCGGTCGAGACTACGCTTCCATGCTCTTGCAACGCCTTAATAATTATGCGTTGCAGTTTTCGGATGGGCATCCTAGCCACTGGTATGTGCTCCTTTCATGTGGCTCATGATTGGCTTACATAAGATACAATACCCCCCTGTCAATAGCTTGTTTTGTATAGACAGTCAACTTATTTTTGAGAAATGTTATAATTTCCCTTAAGAATTAAAGAATTGGGGGATTCTCATGAAACAAGTTCTGGTTTTGAACTCTGGTTCTAGCACCATGAAATACCAGTTGATAGACATCGAGACCGAGTCTGTGCTAGCCAGCGGCAACGTTGAATGTATCGGCGAAGGTATGGCCTGCGCCAGGCACATCAGCGGCGACATCAAACACACTGATGCGGCACAAATCGTCGATGATCACGCCGCCGCGCTGCAACAGATTTTGGAGTCTTTTGATCAGTTCGGCCCGAAATTAGATACTAAGAATTTGGTGGCAATTGGACACCGCGTGGTTCATGGTGGAACAAAGTTCGATCGGCCGGTACTGATCGACGATCAGGTCGAGGCGATAATTGATGAATTATCGGCGCTGGCACCGCTGCACAATCCTCCGGCGCTGACAGGTGTCCGCGTAGCAAGATCCATTTTCAAGGACATACCGCACGTCGCAGTGTTCGACACAGCATTTCACCAGACTTTGCCGCCAGCTAATTACACTTACGCGATTGATCGGTTGGTCGCGGAGAAATACAATATTCGACGCTATGGGTTCCACGGCACAAGTCATGAATATGTTGCGAGCGAGACAGCGAAATTACTGGATCGACCTTTGGAAGAATTGAACTTGATAACCTTACATTTGGGTTCAGGCAGCTCGGTAGCCGCCATAAAACAGGGTAAGAGTTTCGACACAAGCATGGGCATGACACCGCTCGCCGGACTAGTGATGAACACGCGGGTTGGCGATATTGATCCGGCGGTGATTTTTCATTTGTATCGCTCGGGCGGCATGAGCATCGACGAAATCGACCAGTTACTGAATAAGGAGAGCGGCACTTTTGGGATGAACGACGGCGTGGTTGATATGCGGGAAATTATGGATGAGTTTGACCGTGGCGACGAACAGGCGCGGCGCGTGATCGATATTATCGTTCGCCGGATTCAACATTATATCGGTGCGTATTTCGTCGAGCTCGGCCACGTCGATGCGATTGTCTTTACGGCCGGTGTTGGCGAAAATAATGGCTCGGCTCGGCGAGAAATTTTGAAAGGCCTAGAAGAGCCACTGGGCATAAAAATTGACCTGGTCGCCAACATGAAAAATGACGGTTTTATCATCGGTGCAGAAAAAATTTCGGCTGACGACTCGCGCATTCCGGTGTTAGTAATTCAGACCAACGAGGAATTGTCGATCGCCCGACAAGCCACCAAAACTGTCGAAAATTTATAGACTTTCCGGTTCTTGCTCTAACTCTATATCGAATTTTTCGTGAACTTTGCTGATAATTTCCGCCTTGAACTTTGCCAAGTTCTCCGCTGAGCTATTTGCAACATTCGTGATAACCAGCGCGTTTTTAGGATAAAGCTGAAAACCATAGTTTTCGTAGCCTTTTAATTCAGCCCGATCGATTAGCCAACCGGCAGCCAGTTTAACGCGGCCATCGGACATTAACCAATATGGCGCGTCGGGAAATTTCTTAATAATATCTGATGCGAAGTCTTTTGAAACAATCGGGTTTTTGAAGAACGACCCGGTCGAAGGAACTTCTTCGACGCGCGGTAGCTTGGAATCGCGAATTGCGATTACAGCAGCGCGGACCTCAGATGGCGATATTCCTTTTTCGATACCTTCTGATTTAATTCTTTCGCTAAAGTACCTTTGTAGAGCTTCGTAAAACGGCGGTTTCATGATCTGGCGCGATAAACGCAATGTTATATCACAAATGATATAATGTCGGTTTTTCTGACTTTTGAAAACACTGTCGCGGTAAGTAAATTTACAGTCCTCGTTTGTCAAAGTTTTAAACTGACCATCGCGCACGTCAAACACAGTTAACTCAACCAAAGTCTGCGAGATATCTTGACCATAGGCACCGACATTTTGCACTGGCGTCGCACCAGCGACCCCAGGAATTAAGCTTAAACATTCCACGCCACTGAGGTTTTCTGTGCACAGTTTTTCAACCGTTTCGTCCCAATTTTCACCGGCGCCTATCTTGTATGCCACATAATTGATTTTCTCAAAACCTTTGATGCGATTTAGGATTATCACGCCATTGTAGTCATCGCTGGCAACCACATTTGATCCACCGCCCAGTACGAACCACGGCAAGTTCCGCTCATTAGCAAAATCAATCGCCGCAACAATGTCGTCGCGACTTTCACACAATAAAACCCAGCGGGCTACACCGCCGACACGCATAGTAGTTAGTTCGGAAAGCGAGATATTTTCTTGAACTTTCATAAGCTAATTATATCATGTATGAGATATTCGGTCTACTTCTCTTTTACTCGCTTGCCAGGAATGAACAGTGCGATAACTGCAACTACAACAGAGGCGATCATGGCTAATGTGCCGTAGCCAACGCGTTCGACATTGTTTATGCTAAACAGGTTGGAATCTAAACCCACACCGCTATTCACGAACCACAGCACAACTACCGTTCCACCGATAATGGCCCCAAAGAATCCAAGGAGCTTCCAGCCTGTCAGGGCCGCAGCTAAAATCAATCCAGCTACAACTAAAATCACCATCGCTACAGAAAAAGGTAAGAAATTAACCGGATCGATATTGGCAGACGTCAACAATTGCGCCGAGTCAGTCGTCGCCGGCCAAGCGCCATCCCACCACTGCAGCCAGGCGCTTCCAGCTGCCAAAATCGCCGCAATGAAATTCATAATGAACAAAATCAGACGACGTTTCTTTTTCATAAGCATATTATAACATACGTTGTAATATGTCGCACTCGGAATAAAATGAACAAGATTCATTTTATTCTCTCGTTGCTCATATTATAACACGTGAAGACGAGTGAAAAGAAAATTCCGTTTTCTTTTCCGAGACGCCGAAGTGTTATATTATTCGCAGAATTAACATACAAAAAATCCGCTGTTTTTACCAGCGGAAAAATTTCGTGGTGAGGCGGGAGGGACTCGAACCCTCGACACCAGGCTTAAGAGGCCCGTGCTCTAACCAGCTGAGCTACCGCCCCAGATTGAACTCGCACATTATATCAAATTATGGTACGCCCGGCAAGATTCGAACTTGCGACCACTTGGTTCGAAGCCAAGTACTCTAATCCGCTGAGCTACGGGCGCTCAAATATGGTACACCCGATACGATTCGAACGTACGACCTTTGGTACCGGAAACCAACGCTCTATCCAGCTGAGCTACGGGTGCGCAATTCTATTAATGGTATCCCGGGAGGGAATCGAACCCCCGACACGAAGGATAGAAGCCTCCTGCTCTAATCCGCTGAGCTACCGGGACACGCAAATATTTTAACACTATTCTCTGATATTTTCTACTTGGACGTTTCCGCGACCAAAACCGGTCTGACATGGTTAAGCATATAAAATGAACCAACCACAGCTACGACTTCGGCATCAGTTTCTATAGCTACGTCCAAAGCCCTGGCTGGATCCTCTGCGGTCGAGAAATTCGAAAAACCGGCTTCTGTTGCACTGGCACTTAAATCACTTATTGATATGCCGCTGCTCCAGCTGACCTCTATCGTGCTTTCATCAAAAGTCGTCAGGACGATTTGATCAGAAAGTTTTTTCAGAATTGTTAAGTTCTTAACTATGTCGTCGGCTTTGTTGGTTGAAAAGCCGACGACCATGGCGACTTTCTTGTCATGGAATTTTGCCGCAAAACTTTCGACAAAAGCTGTTATTTTTTGCGGGTTATGCGCACCGTCGATAACAATTGTTTTGCCTTTATATTTGAATTCTTCTGAGCGCATTGGGATGTGGACTTTTAAGCTTTCGGCAATCTGTTGATCGGTCAGCAGATTGCCGAAAGCAAAAAAGTCCACAT
>WRLL01000004.1 GCA_009777625.1 Candidatus Saccharimonadota bacterium
AAAGTTCTGGAGCGCCTGCTCGACCCATGTAGTAGGTCGGGCAGGGGTTTCCGGGGAATCGGTTTTGAGCCGAAATTTTTGAGCAGGATTTTGCTGCGAAGGCTATGAAATTTTCACGGTCTTTCGCGGCGAAACTCTGCGTGAAAATGCAGAAAAAGTTTGCGCCGAAAAATGCTTAGAGCAAACAAACAGAAAGGAAAAAATGACAAGAAATAGAACACAATTCGTCTCGACGCGCCGGCGTCAAATGGCTACGGCGGGTGCGGGCGCGTGGGGACGAAATCAGAATTTGACGCCGTTTTCTTCGGGCCAGAAATTGGGCCCGGTGGCGAATGCGGTATTGATCGCGTTGTTGGTGGCGTTGCTGGGCTTGTTGTATTTGACGCAGCTGACCAAGACTGGTTCGTTTAGCTATGAAATCAGCCAGATTGATGCCCAGAAAAGTCAGTTATCGGCCGAACAGGATAATTTGAAAGTTGAAAATGCTCGTCTGCAGTCGCTGAGTCGGATCAAGAACAGCGATGTGGCGGCGGCGATGACTACGCCGGCTTCGACAGAATCGGCGGAGTAATATTTCGCGAAAAAGTGACGAAGCCCCGCGCCGGCTGGTTTGCCGGGCGCGGGGCTAGGTCGGTAGTTCAGAGCTCGTCGAGAGCAATGGCGATCATTGCTGCGAGCATGTGTGGAGGGAACTTCGGCGAAGTACGCCGCTCCAGCGCCTCGTTGATCGTTGCCCCAGTGAGCACGAGACGGAGGCGTTGCTGCTTGTACGCGTCGCAGTCGCACTGCTGATCGCACTCGTGGCCGTCATCCAGCGCGTCGATCTCTTCCGATAGCTCCTTCAGAGCGGCCATCAGCTGCTCGGTGTCTGCTTCGATCACCTTCTCGATGGCGTCGAAGAGAACGTCTTTGAAATCAGTGGTAGCAGCCATAATAGACTCCTTTTCTCTGGCTACCGACGGGTGTGCGACTCTCTGGCTAAGTGTCAGTTCGTTCGATTCATCATGGCTTGACAAATCTACTAAAACCTCTAAGCTTAGTCAAAAAATTGATATATATATATCATTTTGGACATTTTGTCAAGTGGATTGCATATTATTGATTGAGAATACTGTACAATATAAAAGAAGAATGAACTAGTTTACCTCTTAAGGTAATAAGTGTATAATTATAGACATGAACGCAACCAAAACATCGCGCTCACGGTTTCTGACGGTTGGACTATTCTTGATCCTGGCAGTATTTGTGATGCGGTTATTCAACATCCAGATCATTCAACACAATGAGTTCCTGGCTAAAGCTGACGCCATGCAGACGACCAAAGCGACGATCAATCCGGCGCGCGGCCAGATTTTTGTGCAGGACCGCGATGGGAATTTGGCACCACTGGTGTTAAATCGGACGGTTTACACTTTGTTTGCTGATCCTTCGACGGTTGAGGACGCCGAGGCGGTCAAAAATCTGGCGCAGAAGATTGCCGGCGGTCAGCTGATTAACGGCAACCTGGCGAAGCTAACAGATGAGGATCTGCAATATGTCGTATTGGCTCGCGGCGTGTCATGGCAGCAGGCACAGCAAATCCGCGAAGCCGATCTAGAGGGCGTCGGCCTGCAGGTCGACAGCGAACGCGTTTATCCAGAAGGAAGTCTAGCGGCGCAAACCTTAGGTTTTGTTAACGCCGATGGGGAAGGGCAATACGGCGTCGAGCAGTTTTTAGACGAGGAATTAGCCGGTACACCAGGATTATTGCAGGCTGTCACCGACGTGCGACGAATTCCATTGACCATCGGCACGCACGATGTGTCGATTCCTGCTCAAAACGGCGAGAATATCGTGTTGAGCATCGATCGAAATATCCAATTTCAGGTTGAACAATTACTGGCCGAAGGGCTGAAGAATGCCAACGCGACGACCGGCAGCGCTGTCGTGATGGACCCGCAGACCAGCCGGGTTCTAGCGATGGCTTCTTTACCTTCTTTTAATCCTGAAGAATTCAATAAGGTTACCGACGCCAGTACTTTCCAGGCGATGGCGGTGACAAATGCTTATGAACCGGGTTCAGTGATGAAGCTGTTCACGGTCGGGGCGGGCATGGATGCGAACGTAATCGGCCGCGAGTCGACCTTTTACAATCCAGGCTGCGTTCAAATCGACGACGCCAAAATCTGCAACGTCGAACGACGGGTCGATGGCCAAATGATGTCAATGACGCAGCTTCTTCAATATTCACTGAACACCGGCGCGGTCTGGGTGTTGGAACAGATGGGCGGAGGATCAATTAATTTGGCGGCGCGGCAGATGTTTTACAAGTACACAACAGACAATTTCCGACTAAAGGGCAAAACCGGCATCGAAATCGTCGGCGAAAGCAACAGCGTGATTTTTCCGCCCGACGACCCCAGTGGCGCGCGGGTGCGATACGCCAACATGACGTTTGGGCAGGGCGAACAACTGACAATGATTCAGGTAATTGCGGCCTTTTCGGCGGCCATTAACGGCGGTAATTATTATCAGCCGACGATTTTGCTGGGTACGACCGATTCCAGCGGCAAAACTTTGAGGGAAAACCAGCCGAAACTTGTTCAAGAAAATTCCTTGAGACCAGAGGTTTCTAATAACTTAAAAGAAATGTTGCAACAAGCGCGCTATCTGGGTGCCAGTGGTAAAACCAAAGACAACGGCTTTTATGTCGGCGGTAAATCCGGTACGGCACAAAAGATCGACCCGGTGACCGGCAAATATTCCGACACCTTGACGACCGGCACCTACATCGGTTTCGGCGCAGACAAGACGGGGACGCCAAAATATGCGATAATGGTACGGGTCGATGATGCGCGGGTTGGCGGCTATGCCGGCTCGGCAGCGGCGCAACCGATTTTCGACGTGCTAAGCAATTTTATGATTCAATACGAAGGGATATCCAAATAGATGGTCGAAGAATTAATCCACAACATGTCCGAACCTTTATTGAAAATGTTTTTGCTAGCGGTCGGCGCGTTCGTTTTGGCAATGATTTTGACGCCGATTTATACGTTCTTTGCATATAAATATAAGTTTTGGAAGGTACAAAAGACCGTCACATTGGATGGTAAGAAGTTGGAAGTTTTCTCTAAATTGCACGAAAAGAAGATCAGCCGGCATGTGCCGACAATGGCGGGGTTGGTGTTCGTGATTGCGATTTCGGTCATCACATTGGCATTCAACTGGGAGCGGCCGCAGACTTGGCTACCGCTGGCGGCGCTGATCATGGGCGCGGGAATCGGGCTGATTGACGACATTATGAATCTGCGATCGCACGGCGGCGTGGCGGGACTGCGTGCACCGGTCAAGTTTGCGTTAATTACTTTGGGCGGATTGGTGCTGGGCTGGTTCTTCTATTCCAAATTGGGGTTCAGCTCGACACATATTCCGTTCGTCGGCGAATGGGATATGGGCGTTTGGATCATTCCGATGTTCGCGTTTGTCGTTGTTGCGACGGGCAACGCGGTCAATATTACCGATGGGCTTGACGGTTTAGCGGGCGGCTTGGCGACGTTTGCCTTTGGGATTTTCGGGGTAATTGCGCTACTACAGGGTAACTTTGGTATTGCGGCGTTTTGCTTTACAATTTTGGGTGCCTTACTGGCATATTTGTGGTTCAATATTTTTCCGGCGCGGTTTTTCATGGGCGATGTCGGGTCGTTTGCTTTGGGATCGTCGCTAGCGGTGGTGGCGATGTTGACTGGAACGCTGTTCCTCTTGCCAATTATTGGTCTGATATTCGTTGTCGATACAGGTTCAGTAATAATTCAGCAACTTAGCAAGAAGCTCCGGAATGGTAAGAAAATTTGGTTGACGTCGCCAATACACCATCATTTTGAGGCAGTGGGTTGGCCCGAGGCGAAAGTCACAATGCGGTTTTGGTTGTTGGGTGCAGTGGCTGGTGTGGTCGGATTGATCCTGGCGCTAGCCGGAGGAAATATAAGGTAACATGAGACAAAACTACGTTTTTTCTCATCGCCGGCGAAGGCGGAATAAATCCGCCGACTCCGGCTGCTCTTTTTCCTTAATTGCAAGGAGCTCGCATGCCATATAAGTCTGATCGTTCCAGTTGGGCGCGTTCATCAAATCGCCCAACCGAATCACGACGAACGAAATTGGCGGCCCGCGAAATTAGTTCAACTTTATTTAGCAAGACAGGCGAATTGAAACTAGGCCGAAAGCATCGGCCAGATTACATTTTAGTGATTTTGATTTTAGCACTGGCATTCATCGGGTTGATTGCGATGTTCTCAATTGCGCCGGCCATTGCCAGCGGTAGCAGCAATGCGCAGGCGACTTTCATGTGGCGACAGGGGATTTTCTTGTTTATTGGGCTGGTGACGTTTTTTGTAGTCAGCCGGATTCCTTTGGACTTTTGGCGACGGTGGGGTAGCTGGATTTTTCTTTTAGCGTTAGTATTGTGTTTTGCTTTGCCGATCCTTGGCATGATGAATGCGCCAGTGGTGATTTGCACGCTGGGGGCTTGTCGGTGGTATGATTTGGGTTTTATGTCATTTCAGCCGGCCGAGTTTTTGAAGTTTGGCATGGTGTTATTCGTGTCTGGTTTCCTGGCAGTGCGGTCGGCACAGAATCGGCTTAATTCGTGGTCGACTTTGATGAGTCTGGGCGCGGTAGTTTTGTTCTCGCTGTTTGTCATTGTCATCATGCAAAAGGACCTCGGCACTGGCGTGGCGTTGGCGGCGATTGTTCTAATCCAGTTAGTCATCGCGGGTTTGAGCTGGCGCAAACTGGCAACGATTTTGGCAGCAGCAGTGGGCTTGGGCGTGCTGTCAATTTTGGCAGCGCCGCATCGATTAGAACGTGTTGCGACTTTTCTTGGTGGCGGAACCGCCGAGACGGATTACCATATCAACCAAGCAATGATCGCGCTGGGTTCGGGCGGATGGACAGGGCGGGGTCTGGGCCAATCGATCCAGGCGTTTGGCTGGTTGCCCGAGGCGGTAAACGATTCGATCTTTGCGATTTTGGGTGAGACACTGGGTTTCATTGGGCTGTTGGCGATTCTGCTGGCCTTTGCATATCTTCTTAAGAGGATTATTGACAAAGTTGATTACACAGAGAACGCATATTTGCGGTTAATTTTGGCTGGCGTGTTTGGCTGGCTGGCGGCGCATGTCGTGTTGAATGTTGGCGCGATGACGCATTTGGTGCCACTAACCGGGATTACGTTGCCACTAGTGAGTTTTGGCGGGACATCGATGCTGTTTATGATGGCGGGCTTAGGCGTGGTTTTTGCGATTTCGCGATATACAACGCACCGGAAAGTTGCGAATGAAGGGAAGGAGGCGGGCGATGCGAATTCTGTGCGTTGGCGGCGGTAGCGGTGGGCATGTCACGCCGATTGTGGCGGTTGTGGAAGAATTACGCCACGCGTCATTCGCCGACTTGATCGGCGAATCCAGTGAAAGGCTACCAGAAGCTCCTTCCGCCCCACATCCATACAATTTTCGCGCTGAAGAATCATCGTCTAAAATCCGGAACCAGATTTCGACAGGCTCATCGAACCCGGATTTAAATCACGATGATTCTTCCGGAAAATCGGAGGATGCGGAACGTAAAGGAGTTTCTTCGCAAATTGACAATACGAGTAATCTCAACATTCGAATCTGGACCGATAAAAAATTCGCCACACAAACACGCGGGTTAGTCGACAATCAAACGCGCGTTGATGTCATTGCCAGCGGAAAACTGCGGCGTTACGCAAACCTAACTTTCTGGCACAAATGGTTCAGTTGGTATCATTTGACGAAAACGCACTTACCGAACTTGATTGATCTCTTCAAGATTGTTAGCGGGTTTTTCCAAAGTCTAGTGAAATTGATAATATGGCGGCCCGATGTAGTCTTCGCAAAGGGTGGCTACGTTTGTTTGCCGGTCGGCGTTGCGGCTCATGTTCTGCGAATTCCGTTGGTGATTCACGATAGCGATTCTGTGCCTGGGCTGACCAACCGGATTTTAGCACGTTGGGCAGCGGCGATTGGTACGGGTTCGCCGGTCGAAAATTACCCATCTTATCCGAAGAAGAAAACGAAATTTGTCGGCATTCCGGTGCGGCCAGAAATTAAGAAACTAAGTGTTGGAGAAAAGCGTCAAACCAAAAAGAGTTTGAATCTTGACCCGAAAAAAGAACTAGTTTTCGTGATGGGCGGCGGCGGCGGCGCGCAGATTTTCACTGACACTTTTCAAAGAATCGCGCCAGAAATTGTTCAGCAAAATGCACAGATAGTACTGTCGACCGGCAAAGGCAAGAACTTCACGCCAGATAAAAATATTACCAAAGATTTCTTTGTCTACGAATTTCTTACCGACAAATACGCATTGACTATGAATGCTTGCGATATTTTTGTTACACGGGCGGGCGTGACTGGCTTGGCCGAGGCGGCGACAGTTGGCGTACCGACTATTATCGTACCTAGTCCATATTTGTCGAGCGATCATCAGACAAAGAACGCAGCTGTTTATGAAAAGGCTGACGCGGCGATCGTGCTTAATCAATTTGATTTGGAAAAGGATCCGGAAATTTTGACGCAAGCGATCGGCAACATTTTGCATGACACGAAACTGCGTGATAAACTAAGACGGAATATTCCAAAGTTTGCCAAACCCGATGCGCTACATGACATGGTGAAAATGATTCTGGAGGCGGCGAAAAAATCATGAAAAACATTATCGAGGTAGAAAATTTGTCAAAAAAATACGGCGACAAAATTGCGGTTGACAGCATCAGTTTCACTGTGAAAAAGGGCGAAGTCTTTGGCATCCTCGGCCCGAACGGCGCCGGCAAAACCACCACGATGGAGATGATGGAAGCCATGCGACCGATCGACAGCGGCAGCGTTTTAATCGACGGCATCGACGTGGCGAAACATCCGAACAAAATCAAGAAAATCGTCGGCGTGCAATTGCAATCCAGCGCGTTTTACGACAAAGTTACACTAATCGATTCGCTGAAAATGTTCGCCAGCTTTTACGGCCAAAAAGTCGACCCGATGGAATTGTTGGAAGAAGTCAATTTGATCGAAAAGGCCCGCGCTTTCCCCGAGAAACTTTCCGGCGGCCAACGGCAAAGATTCTCTATCGCCACGGCGCTGGTCAATCGCCCGAAAGTCCTTTTCCTGGACGAGCCGACGACTGGGCTGGACCCGCAGGCGCGGCGCAACATGTGGGAATTGATCGAACAGATCAAGGCGAAACATATCACGGTGATTTTGACTTCGCATTACATGGAGGAAGCGCAGCGATTGTGCGACCGGCTGGCTATAATGGATGAAGGCAAAATCATCGCGCTGGATTCGCCCGACAAAATGATTAAGGACTTACTGGGCCGCGGTTTCAAGCCGAAAAGAACGATCGAGCAGGCTGATTTGGAGGACGTTTATATTGATCTCACCGGAAAGGAATTGCGGGAATGAGTGAAAACAAAACTCGTTCAATTTTGGATTTCTACGTACTGATGGACAAGCTGAAAACGACGATTCGCACGGGCTGGAAAATTTGGCAAATCTCGGCGCCACGTATCGAAAGCGTCGCAGAGCATGTCTTCGGTTGTCAGATGCTAGCGCTGGCGATTATTTCTGAATACGAATTGGAACTTGATTTAGAAAAGGTCATTCTGATGTTGGCGGTTCACGAAGTTGGCGAGGCGGCGGTTGGCGACATCACGCCGTGGGATGGCATGTCGAAAAACGAAAAGATCGAGATAGAATCCGACGCGGTGAAGAAAATCATGTGCGGGCTGAAACGCGGCGATGAGATCGAACAAATTTACTTAGAATTTGAAAAGGGTGAGTCGGCCGAAGCGCGATTTTGCAAGCAAGTCGATAAACTCGAAGCGTGCTTGCAGGTGAAAATTTACGACGAAGAAGGCTACGCGAATTTTGACCAGATAAAATCTGGCGCATTGGAAATTCGGCGTAAAGAAATGTTGGAAAAAGGAAATGAGACTTTATCTTCGGCCTGGATTGAAAACGATATTGATATCGGAAAGATTTTTGACAAAGAATTATTGGAGATTACGAACTATGCCAAAGACAATAATATAAAGGAGCGCGAATGAAAGCGATCCTAACCTACGCCTGGATAATGCTCAAGCGCTTCATGCGCGACCCAGTTTACCTGTTTTTCATGTTCGCTTTTCCGCTGATTTTCTTGTTCATCTTTGGCACGATTTTCGGCAATCAAAGCAGCGTTAATTTTAATATCGCGATAATCAATCACGCGGATAATGACTTCGCGAAAAGTTTCGTCGAGAAGTTTGACAGCGACGAAAATGAGACTTTTACGGTCAACAAAGATGTGTCGAGTATGGACGAGGCTAAAACCAAAATGTCACGCGGCGAGCTGGATTCGATTATTGAGATTCCAAAAGATTTTGGCAAAATTTCCGAAACGTGTCATCCTGAACTTGTTTCAGGATCTACAGAATACAACGTAGATTCTGGGCGAAGCGTTCGGAACGAACCACATCCGGCTACGCGCGGGTTTCAGAATGACAATAATATTAATTGCTTGCCATCGGGCCAGTTAAAAGTTTATTTCGACGAAGGTTCACCCCAGGCCGGCCAGACTGTCGCGACAATTATGTCCGGCATTTTGGACGAAATGAACGCCGGAATAACTGGGCAAAAACCGCTCTTCACAGTCGAGCAGAAATCTGCTGGCGAAGCGGGACTCAGTCAATTTGACTACACCTTTGCCGGACTGTTGTCGTACGTTTTGATGACGATGGGAATCTACGCGCTTTCCCAACAACTGCCCAGCGAAAAGAAAACCGGCAGCCTGCGCCGCATCAAAGCCACGCCGTTCAAGCCGTGGCAGCTGCTCACGTCGTTGGCGCTGGTCTATTTAGTTCTGACCTTTCTCTCGGCGATTTTGATGATCGTGGTCGGCATTTTGGTGTTCGACTTTCAGATGCGCGGGTCGTGGCTAGTACTGGCCACATTTGCAACCATTTCCACGCTGACGATGATCGGCTTTGGCGCGATTGTGGCCGGCGCGGCGCGCAATGAAAACCAAGCCACCATGGCGTCGCAGCTGATCGCTTTTCCGATGATGTTCCTGGGCGGCGTGTTCTTCCCGCGCTTTTTGATGCCGGATTGGTTGCAGAATATTACAGCTTGGATTCCGCTGACACCGGTTGGCGAGGGGGTACGATATATTACAACAGAGGGCGCATCTCTGTTTGCTGTCTGGCCGCAACTTCTTATGATTATTGGCTGGGGATTGGTGGCGTATCTTATCGCTTTCAAAGTGTTCAAGTGGGAATAGCAGTTTAATTTTCTCTTTTTCTGTGGTAGAATTAGATTGTGCTAAAGTCCAACAAACAGAGAAGGGAACAACAAAAGGCGCGCGACTTTTCGCGTATGCGTTTTCAGAATTACCGTGGTGCGCCGTTGGGTAAGGGAAAGGGCAGGTCTAGAAGGGATCATGTGCAATATGAAGCTAAGGATGAGCCGCAGAAAGTTGAAGCTGGAGCAACAGAGGAGAAAATCGATCAGGAAGCGCCATCGTTCCAGTTCAATACGACGCTAAGTACTTTCCATGGCGAGACACGGGGCGAAAGAACCGAACGCCAGCGTGATCGTGATCGGCAACTGCGAAAGCGAAAACTTGGCATATTCTTCATTTCTGTGGGTGTTGTATTAGGATTGGTTATGATGATCATGACACAATTTAGTGGTCGATTAACGACAGTGACTAGCAACGCGCCAAGCATGAATTCAGAATCAGCCGAAACCTATAAAGGTCTGGTCGAGGAATACCTGACCAACTATCCGTTCGAGAGATTCAGTTTCGTGCGGCGCGACAAAGCTTTCAGTGAATTCGTCATTGAAAAAGCGCCAGAAATCTTAAAAATAAAAGTTTCGTCCAGCGGCATCGCCAGCAGCAAACTGGAATTGGAATTCCGTTCGTCCGTCGCGATGTGGACTAACGGAGCAATGACCAGCTATGTCGATGCCAGCGGCGTGGTGTTCGAGCGCAATCATTTCGCCGAACCCAGCGTGACGATTGCCGATAATAGTGGTCTGGCGCCGATCGACGGTGTGGCAGCGTCGGCGCGATTTTTGAGCTTTGTTGGGCAGGTAACGGCTGAGATTGCCAAAGCAAACGGCGGTACGGTCGACCGAGTTGTCATTCCGCGTGGCGCAGTTCGTTTTGTAGAGTTCTATCTGGCGGGACGCCCTTATCCGTTCAAGGCGCAAATTGATCGCGACCCAGTTTCGCAAGCGGCCGATATTATGGCCACGGCGCGATATTTGGACGAACACGGAATTGTGCCGAATTACGTTGATGTTCGGGTTGTCGGCAAAGGATTTTGGAAATAAATGAATAATAACAACAATTCGTGAAATGTCAAATTCTTACCATATATCAGAGACAGGGAAGAGGGTAGGGTAATCCTAAAATAATTCCTGATAATGTCAAATTAATGTCGGGTGTAATATGATGGTGAGGCTGTGGAAAACTTATTAAATAATAAATACAAGAAATTGCAAGTGACGTCAAGTTGTTGTAGAATTTGCAACTGCCTTGGTGCCTAGGCGACCCGGATGGGTAGAAGTTGGGCTAGCTTGCTGGCAGGTGCTTAGGGGGCGCTCTTGGCAGGTGTATCGGGGCGTAAAGTGAATAATTAACGAATGAATAATTATACATACAATCAAATTTCTGTTGAGGCGAGCAACGACTCCCCGCGAATACACACTAGCGCTCGGATTGACTGAACGCCAGCCGAAACCATTTGAAGAGCCTGAATCATCCGTTCGTAATCCATAGAATGTCGTAAAAGATATATTGTGCGACATTACACATGACTCTGGAACTATGAAAGAATAATCGTTCCCCACCATGTGTTTGGCCGTGTTCGATTTAGCATTTCCCCACAATTATTTTTCAAAATGGAAATTATTGCTGCGCGTTCTTGCCTTTGCCAATGTACGACTTTTTACAACGATTTTGGTTATTCCGTAATATTCTCGCACTTCTGTCCAGGCATCGGTCCCGACCAACTTGCATTTTTAGAGGAATAACAGAGGTGAGACGCGATTTTCCTGCCGCGTGAAGACGTATGCGTACTCGTCTTTTACATAAAAAGTTAATGTCGCAAAATATTGGCTCTCTGTTATTTCTCACTTTTCGTGATAGTGGGCTACTGTTGCTTGAGAATTCTTAGTTTGTGACACTTGTTCTTTGTAGGTTCTAAAAAATCAGATTGCATCTTTTCTCTGACTCGAGTTTGTCCTGAACGAGAAAAGTCACCTTCACAACATAGTTTCTGATCTATCAATTCCCTTTTAAAAAACTTGCACCAAATAGGTAATTATGTTAAGATACCTCTATTAACAATTAAATATCCAGAGAGCGACTAGGGATCGGCCCGATGACTCGCCAGCAACCTGCCGTTCTTACCAGAGGCGGTAAGGTGCTAATTCCGACCGAAAGGAGAGATGTTATGAAGACTAATCCCCCGCTCTATCGCACGGCCGAGAGCGTTTCGCCCAAACATCCCGACAAATTGTGTGATCAAATTTCCGACGCGATTTTGGATGCTCATTTGGCCGAAGATCCGAAGGCTCGTGTGGCGGTAGATGTTTGCGGCGGCCACGGTAAAGTTTTTGTTACTGGCGAAGTAACTTCGCGCGCCGTCAAAGTCGATGTTGAGAAAATTGTCCAGAGAATTGCTGGCCCAAATATCGAAGTCATCGAGAATTTAGAAAAGCAAAGCCCAGAAATCGCCCAAGGCGTCGACACCGGCGGCGCTGGCGACCAAGGCATCATGATCGGCTATGCCTGCGACGAAACGCTCGAACTGTTACCGCTGGAGTACGTGTTGGCGCGGTCCTTGTGCCAGTTTATTTACGACAAATTTCCCTATGACGGCAAAACGCAAATCACTTTAAAGAACGGTGAAGTTTGTACGATAGTGGCTAGTTTTCAAAACGTTCCCGACACGGATCTAATGAAGCTGGTTTGGCAATGGGTAGAACAAAATCAGCTGGTTGGCGACATGACGGCATTCACCAATCCGGCTGGCGATTGGCGACAAGGTGGTTTCGACGCCGATGCCGGCTTGACGGGTCGAAAACTGGCGGTCGATAATTACGGCCCGCGCATCGCGATTGGCGGCGGCGCGTTTAGCGGCAAGGATGCCTCGAAAGTCGATCGTTCGGCAGCGTATATGGCGCGTCGTGTGGCGGTGGATTATTTGCGCGAAGTGCGACAAAACTGTGACCATCTGGCGTGCAAAGCTGACAAATTCGGCGGTCAGCATGAAGTTTTCGTACGACTGGCTTACGCGATTGGTGTGGCCGAGCCTTTGGAGAGAACGGTCATTATCGACGGTCGACACGAGGTTATCGACGCGAAGTATGATTTGACGCCGCGTGGGATCATCAAGAAGCTTGATCTGCTTAAACCGCAATACGAAGCTTCGGCCGCGTGGGGACATTTCGGTACGGGATTTTCTTGGGATAAGTGATTAAGGCCGAGCCCGACCTGTAGTCTTTTTGCTAATCCTCTTCTTGGTAAGAATGGATAAGGCGATGGCCAAAGCTACGCCCAGAGTCAAAATAACAGTGGGATTCTTGAGCAGGTTCATGAAGCCCGCCATGGGCGCACGGACTGACACGTAGGTTGTTTCGTTGTCCTCGGCGAACGGCGCGAAATAGCTGTCGTCGATGTAGTCGACATACATTGGATCCTGATCGGCCTTCTCGACCGAGACGACGAAGTGGTACCAGCCTGGTGTTAAATCATTACCAAAGGAAACTTTGTGTTCTTCGTCGGGGCCGGTGGCTGTGAATTTCTCAACACCAGCAACTGGTGCGCCAGCAGGTACGTGGGGTTGTAGCGGTTGGCGTTCTGCGTACGGTCCGTAAGCAGTCACAGTGTAAACTACCGGGACATATTCACCGAATTCGTCCCTGGCCCAGCCGTAGGTTCCATCAGTTTGCGGCCAGACGATATCGTAGACTTCTTCGCCAACAAAGACTTGGTGGACAGCCTGTGATGAGGACGAGGGCTGGAAAGATTGGTAAGCATAGGTCGTCGTCGCGTCCATGTAGGTCTGCTGTGTTGCGAACACGTCCTGGTCGTTCGGGTTGGCAGCGCGTCGAATAGCTATCAAATAATGCGGCAAGTTTTCGACTTTCAAATTGACCGAAAAGTGTCCGGTGTCGGTAGCTTCCCACGGTACGGAAATCGGACTGCCGGATGTTGTGCCTGTGGCGGTCTGGTCGCCGTTGCTAAGAGTTATACCTGCAGATGGCAAGAAGACGGCATCGCCAGTCATCGTTAGCGTGAAGGGATAACCGGACTGCCAGTTACCGGTGGCACTCTTAGCGCCAACGTTAGTAACGTCGCCACTGCGTGGAATGCTGCGGGGATTAGCACCAGTTATAATTGGATCAACGGTGTAGGGCCCAGCGTTAGCGACGGCCTCAGCCCAAAGTGCGTCGATTTCGGCCTGTCGGGCGGCGACGGCGAGTTGTCGAACGGCTGGCACTGCTTCAAAATTCTGTATCATCGCGGCGTAAATGACGCTAGCCAGTCGGTTATCGTTGGTCGCGCCGTATTTGGATAAAATGTAGGCGGCCTGATTTAGTTTCGCGCCAGTAACGACTGGCCCCATGCCTTGATCAGGGAAAGGATTGAAAACTCCGCCCTGCCAACTGTTGACAAATTCAACACTACCGTAATATGTGGCCGTCGTATCTGGTGGACCGTCCAGGCCAGTTTCGGCGGCACAATAAACGATGCTGCCATCAGCGAACAACTGGTAGTTGCCGAACCAAGCGTTCCAGACAAACCCAGGCTGAACCTCTTCCTGGCCGGCGTATCTAGCGCCAGCGGCGGCGTGGGCGTTCTTGGACATGACTAAATTAATTGATACTGTTAACAGTAATAATAGCGGTACAATTAATAGCCAGACCCATTTGTTTATTTTTCGTGATGCGGTTTGCTCTTCTGCCATCGTGCCCTCTTTTGTTATTTTAAAATATCTATTATTTCTCCTACTTTAGCAGTATAGCACAAGCGGTTTGGTTTTTGCAAGTGTTTTCTCGATTATAATAAAGGTTTATTTGATCTCGACGTCTTCACCGAAAAGTTTCTTTAGCCGCGCGCGGATTGAGCCTGGATGGCGGCCAAATCCCTCTGTTAATTCTTTAATCTTAGCTCCTTTCTTGAATAGTTTGGCGAGCTTTTCGTCATCGGCCTTGCTCCACGGCATGTAGGCGTTCGGATATGTTTCACGCATACGCGCCAATTTCTCCGCCCAGGCTTTGGATTTGTCGGATTTTTCGCCTGGTTCGGTGGACTTTTTCGACTTCTTTTTCTCTCGCTCTTCCCTTTTCTTTTTGTTTTTAAGAAGATCTGCAAATTTAGTTTTTGCTTCAGCACACAGTTTTTGAAATTCCTGATCCTTCTCAAGGACTTCGGGATGAATAAAGAAGGCCTTACTATGTAGGCCGAGAATTGACAAGGAATCCAGCGATTTTACCCGCGACAAAGCCACATAACCCATACCCGGCTCAAAAACGTTTTTCAGATTGATTTTGGCCGCATCGAGCGTCATACCTTGAGATTTGTGAACCGTTATCGCATAGGCTGGCCGCAGCGGAATTTGCGTCAAGGACGCTTGTTTTCTATCGCCATCGCGCATTTCCCACGATACTTCGCAAACCGTGATTTTCCGGCCGTTACGGAATTCGACGACCGGCTGGTTGAACGGCTCGGCGAATTTTATAATTGTCCCGATTGAACCGTTGACGAAACCTTGCTCGGGATCGTTCTTTAGCGCCATGACCAGCGCGCCCTTTTTCAGGCGCAGGATTTCCGGCGCCAGGCAGGACTTTTTCATTCTTTCAACGTAATTTTCCGCGCCGGTGTGGGTCATTTCGAACTCCATGAAGTCGCCGGGCAATTCGTTCATTTTTCTATCGTTAATATAATCTATGTCGCGATTTGTCGTGTGGAGTTCAGTGATTTCCTGGTTATCGCTAAGGTTTGCATTATAACGCGCGGCGATTTTTTCGGCGTCTTTTCGCGTTATTTCTTTTCGGCGGATTTTGTTAAGAATGTCGAGGAAATCGTCGTCTGTTTGGCGGTGCTGCGATTCTAGGTAAAGAATTGTTGGGTTCAGGTCCTGCCAAGATTTTGCATGGTAAGCAAACTCAGTTTTAGGATTTTGTGAAGAATCGTTGTTGTCAAAATCGTCGTCAATTCCATCATAATTTCGCGCGGCACTTTCGCGATTTTCTTTACGTGTGACGGGCGGCAACTGAAAAAAATCTCCGCTCAAGACGACTTGAATTCCACCAAATGGCACGTCGTTTTTCCGAATCATTCGGCAAACTTCGTCAACCAAATCCAGCCGATAATCGTGCAACATCGAAATCTCGTCGATAACTAAAATATCAGCTTTTTCGATTTTCTCGATCCGGCTCTTGGCTAGATTATCGAAAAATCGCCGCGGCAAGGAATCGAGCACGCCAATGCCCGACCAGCCGTGAATCGTGTTCCCGCCCAAATGCGTCGCAGCGATGCCGGTCGTCGCTGTGACAGCGACTTTCTTTTTGGCTTGCTTGCTCAGGCGGATGAACTCGTTCAGTGTGTGTGTCTTGCCCGTGCCGGCTGCGCCAGTCAAGAAAGCGCTGTGGCCAGCGAGGAGGATTTCGAGGGCAAGGTCTTGGTCCATTAATTCCTGCTCCTTATTTGCCTTAAAGAAGTGGCGCAATGTAGTTTGTCAATACTGGCGGTATTATTATAGTTATAGCCGCGATGTCTGATCCTATTCATTTAATACATTAGCTTCCTATACTTATTGTCCAATATGACACTCACATCAAGAGTCGTAGGGGGTGGTGTATGTGAATAGGCAACCGTAGCATCTGCATAATCTTTTAGCTCAGTCTCATATTCCCTGCCATCTAACTCTTTAAAGGCAATGCTAATTTTTAATCGGCTATGTTCTTCTAGCCATGATTTGGCGTTCTGGTCTATTGCCAATAAAAATATATCGCAAACCCTTGGCCTGAGCTTGCCGCTATTATTATAAAGAATGTCTTTAATGCTGCTAATAATTGTGCTTGATAATTGAGTGCTAGATGACAATTCTTTCGTGGTGATATATCTCGATGAAACGCAAATTAGAGCAAGATAAACGTTTACGTTTGGATGATGCAATTGTAAATCATAAATCTCTCGAAAGATAAACTTCAAAGCTCGTATATTTAATATAGATTCGTTATCGCTTATCTCCACTAATTGCCTGGCAATCTCGAGAAACTTTTTGTCATTATTGCCTAGATTATCCAATAATTTTTGCAAAGACTCCATATTCATTTTGTTTGGCAGCCAACTGTTTATAACGTCATCGTAGATTTTTATTGATCGTCCAAGCTTGTTAATATTGAATGTCTGCAATGTGCCGACGGGCGGCTTCTTGGTAGATCCAAACGACCCGGTATCCTGTGGACAAATTACTATTACAGCCTGCTTAAGTTTGTCATTCTGCAAGAATACGTGCAATGACTCTAAAAATCTTTCCCCGCCCTCTGTTCTGTCGACATCTTCAACTACCATAACGCACGTTCTCTTGTTGTGATTAATCGTGTCAATCAACTTTTTCTCGTATTGGAATGTTCTAGTTATGCTACTCTTTGTTTTTGGGAACAATGTCGTTATCCCAAGTAGTGCAGCTACAGTAAAGAACAATGGTATTGCATATATCATGAATGCACGCCAGAAATCAGTGCCCTTAAGGAGTTTCCAAAGCACAAAAGAGGCTACCCCGTATATGACAAGCAATGCGAGGAATCCTGCCAGACCTTTCAAAAACTGCATGGGCACTGGTGTGCCGTCGCGCCCGTCTATGTCATTAGCAATGTCCTGTTTTTCTTTCCCTGATATGTCTGATATCGAACTAATTATGAAGCTATCCCAAATCTGGGAATCATTTGAATACTGCCAGATATCGAAATTGACTGTAGATATATTCTTTAGACTCGTTGTTGCATCGTGCAAAACAACACTTTTACCACTACCAAATGCACCTAAGTATGCTATTATTCTGGACTGCTTTTTGTCAGAATACAATTTAATGATTTCCGACATCCTCTTGCTTTCTCTAATTTGCTCGGTAGTTAAATTGAAACTCTCAAACTTGTCTGTCTCCGATAAATATTCCGGTTTTGTAAAAACTGGAACGACCTTCTTTTTGTTAGATTTAGCGTTCATTATTCTTGCCACCCCAAATGCCCATCTCGTATACTAACGACCTCACCGTCCTGAGTAACAACCCGCCGCACCGGATCGATCACTATCACCCCGCGGGTCTTCTTGGCATGGCAATTTGGACATAGCGCCCACAAATTCCCTGCCTCCTCGGTGCCGCCTTTGTTTTTATCTATGATGTGATCGACTTCGATTATCCACCCTTTGCGGCCATTCTTTCGGACATATTCGCAGTAGAAACCGCAAACTTGGCAGGTATGATCTTGGAGCCGGGCGATGCGCCTTTTCTGGACCTCGTTATCGATGCGGATTTTGCTGATGCCGGCTCGCCTGGCGTAACCTTCTTTTGTTTGCTTGAATTCCACGGCCTTTTTCTTAACAACGTCGATGCTTTCCTCAGCGATTTGCGGATCGTATATGTCACCAATTTCTTCGGCGATTTCCATGTCGTCGGCATCGCCGGAAAACGAGAAAAGTTCTTTTCGGTCGGTCAGGATTATTTCTTCGTAGATCGGATTTACTCTGGACGATGAACCGTTAATCGGAAAACCTGGCACGTTTGGATCGCGTTCTTTTGCCATTCGATTCAACCTGGAAAGCGGGATCCCACTGGCCGACAGAATTTGCACTTCGGTGTCCAGCTGCTTGCGGCTCTTTCCCATGTTGTCTTTGTTAAATTCTATCCTGGGCATGTCGTTGAACAAAAGAATCTGATCAAATTTAAAGGCGTACGGCCACATGATTTCGCCCGAGGCTTTTTCCTGCATCCACGTTGGGTCATTTGTTATCCACTTTTTGTTAGAAATGCGGGCATAACCAATCACGGCCGAAACGGTTTTACTTCGGCCGTAGTCGGATTTGCTGGTGGAGTGTAACAAGGCGATGTCGCCGGGTTCGAGCTTGTCCCAAATACCTTTGTTCTTTTCGTTCAGCGCCCACATGTTCAGGCCGATGCCGGTTATCCAGTTTTCGGGCAAGCCGGTGAATCTGTAAATCATACTATAGCTCCGTGTATTTCTTGTGATTGCCTTTGGCCTTTTTGACATCGTATTTGGCATGGTTTTTGGCCAGTTTGCGCAGGCTGGCTTCGTACAGGTCGATGTCCAGATCGTTGGCGATCAGCAGCACCCAATACAGCACATCGGCCAGTTCGTCCGAGACGTCTTCCTTTTTCTTGCAGACGTGTTCGGTGCATTCTTCGCAGTTTTTCCATTGAAAATGTTCAAGGAATTCGGTCGCTTCCAGGACGAGCGAAATCGCCGAATCCTTGGGATTATGAAATTGCTTCCAATCGCGTTCATCGCGGAATTCGATTATCTTCTTTTGCAGATCACTCAATGGGTCTTTTGACATATGTTAATTATATCATAGAGTATGGTATTATATTGGTCAAAGAAAGGCGCGATCAATGAATCCAAAAACATACAAATTCAAGGCCATCATCCAAAAAGTCCCCGACCAAGACGGCGCCTATATTGCTGTCCCCTTTGACATTAGAAAAGAATTCGGCCGGAGGCGCGTTGCCGTCCACGCCACGTTTGACGGCGAGCCGTATGATGGCAGCATCGTCAACATGGGAATCAAAAATCCTGACGGTTCTATCTGTTATATTATCGGAGTTCTGAAAAGTATACGCGCCAGTATCGGCAAGCAAGCTGGCGATAATATCCAGGTAACCGTAAAAGAAAGGAAAAGAAAATGAAATCACCAATCGACGAATATATCGCTGCGCAGGACAAGAAAATCCAGCCGATTTTGAAAAAGGTCCGCGAAACGATTGCGACGGCTGCGCCGGATGCTACAGAAAAAATCGCCTGGCGGATGCCGACGTTTTGGCAAGGCGAAAACCTGATTCACTTTGCGGCGTTCAAAAACCATCTCGGGATTTATCCAGGCGATTTGTCGTTGGCGCCCTTCAAAGATCGGCTGGTCGGCCTTCACACGACCAAAGGCGCGATTCAGTTTCCGTATGATCAGACGATTGATTATGATTTGATTGCTTACATCACGCGGTGGCGGCTGAAGGTGATTGAGAATAAGCAAAAGCAAACAAAGAAATGATCCATGGATGCCAACGCCTATCGGTGGTGCAATTCCGACAAGACAGCTTTTCCTGCTGTTGGTAAAATATGCGTGATTCACTAATCGTGCTATAATGCTAATGGTAATTATTAAAATGGGAGGGAGAATTATGAGTTCATGTCATCATCTCACCAGTACGGAGACAGCGCTGCTCGTCGTACTGATCGTTTGGGCGCTGTTTTGGAAGGGCCTTGCGCTATGGCATGCCGCCCGCAAGAAGCAACCATGGTGGTACGTCATAATGATAGTGGTTAATACAGCCGGACTTTTGGAAATTATATATCTATTCGGCGTGCGGAAGATCAAGCCGGGCAAACTGTTTTCAAGCAAGATCTAGTTACGTGATGCCTGTCCCCCTTCACACATATCCCAGACTTCATCCTGAATGACAGAGAAAATATCTTTGACGGCCGAAGCTAATGTGTAGTATTTTCCACCTTCGTATTTTTCGGTGTGGAGGATTTTTGAGTCGGATTCTTTACCGCATTGGAAGGAGATGCGGATGATCAGTTCGCTGCGATCAACGCTCTGGGCGACGTCAATGTCAGTCAGTTTGAAGTTGGCTGGTTTGAAATAGAAGCCGACGGACATAACGTTGTCGCGGATGTTGGTCGAGTCGTCAAGCAGGCCTTTTTTGTCAGTGAAATAATAGCGGCCGAGTTCGCGCAAGGTCCACATGGCCAGGACTTGTTGTTCGACTCGGCTGATGTAGTTGGTCAGTTGTTCATAAATCGAATTTGATTTAGCGTTCGATTGTCGCAAGGCCATTCTTAAATCCGCGTCTGACATCCCACCTCCTTTGACATGCTAATTGTTGTAACGTTTGTATTCGCCGCGATGATATTCGGCCCGGGCTTCTTCGACCAAGCTGGCGGTTTCCGGTTTGCTGGGACGAAAAGTGTAATTTTCTTCCTCTAGAAAATCGCGCAGAGCCTGCTGAACCACTTGGCTGATGGTGATGCCCAGGTTGTCGGCCTTTTTCTGAGCGGCTAGTTTTAGACCGGGGTCGGCTTTGACGGTGATAATTACGGGCTTGATCACAGGTTTTTTGCTCATGATAATAGTTTAGCACAAGCGTATTGTCATCGTCAATACCTAGTATTACCTTCTATTGCCGGGGTATGTGGAGAACTATACGATGCTGCGAAACTCTTCTTTGGTCACAATTACATGATCGGTCAAAGTAATGCCGAGAAGTTTGCCCGATTCTGTCAGGCGCTGCGTAACTTCGTGGTCGGCCGGCGACGGGGTCAGATCGCCCGACGGATGATTGTGGGCGACGATAATTGCCGCGGCGCGGTCGGTGATAGCTTCGGCGAAGACCTCACGCGGGTGGACCAGCGACGCTGTCAGTGTGCCGATCGAAATTACGCGTTTGCTGATCAAACGATTTGCGCCGTCAAGCGTCAGTACAACGAAGTATTCTTGCTTTTTGTTGCGAATGTCGGTTAGTTGGTCGGCGACTTTATCCGGCGAATCTATGATTAAATTGTCAGGTTGAATTAGATGTCGTCGCGCCAGTTCAAACGCGGCCAACAGTTCGCTGATCTTTGCTTCGCCCAGGCCCGGAATTTGTTCAAGTTCCGCGCGCGGAATGTCGATGCCGTGTTTATTCAGCAGTCGTTTGATATTGCGCGAAATCTGCGTCACGTCATGGCCGCCGACGCCGCTGCCGATGATGGCCATCAACAGTTCAAGGTCGGACAAGACAGCCGCGCCGCGAGATTTCATTTTTTCGCGTGGTCGGTCAAGCGGGAGTTTGTCTTTGAATTTTATCTCCGCCCCTTCTTCCGATTCTGCCGCTGGGCCTTCTTTTTCTTCTGCGCTGTCTTCTTTGCACGGTTCTTCTCAGCTGTAGTTTTCGCTGGTTTGAAATCCTCATCCGAATTTCGCGTTTCCGGTAAACCGATTTCGTTGACACCGCGTTCGACGGCGGTTTCGGCAGCGCGGGTTAGTTCGGAATCGTATTCGTCGTCGGTAACTTTCTGTTCATTTATATCGCCTAAACGCAGGTGGAAGATTACTTTCAATACTTCATTCTGCAGAGTTTCTTGCAACGAGTCGAACAGCTTCTGCGATTCTGACCGGTATTCGACCAGCGGGTCGCGCTGGCCGACGCTTCTCCAGTGGATGCCGTCGCGCAGGTGCTGCATGTTCTCGAGGTGCTGCATCCATAGGACGTCGAGGACCTGCATGTAGATTTCGCGCTCGGCGCCTCTTAACAATTCTGCGCCAAGATCTTTTTCTTGCGATTCGTAAAGCTTCATCGCGGCTTGGCGAGCGGCAGCTTGGCGCTTCTTGTCGTTTTTTATGCGGGCTAGTTTTTCGATTTCTTTATGTTCCATTGGCAAGACCGCGGTCAATTCTTCCAAAGTTTTCTCGTCCATTTTTCGTACGCGGTGGCCAAAGAAGGCCTTCAGCCGCGCGTCGATAAGGCGGAAGATTTCTGGCGAAATGTCGTCGCCCTCTAAAATTTTGCGGCGGATGGCGTAAACGACTTTGCGGTGACGGTTGATGACGTTGTCGTACTGAACGACGTTTTTGCGCGTGTCAAAGTTGTAGCCCTCGACGCGTTTTTGGGCGGCTTCGAGAGTTTTCGAAACGGCCTTATTCTCGATGGCCTGGTCTTCGGCGACGCCGAGTCGGCCCATTAACGCCGAGATCCTTTCACCCTGGAAGATTCGCATCAGGTCGTCCTCTGTTGAAACGTAGAAAACTGTGTCGCCCGGGTCGCCCTGACGGCCGCCACGACCACGCAGCTGGTTGTCGATGCGGCGGGCTTCGTGCCTTTCCGAACCGATGACGACCAGGCCGCCTTTGTCGGCGATGCCTTTGCCCAACATGATGTCGGTACCGCGGCCGGCGATGTTCGTCGCCAAAGTGATGGCGCCTTTCTGGCCGGCGCGGGCGACGATTTCAGCTTCGCGCTCATTGTTTTTGGCGTTTAGCATTTCATGTTTCAGACCGACCTTGTCGAGGGCGGTCGAAATCAGTTCGTTTTTCTTGATCGAGGCCGAACCGACTAGCACCGGGCGGCCTTCTTTGTTGTATTTCTTGATATCCTCGACTAGCCCAGCGATTTTTCCCTTCTCTGTCTTGAAAATCTTATCGTTGTGATCCTTACGTTGGATTTTGCGATTGGTTGGGATTTGCACCACGTCCAGGCTGTAAATCTGTTGGAATTCTTCGGCTTCTGTAAAGGCGGTTCCCGTCATGCCGCTCAACTTGTCGTACAGGCGGAAGTAGTTCTGGAAAGAAATCGTCGCCAAGGTCTGCGATTCCTGCAGGACCGGGACTTTTTCTTTGGCCTCGATTGCCTGGTGCAGGCCTTCGTTATAGCGGCGGCCTTGCATCAGGCGACCGGTGAATTCGTCGACGATGATGACTTCGCCGTCGGTGTTGACGACGTAATCTTTGTCGCGTTTAAACAGGGTTTGGGCGCGCAGGGCTTGGTCCATGTGATAGACTGACCGAATATGTTCCGGCGAATAAAGGTTTTTCAGGCCGAGGAGTTTTTGGACTTTGTCGACGCCCTGTTCGGTTAAAGTAACACTTCGGCGCTTTTCGTCAAGGACGTAATCGCCGTCTGGTTCGTCTTCTAGCCCATCCAGTCGTTTGTGGGTGATCGGGTTTTTGACGCCGGATGTAACAGTTTTGGTCGGCGGCGTCAGTTGCGCGGCGACAGCGGCGAATTTGATGTACATTTCGGGATTTTCGGCGGCTGGCGCGCTGATGATCAAGGGCGTTCGAGCTTCGTCGATTAAGATCGAGTCAACCTCGTCAACGATGGCAAAATTCAGTTCTCTCTGTCGCAAAAGTTCCGGCTCAGAAACCATGTTGTCGCGCAGATAGTCGAACCCGAATTCGTTGTTCGTGCCGTAGGTAATGTCGGCCGTGTAAGCGTCCTTGCGTGTGGCCGGTCGCAGGTGCTGCATCCTCTCGTCAAAGTGCTCCTCGTTCTTGAAATCCGGATCGTAAACGTATGACGCGTCGTTGATAATCACCCCTGTTTTCAAACCCAAAGCGTGATACAGCGAGCCCATCCAGCCGCCGTGCAATTGCGCCAGATAATCGTTGACCGTCACAACATGAACACCGCGACCAGTCAAGGCGTTCAGGTAAACCGGTGCCGTGGCGACAAGAGTTTTACCTTCGCCAGTTTTCATTTCAGCGACGTTGCCTTCGTGCAGGACCAGGCCACCAATTAACTGAACGTCAAAGTGGCGCTGCCCCAAAACGCGCGTGGCCATTTCGCGGACTACGGCGAAAGCTTCGGGCAGGATTTCGTCCAGCGCATTCTTTCGTTTTTGAGCGGCGCGGCGCTGGCGAATTGCGTCCAGCGCGTTGAAGTCGTCGATGGTCGCGGTGCCGGCTTTGGCGTATTTTTCACGCTGGTCGTCGGACAGTTTGTGCATAATCTTGCGCTCGGCAATGACATCGGATTTGTCGGCCTTTGTCTTGGCAGCCGCGGTTTTGGAGTTCTTGGCGCCTTTTGCGGCAGATTTTTCTTTATTCAGGGATTTCTTGTCATCGGCGGCTTGTTTTTTGCTGAGTTTTGCTAGCTTCTTCTTTAGGACTTCGGTCTGTTCGGCCAATTCCTTGTCGGTCATTTTTTCGTATTTCGGCGCCAGAGCGTTAACGGCGTCAATCCGTTTACTGATGCGTTTAAGGATCTTCTTCTGTGGATCGCCGAAAACTTTGCCGAGGATCTTTTGCTTATGCGAAGTCGGCGCGGCTCCGGCATTTGTCGCCGCCCCTGTTTGTGATTTCTTTCTGGCCATTCTTAAAACCCCTTAATACCTCTCTTTGATTAACGATGTAGTTATTTTAGCAGATTTTGCGGGGAAATGCTATAGAAATCATTGATCTTGTATAGGTATTTCATCAGGAAAGATCTTTATAACAACTTGTCTGGCGACTGGCTCTATACTAATACCAAGACTTTTTGCGGCCTCTTGTAAAAAGTCAATGTCCAAGCCTCCTGCGTAGTTTCCACCCAAATATCGAACAGGAATCCTTAGGCTGGTAAGATCAAGTCCAGATAACCTTATTTCTCCTGCTACTGCGTCGAACCGGGAATCTTTTTTTATCGCGGCCGCTATACGTTCACGCATGGCCGGATCTACTGCTGATTCTGTACTGCCAATCTCAATTCTATGGTTGAAGGAGTCGTCTGGTCTATCATGTTGAGCGTTTTGTCCTGTCTGGGTTATATCTGGGACCTCGGTTGGTTCTACTGGTATAATCTCTACAGGAGCCGTGGGTAATTGTTGATCTGGCAACGCTGGTAGCTGTTGCGCTGCCGCCAAGTTGATACCAGTAGTGCTAATTGATCGCGTTATTCTTGTTGGTGGAATTTGACTATCTATTTGTTGTGATACTTCACCGGTATGATCAGCGGAATTACGGATAGCGGCAACTTGCTCACTAATATTGCTCAATCTCCTTAGGGAAAAGGCTTGTTGGGTAAAATTCGCCGCTATTTCTTCAAAATTCTCAAGAGTTATCGCTTGACCATCTGGTCCAGTGATGGTAACTATGCAGTCACCTATTTTCAGTTCCTTTGGTATATCTAGGGGGGGGGTTCTAACGGTCTCGGGTATTGTCATAATCTTCTCCTTTGTTTAAACACCTTCTAGCGTATATCTCTCATAGCTTCCTGGACATCGGGTGGGTCGACTCTATGTGCATAATCTGAAACATTAGAGTCACCGCCAGTAACTACGCCCGTTTCCTCTGGCTGGGCATAGGCCGACACTATTTCCCAATCACCCGGTTTTACATCAGATGGCCAATCGTCACGGGGGGGGGTTGCTTCTTTCGTATCGGTAAACATACCTTCTATTCCACGTCTCATATTCTTCTCCAAAATTAAAAAATGACTTCTTGATCGAAGCCACTTTTTCGGCTGCGCTAGAGAGCTTACGCTCGGGCTTCAATCAAACTGAAACACAGCCGCGGTAGCATGAGACCGAGTAGTAGGCTGAAATTTCGTTGATTGAAGTTAATCATATGAGAAGATTGTAGCACAGATTTTGGTTAATGCAAGGGCTAACTGAAAAATTATTTTCGTCTAGACAAAACGCCTTTTGCTCGCGCCATGATTCCGCCGCGCTTGACGCTGTCGGCGCGTTCGGTTTTGTAACGACGGATTTGGCCGCGTAATTTGGCCTCGACGATGTCGACAGCGGCCATTATGTTCTGCGCGGTGTCACTGGCGACCAGAGTTTTGTCAGGCAATGTCAAGACAATTTCACACTCGTATTTGTTGTTGTCCTTGCGGTCGACCAGGGTCAGTTTGGCGTTGGCAAAGGCCGACGGCCGGGCGTGGCGCGGGATGTAATCGACCAGCTTGTTGCACTTTTTGGACACGTATTTTCGGGTCTTGTCGTCGATGTCCAGATGAATGCCGGTGATTTCTACGCTTAAGGTTTTGTCGCTCATGGTTAAAATATCCTCCTATGATGCTATTATAACATAAGTTAAATAATTTCTTTGCCTAAGTATTTATGCAAAGGTTCAGGCACGCGCACCGTGCCGTCCTCGTTTTGGAAATTCTCGATGATAGCAATCAACGGACGCTCGGAAAAGACCGTCGCGTCGTTGGTGTGCGCCAATTCCAGCGAACCGTCAGCCATTCGCACACGGGTTTTCATGGCGCGGGTCTGAAAATCTGTCAAATAATCCGCCGTGTGCGTTTCACGGTAAGTATTCTGCGACGGAATCCACGTTTCAATATCAACACCTTTTGCATTCGGTCGACCGATGTCAGCGGTGCATTTTTCTAGCACGCGATATGGCAAACCCAATTCTTGCAGCAAATATTCCTGAATGGCGATCTGGAACAAGTGTTCGTTCATACCCTGTTCAGCCGTGGTGAACGATTCCATTTCCAGTTTGTTGAACTGGTGCAGGCGGAACATGCCTTCGGTGTCTTTGCCGTAGGTGCCGGCTTCCCTTCTGAAGGCCGTTGTGTAGCCGAGCAGGCGAATCGGTAATTCCTTTTCGTCCAGGATTTCGTTCAGGTACATCGGCGCCATGACGTGCTCGGCCGATGCGTTCAGCCAGAGATCTTCTTCTTCAATCTTGTAAGTCTGCTCTTGCTTGTTCAGGCGGCCAGTGGCTTCGAAAGCAGCGGTCGTCGCAACGGCTGGCGGCAGGACAAAAGTGTATGGCACATCAGAAACTTTGCCTTTCAGTCCAGCCTGCTCAATTATCTCAGCGATCTTCTTGGGGTTGGTTAAAGCATCGATGCCATATTGAAACAGCGCAAATTCAAGCCGTGCCAGATCGCCCTTTACATAAACAAACCGGCTGCCGGCGATTTTGACAGCGCGCGGCACGTCCAGCCAGCCACGGCTCCCGGCTAATTCAGCGTGGCTTTTAGGCGTGAAGTCAAATTTCGGCTGATCGCCAACGCGGCGGATTTCAACATTCTCGTCTTCGGTTTGCCCTACTGGCACCATGTCCAGTGCCATGTTTGGAAATCGCTTCAGCAAATCCCAGAATTTTTCTTCGGCTGATTGTAAATATCCTTCGCGCTCGGCCAGTTGGATTTTGATTTGCTTGCCTTGATCAACCAATTGTTGGTCGGGTTTTCCGCCACCCTTGATCTGTTTTGCATTTTGGTTGCGCTGTTCGCGCAGTTCATCAACCTGCTGTTGTAATTGCCGCCGATCGTCATCCAGGCTTAATAATTCTTCTACCGACAAATCACCATAGCCTTTGTTAATGGCGTTTTGCTGGACCTTCTTGGGGTTTTCGCGGATGAGTTTGATGTCGTACATGCTGGTATTATATCACAATAGTATGCCTAGTGCTCGTCTGTTGCCATTATGTTTTTGGCCAGAATGTTAATCCCCTTTGCCTTTTGCTATGGTCTTCTTGTACTGAGTAGCCGCATGCCCTCAAGGCGGTCATGGCTGTGGCCGTGTCTAGTTGTAGTCTACGGGAATAGCTTTCGGACGAAATATAGTATCTTCCGTACTCATCGGGGCCGGTTGCCCATCTTAATATTTTTTTAACTGTTCTTTGTTGTTCGGGGCTGTTATTCTTTTTGCCCATGTAATTAAGTGTTGGCTCTCTAGAGTTGGAGCCTCACTGCAGAAACGCACATAGTAGCTGCTACATTAATAATGCACTGATTCATATCTCTTCTCCATATATTCCTCGCTTCTTTTTCGGCAGCGTCTGCATCGGGAGATCCATTAATCGGAGTGCCACCTTCATCATACACATTTATTATCTCCTTAATATCACCACCATCGCTCGGTCTTAACAACTTAATCTCAACACAAAGTGACCGCCCAGTTTGGCCATAACAGGCCCTTGTCTCTTTTGTAACTGAACCGTCTGCCCTAATAAAAATATCAACATTAATAATATTTTCAACAGAGTAAGTTAGGCTGTCTTTCCCCTCTTCCGGACCTTTGAACAGGTCTTTTATTCCATGACCCATATTCTTGTTCTCCAAAATTAAAAATTGACTTCGCGATCGAAGCCACATATTTCTTGGCTGTGCTGGGGAGCTTTTACGCTCGGGCTTCAATCAAACTGAAACACAGCCGCGGTACAGCGACTACGACTACTAGGTTGTCCAGTTGATTATTAGCCATAATGTGACGTAAATTATATCACGGGCGGTCTGCGAGCACAAGAGATACGTAGCGTTTCTTTACAAAAACATAAAAATGGTGTCTTGACAAACAGAGAGATAGCATATTATAGATCGTTATAACAGAAGGCACTAAAGGTCAATTATCGTCAAATCGGCTACCAACTGTACATGATTTGCGCGATATGCTGCAAGTATGTTGTGTATGCTCGGAGCGTGCAACATGCGAAGATAGACATAAGGCACAGGAAGCGGTGCATGATTTAACTTTATGTGGCGAAAGCGCAAGGCCGCTGATTAATGGTGCGTATACTATATGCTGTTCAGTTGCTGGATGTGCTAAGTTCGTTTTATTAACCCGTGGAGGTGAACTGCCTGATGCCGTGGCATGGGCTCTAAATATGCTACAATATCCGCATGGACAAGAAAATCACGGAACACCATAAATACATCGAGAAACAAATTGCTGCTCTGACAAAACAGCAAAAGCCCGACCGCAATGACATTGAAGCGCTGGCGCAGTACCACGATCGTGTGACAAAAAACTTCCAGCACGAGCGAGCGATTCATCTGGCGGTTACCTTCTTTTTTGCGGGGTTGATGTTTGCTGCGTGGGCTCTTAGTATTATTCTCTGGCTGAAATTCGGATTTGTTCCAGAGATCTGGCCGATGTATGCGATTGCGCTGGTTCTAACAGCTCTCGAAGGCTTTTACATTCGCCATTACTATCGTTTGGAGAATCGCACGCAGAAATTGTACGATTTGACTGATGAAATTTATAAGTTGTTTTAATCTTTAGGGGTGGGCGGAATATGACGACAAAGAAGAAATCAACGCGACGAAGATTCTTCCGGCCGATCCCGACGACTTACGAAATAAATTTAAAAAGTTTTAAATTTTGGCGAAATGCTTTCCTGATATTTTGGATTTTCTCGTTTATCGGGCATTTGTTGGAGTACGCCTGGGCGGCGCTTCCGTTGCTCTTTGGCCAGCCGTCGCACATTGACAGAATTCCTTTTTTTGTAGTGGCGGCGCCGTATGGCTTGGGCGCGCTGGCATTGATCTGGCTGGTCTGGCCTTTTGTGTTGCGTGGTCGAATTGGCATTGTAGCGACGTATGCTCTAAGTGTAATAGTGACCACGTCGGTCGAATTCATCTGTGCTGCAGCCGTGGTGTTTCTCCTTGGCTATAATCCGTTTTGGAATTACAGTAACCAACCGTTCAATCTGTTCGGTTATGTTTGTCTGCCTAATTCTCTGGCGTTTGGGATAGTGTCGGTGTTAATGTTGTACTATGTTTTCCCAATTCTCAACAATTTCTTGAACAAGATCAAGAGGCGCTGGCTAGACATTGTTTTTTGGATTTTGTTTGTCAGCTATACGGCTGTACAGATCAGCCGGTTTTTCAGTAATTAATAGATTAATGAGAAAAGGTTGGTGGTGGCGGCAAGCCGGCAGATTTATCGTTGGGTTCAGTTGTCTTTTTGCGGCGAGAGCGGCTACGTTTGCGCTTGGGTTTCATATCAAGGTCGGTCGGTGCCGCAGTCGCTGGTTTCGACCGCGTGTTTTTGACGTCGGTGGCAGTTGCTTCGTTGTCGTGACGGCGCAGAACCAGTTCGGCTTCGTTAGTCGATTTTTCGATATCTCGGACATGTCCAGGTAGCATATTCGGATATTCAGAAGCAAGATCGGGTGTGCTGGTGGCAACAGTTTGAGCGGCAGCGACCAGGGTCGTCAGATCAGCCAGCTTTTGTTTGCTGGGTTTTTTGTCGGCGGGTGCTGTATTCTGATTCGTTGGAGCGGGTTGATTAGCCTTTGTCAGATCAAGTTTTTGCGGGCCGGTTTTGCCTGCAGGCGAAATGTTGTCAGTAGAGGTCTCATTTTCGGCCTTGCGGGCAGCACGCTGAGCAGTTCTGCTCTGTAGATTGATCGGTGGTGTGATTTGGGCTGCGATCTTTTCTTCGACCTCTTGACGTGGGCGGCTGAAATTGTGGCGCGTGTTCTCAATAATCTGCTGCAGGTAGTCGACCTGCGCCGGCGGCAGCTTCAATGTTGTGCCGCTGAACGCTGGGTTCTTTTCGCCGCTGATCATCATACTGCAGACAAAGGCGCGGTTGTTCATCTGCAGAATATCGAGTGCCTCGAAATGCGGCGCGAACTGCGTGGCAAGGATCGGCGCGTCTTCGGCGCTGACACGCATGCCGATGATCGTGCCGACGTTGCCGAATACGGCGTCGCGCACGGTCTCGCTCATCTGGCTGACGTATTGGTTGGCGACGGTCAGATTCAGGCCGTACTTGCGCGCTTCTGACAGAATCACGGCGAAGGAATCTGTTGCGAAGTTCTGAAACTCGTCGACGTAGAGATAGAACGGCCTTCTGTCTTCTACACTTTCGATATCCGATCGGGACATGGCGGCCAGTTGGATTTTCGTCACCATGAACGACCCTAGAATCGAAGCGTTGTCTTCACCGATCAGGCCTTTGCTCAAATTGACAATCAGGATTTTGCCTTCGTCCATGATCTCGCGGATGTTAAAGGTGCTTTTCGGCTGGCCGATGATGTTTCGGATGATCGGATTGGCCACAAAGGCGCCGACTTTGTTCAGGACGGGCGCAATGGCTTCGGCGACGAATTTGTCGTTCCATGACGCGAATTCGACGCGCCAGAATTGCAGGACTACGGTGTCTTTTACTTCGGCCAAGACTTTTTCGCGGAATTTCTTGTCTGTTAACATGCGCGTGATGTCGAGCATGGTCGTGTCAGGATAATCTAATAAAGCTAAAATCGTGTACCTTAAGATATATTCCAAACGCGGACCCCAACTGTCGCCGAACATTCTTTTCAAAACGCCGATGATCTCGGACGAAATATTGCTCTTTTGTGAAGGATCAAAAACTTCCATCGGGTTAAAGCCTAGCGGAAAGGCCGTGTCAGCCGGGTTGAAATAGACGACGTCCTTGATCCGACCACTGGGAATAAATTTCAGGTTGTCGATCGCAAAATCACCGTGCGGGTCAATGATCGCATAGCCTTGATTGTGGAAAACGTCAGACAAGGCCAGTAGTTCCAGCAGGCCACTCTTCCCCACCCCTGTCTGGCCAATGATATAAACGTGGCGCGAGCGATCGGCGCGATACATACCGAATTGCTGCTGCATGCCGCGAAAATTGGTTAGCCCAAACGCCGAAATCTGGTCATCGTGGGCGCGTTCGCCAGTCAGTACCGGCAATTTGCTCGGCGGCTCGGCAGTTTTAGAGTTGGCCCAAACGACGCTAGGCGTTTCGACGTTGGTGTGCGGCAGGTGGAAAACACTAGCCAATTCTTCGATATTAAGGATAAAACCGCTGTCGGCGAAGTAGCGCGCGGTGTACTTTTGCAGGTCCTCGCGCCTAAATGACGGCGCGCTGCTTAGCCGAAAACCGTTCAGGTTGGTCGAATTGAATTGTTTGAAGGCCGACGCTACGGCGTTGAGCTGGCCGCGAGCAGTGCCGATTTCGGATCCTAAGTATGCGATACGGATTTTGACCTGGTAGCCTAATTTCTGTGATTTCTTCTCGGCCTCTGATACGCGGGTTTTGTCGCGCTCGGACATTTCCTTTGTGGTGGTTGAGCCGGCGCCACCTTCGGGCGGGGCCCATAGAGCTCCGATGATCTGGGCGAACCAAACCCAGCCACCAGAGGTGGTTTTGCTGCCAAAGCCACTTTTCAGGCGGGCAACAAATTTGGCGGCCTTGGCGTGCCAATCATCGGCGATCGGTCGGGCCAAGATCTGCACCCAGATTTCTTCCTTCTGCTGGTTAAGTTTGGACAGTGCCGCCGTAATGCCGGCCAGCGGGTCGACCTCGAAACTTTGGAAGGTCTTAATCGGTAAGAATTCATCATCCGTTAATACCAGCTCGGCCGTCGCTGCCACAGGATGATGACCGCCGTTAGCTGCATAATCATCGTCGGCCTCGTGAATCTGGACCGTCGGATATTGAGCATAGATCTGGCCCTCAACGAAATTTTGCAAATGCTTTGGCACGCGCACGAAGAAGCGGATTTGTCCGCCGACGCTGGCGATTTCGAAACTCAGGTGTTCCTGTAGCCCGCCGGTCATGGATAACTCTTGTTTGTCCCTTAGGATACCGTGTAAGGACGCGAAGAGTTGCTCGGCCGCCAGTTCCTTCTTGTCATTATTACGCGGAATTTCCAGAGTTAACAGCACATAGTCGTAGGTGTCGATCACTTTGACTTTCTTGTAGTTTCTGTAAGTCATGTAGGCCAAAATTGCCACCAGCGGCACCCAGATGTACCACTGTGCGAAAAATTGAAAAAGCCAAGCAATCATGCTCTAAAAACTATAGCATATTAGGGGTGAAAATGCAAGTGGTTTACTTTGCCGTTTCTTCATCCAACGCATACTGTGCTTTGGCGACGCGCTTGAACTGAGGCTTGTTCTGCAAATTCAACAGCACAGTAGCTTCACGAACCTGACGAGTTTTCAAAACGCGACGGACGATTTCTTCGCGGTGAAGCGGCGATTCTTCCCGTAAAATCTTTGCAATAACATCGGCGATCGAGCCTTTTTCGTAGCCCCAATCTTTGAGCGCATAAATTCCGCGGCCGACCAAAATAAAGCGCGGATCCTTGATCAGTTCGTTGTGAATCGCCTGTTCGGTGATTTTGTTGCGGCTGAAATTGGCCGATTTAACAGCGGTTGCAATGGCGTTGAAGTGCATCGGCTTGCCTTCTTTGTTCATAACTACAAAGATTTTGTCGCGGATGTTGCGCGGGTTGACCATTGGCCAGCTGGCCAGCCCCCATTGACCGTCGAGTGTCGCGATGTTCTTGCTGACGCTGGCGGCGGCGGCGACTTCGTCGGGGTGCTCGTAGCTTCCACCTACCAGTTTGTGCAATTTGTCAAGGGTGATCGGCTGGCCGTGCTTTTTCAGGACCTCGATGATGTGGTCGGCGTCGGCCTTGACGGCGCGGTCGTCTTTGGTTTCGGTCAGGACAACAGCGGCGAAATAGCGATCGTTTTCGATGGTGGTGATGGTTTTACTGCTTAGTTCGGCTAGCAGCGTAACGATTGCCTTGGACTTGACGCTGTCGTTCCCCATCAGGTGTTTTGTCAAGACGTCGACGCGAGCGGCGCGGCCCAATTCGTGCAGCGCCTTGACCAGCTCGATTTCGGCGGCGTCGAATTGCGGATTTTTGTTGTCATCCAGGCTAAGTTTTGCACGGATCAGAGTCGCCTTTTCGATCTGGCGGACGCGTTCGCGCGTAATGCCCATGGTTTCACCAACCTGTTCCAGGGTCTCGCGCTCGCCGGTCAAACCGAAACGACGCTCGATGACCTCGCGTTCGCGCGGCCGGTCGATCGTGTCCAAAATGCGACGAACGGTCGCGTCAAACTCGGTTTTGGTGGTTGGTGTGTCGGCCATAGTCTCTCCTATAGATTTCCGTTTCATTAACTTATCCCACGTTGGCGTATATTATACGACAAACTTTATTTTAACGCAAGATGTTTTTGTAAGAGTTTTCAAACGGGCGGTTTTATCGTGGTTAAGATTTGGTTAAGGAAATGATCGCGGGTTTTAGCAATATTGACGAGACTTAATTTTGGGTGTGAAATCTTTTTATAAGTAATAAGTAGGTCAAGCATTAGGCCAGTCAGAAGCCTAGTCGAGCAACAACACTATCTACCAGAAACAATGAAACCAGGGTATTTTCTTTGATATTAGTACTGCTGCTGGTTTAGCTCCTCCGCCTTCCTCTTGCCGTAATCTTCTGCTAGCCGTCCGGCAAGACCGAATATACTAAAAACAGCAAACATTATGGCTATTACAATCCCAGCCATTTTCACCGTCTTGCCAAGTTTTTGGCCAATGGATTCTACTCGTCTTATGTTGATGAGAGATGCAATGAGGGATACAAGAAGCATTGGCCAAATGAAAAACAGGGCAATCATCCAACTCAATCCCGATTCATCGCCTGTAATCGCAAATATAATTGCAACAGAGAGTAGGGCAAGCCAAAAGGTCATTACCAAGAAAACAAGCAAGGCTATATCAACTTTTTGCTTTCCAGAATTGACATTCTCAAGCTCACTGCTGCCTATTGGTTCAAACGTCGATGGCCGGCTGTTTGCCGGACCAGTATTCTGTGTCATTTCAGTATTGCTGGTTGCAGTACTTTGAGTAGCAATCTCTGCCTGTTGAGATTGTTGCTCTTGCCTGGGCTCTTGTAGTTTTTGGTTTTCGTCCATATTTTTCTTCTTCTCCATGTGCTAATATATAGAACATTACTTTTTCTTAGTTTTTGTACTGCGCGAAGTTTTCGCCTTGCTTTTTGCAGCGCCTGGCTTTTTGGCCGAAGATTTACCCCGCGAAGTTCGCGCGAACCTTCCTTTTTTCTCTGGCGCGTTGGCGATCATTTTTTTAGCCTGTTCGTGCGTGATTGATTTCGGATCAGTTTCCTTGGGGATCTTGGCGTTCTTTTTGCCATCTGTTACATACGGGCCGAAACGGCCATTTAGGACTTTCAGGCCGTCGCCGAAATCAGCGATGTTTTTCTCGGCTTCGGCTTTCAATTTCGCGGCGTAGAGTTCGCGGGCTTCCTTTTCTTCAATCTCAAACGGATCGAGCGGTTTGATGCTGACGAATAAATTACCCACTTTAATATAAGGGCCAAAGCGGCCGATGTTGGCGGTGATTTCCTGACCGTCTGTGGTTGTACCGACGATGCGTGGTAGTTTGAACATTTCCAGGGCCTGTTCCAGAGTGACAGTTTCCAGCCGAGCGTTTTTCGGAAAGTTGGCAAAGCGTGGCTTTTCAGCAGTCTTGTCATCCTTGGCCGGAGTTTCGCCCATCTGGAGCATCGGACCAAAGCGACCGATTCGTGCGAAAATTGGCTGGCCAGTTTTCGGATCTTTGCCCAGGTTCCGCTGGCCGGCGACGGTGCTGCGTTCGATTGTGTCGCTGGCGTCGATCCGGGCGTGGAACGGGCCGTAGAAATCGCGCAGCATTTTGGTTTTGTCGAGTTTGGCTTCGGCGATTTCGTCCAGTTCGTTTTCGATGCGGGCCGTGAAATCGTAGTCGTCGATGTCGGTGAAGTGCAGGTTCAGGAAGTCGGTTACCACCGAGCCGCTGGCGGTTGGCAGGAGTTTTCCTTTGGTGGCGCCGGATTTTTCAGTTAAGATTTCGCGTGTAACTTCTCCGTCATCCTGCGCGGAACGAAGTGAAGTCGCAGGATCCACCCGGCTATTAATTTCGCCTGGATTCTGCGAGACTGCGTCCGCAGAATGACGCGGCCTTAATTTGAGTTCGATGACCTCGCGCGGTTCGCCTTCGCTGTCGCCTTTTTCGGCGTAGCCGCGGGTTTGGATTGTGCCGATGATTGTCGCGTAGGTCGAGGGCCGGCCGATACCGAGCTCTTCGAGTTTCTTGACCAAGGAGCCTTCGGTGTAGCGGGCTGGCGGTCGCGCGAAGGTTTGGCGGGCGGTGATTTCTTCGGCGTTTAGATTGTCGCCGGTGGTTAGTTTTGGTAGGATTTCTTCTTTGCTGGTGCCGTACATTTTGAGGAAGCCGTCAAATAAAATCACTTCGCCTTTTGCCGTAAAGAATAAATCATTGTCATCCTGAACTTGCTTCAGGATCTTCTTTACATCTTCTTTGTCTTCGACCGGCGGCTGGCCAACGAAGTCTTCGCGCCGCGTCTCGCGCCCGTCGTTACGGGGCTCGCCGCTGACACTTTCGCCGTCCGAAAGAGTCGCGCGAGAGACTTGCCGCCCAGTCGCCTCGCCTCGTGAGATTTCGATTGTAACTGTCGTTCGTTCGATCTTGGCCGGTGCCATCTGCGACGCCAAAGTCCGCCGTCGAATCAAATCATAAAGTTTCTGCGCCCGCGGGTCGTCGCCAGCGACTTCACGCGATGGATCGGTCGGGCGAATCGCTTCGTGGGCTTCCTGCGCGCCAGCAGATTTGGTTTTGAAATTGCGAGTTTTCAGATAATTCTTACCAAACTTTTCTTCGATGAATTTACCAGCCGCGCCCAGAAATTGATTTGACAAATTTAGCGAATCGGTTCGCATGTAGGTGATTTTCCCCTGTTGGTAGAGCTGCTGCGCCAGGCTCATCGTGGTGCGGGCCGACATGCCGAGGCGCGCGTTTGCGTCCTGTTGCAATGTTGAGGTCGTGAATGGCGGCAAAGGATTTCTTGTGGCTTCGGTAGTGGCCAGTTCGCTGACGGTAAAGTTTGCGTCGGATAGGCTTTCTAAAAATTCGCGAGATTCTTCTTCGGTGGCAAAATCTTTGGATAAGTTGGCTTTAATTATATTATTGTCATCCTGAACTTGTTTCAGGATCTTCTTGTCACTGCTTTTTCCATGGGGAACTGAAGATTCCGAAACGAGTTCGGAATGACGATTATTACTGGATTCGCCGGATAAACTGGCGAATGACGCGGAGTTGGAACCTTTTGTGAATTCTCCGCTTACTTTAAAAACAAAACTCGACTCAAAATCCTGAATTTCTCTTTCTCGCTCGACCAATAATTTCACGGCTGGCGACTGGACGCGCCCTGCCGATTTACCACCGGGGACTTTGCGCCAGACGACCGGGGATAATTCGAATCCAACCAAGCGGTCCAAAATCTGCCGCGCCTGCTGGGCCTTGACCAGATCCATGTCGACGGTGCGCGGATTTTTGACGGCGTTTTGGATCGCATCTTTGGTGATTTCATGGAAAACGATGCGGTTGGTTTTCGCCGGGTCCAATTTCAGAACTTCGCACAAATGCCAGGCAATCGCTTCGCCTTCGCGGTCTTCATCTGTCGCCAGCCAGACTTGGTCGGCTTCTTTGACGGCTTTGCGCAGTTCGGCGACAGTTTTCTTCTTCTCGGGGTCGATTTCGTAAACGGTAGCAAAGTCTTTCGCGGTGTCGATCGGTTCGACGCCCTTAACCGGCTTCTTGGCGATCGAGCGAATATGCCCGACGCTTGACAAAACCTGGAAGTCCGGCCCCAGATACTTGGCAATGGTTTTGGCCTTGGCCGGCGACTCGACGATGACTAAATTGGTTGTGGTTTTCGCGCTCATCGCGGGTTAGTTTAGCAAAAAGTTCGGGGTTTGGCAAATTCCCATGAAATGGCGAAGGCGCCTGGTTAGATATTCCCTGCTGGTAAAGTTGAACCAGCGGTGTTCATTGTGGATCTAACCAGGACGCCGAGCACGCCGCGATGATGTTCACCAACAGGTGACGGGCGACGTGCCCACACCGAGGAATCTCCCCGACGTTTTATGTTCACACTGGTGAACACTTTTTGACTCCCTGACTCACATCTCATCGCGTCGAGTCAGCTCGCGACGAGACGGCACAAATCAGTTTCCTGATTGTCCGGTTTGCCGACATCTCACCTCCTTTCGGGGTCGTGGCGAAGTGTCGTGCCGGGGTTGCCACTAGGGCGGCGCTCGGATGTTTTTACATCCCCGCATCCTTTGACCACCTCCTCGGGGTATCGGAACGGATACGCAACCCGAGTCGTCTCTTGACGACAAAGCTGATTATATGCAGAGAGAGAGATTTTGTCAAGTCTTTTTCTGGGACGCTCGCGCTCTGGCCTTTAGCGAGGCGTGTCTGGTAACGCTCCCCGCGATGTTCGGAACTGTTCGTGCGGCAAAAGAAAGCGGGCCGGAGCCCGCGGATTCGACGCTGAATCCGCGGGACTCCGATCCCCTTCGGCGCGATTTGTGCATTTCGCCTGACCCGAGCAGGCAAAAACAGCTGTCGCCGGAATGCTCGTTTTCGGTGAGCGGCCGCCTGACTTTCGCCGGAGCTCTCGCGCTATATGTTCGCGCGGGCTCACGGCTGGGCGTCAGTTACCTGATGCGAGCTGTCGCTCTTCCCAGTCCTCCATGGCAGAACACACCACCTCCCAGCACAACTCTGGGACGTATGTCCCAGAACTCTTGCCCTCAGGGCGACTCTCAGCGGACTCCCAGAAGAACTGGCATTCTTCTGGAGCTGATGTCTCCATCAGCTCCAGGTTAGTCCATGTCGCGATGCCGCGTGCGACGTGCCTGGCTTTTCTGGCCAGGTCGTCGCGTACTGGACGCGGCACCTTGGGGTAGGCAAATCGCTTCCCGCGAGAAGCCAATCTTGCCTGCCCGCGCCGCGTGCGCGGTTTCGCGACAACGCGGTCGGTGTTTTCGTGCTGAGCGTGGTAATGCTCCGCCCAGCAACTATCGATCTGACGGGCCTTCGCGCTCACCCCGGAAACGGCACGCATGATTGCCGCTCCTTTCCGTTTGGCTCAATGCACACCGATAAGTGCATCAAGCGGCCTCTCTGCGAGGATTCGCTAATCGTACACTAGGGGGGGGGTTCTGTCAAGGTTATCTTATGTTCTGGTAACGTCTGCCCTAATGCCCGGAGCTGTTTTGCTTGACAGAATCTCACAACAATAGCGAGCCTCTTGACGGAAGCAGGGAGAGAGAATTATTGCCTTAATGACCAAGTGTCAGTAATACCATTTGCGATAACAGAGTTAGGAGAGGATATGGCAGTAGGCGAAGTACAGGCCGATTCGGGCCCAAACACACAAGAAGTTTCAACAGTGGCGCGGGATGTGCCTAGCGAGGAATTTTGCACAATGGCTGGAACTTGGTGTGCTACGATGTGCGGTCTAGAAGGGGTTCCAAGTTGCGCTGCCAGATTAGCGAAACAGCAGAGAGCTGCAGGGGGCTTGGACGGGGATGCATTTGATGTAGAACAATACGCTGCAGACATGGTAGCAAGGGAGGTATCTCCACAAATTGTTAATCATACAACCGTTGATACCACCACTGGTCGTAGAGTTGATGTTACGGAAACTATTGAGGGGTGCCCCTCAATAAAAAACCCTTTTGCTCGCGTGGCAAATTCATGGTTTGCGCGCAGAGAAATATTAGGGGCAATAAAGGGGTATCATGATAGGGAGAGGATTAGGCAAGAAAAAACGTCGAATCCAGAGTAGTGAATCGGGGCGAATGACGAAGGCTCTACTTTAATCCCCACCGATTCGCTCCTAGTGCCCGAATCCGCCTATTGACCTCGAGCATAGTCATGGCCACGCCGTAATCGGCGGCGCTGACTTTGATTGTATGTAAGATTTCGTCGCCGTCCGCGACCCCACCAGCGATGGCGCGCAGGATTTTAGTTTCGACGTCATTCTTCCCTTTGATTGTCTTGACTAATTGAGCTGAAGATTGTCTGGCGCCAATATCGTGAAAACTGGCCAGGAATTTTTCGGTCAAATGAGCATTCCGCGTGGCGTAAATATCACGCAATTTCTCCATTACGTCGTCAACCGACAACACGGGCGTTGCGCCTTGGGAAATCAGGCGGTTGCAGCCGACCGACAGCGGCGACGTGATGTTGCCCGGCACGGCCATCAACTCTTTGTTCTGGGTCAGAGCGTGGGCGGCGGTGTTGAGCGTGCCTGACTGTGCGCCGGCCTCCACAACGACAACGACGTCGCTGAGCGCCGTGATCAGGCGATTGCGCCAGAAGAAGTTGCCGCGGTAAACCGGATGGTCTGGTGGGTATTCGCTGATGACGGCGCCGCCTTCTTCGATGATCTTCTGTCGTAGTGCCCAGGTTGTTCGTGGGTATTTATCAGCCAAACCATTACCCACTACGCCGATCGTGATACCGCCACCTTCCAGAGCACCTTGTGCCGCCAACGCGTCGTGACCGATCGCCAACCCACTGACGACAATCACGCCGCGTGCTGCCAGTGCTGCCGACAACCGCAAAGTTACGCCGCGGCCGTAATCTGTTGGCTTTCTGGAACCAACGATGGCGACGGTCGGACCGATTTCGGGCAATTTTCCGACATACCACAATACTTCCGGCGGTTTGGCAATAACAGTGGTACGCTGGAGAAATTCGTTGTCCTCTGGGTTGATGCTCTTGATATTATCCATGATCCTTATAGAAACTATTGACAATAACGCTAACGTGTGCTAGAATGCTTGACGTTAGCGTGCTTTCGGCGCGCGAAACGCACCTTATACCCCCATTTTAACAAGTTTTCTCTACTTAGCGCAAGCGAAATAGAGAAAAGTGTTAGGCTACGCGCGGATGAAAGTATCTACCCTCCACTTTCGCCACCTCAGTTCGCCGGTTTTACGACCAGCGGGCGCTAACGGCGGCAATCGGCGCGTATCTAACCCTCTTGACCGGCGGGCCCCTGATGTGAGGTGGGTCACGCTTGCTGTCATCAGATGGCTGCCCTTACGGGGTGCGTCGAGAGGTCAAATAACCGTTCAGCGATGCCCACCCTTGCTGAACGGTTTTTTGTATAGTTTTCCCCAATGTCAAAATCACAACGAAATGTCAGTTCTTAAAATGCTTTAGAAATGCTAATATATATTAAGAAAGCGTAACCGGAAAGGACTGATGTGAAAAGGGTTGAAAAAGGTCGTTCAAGCAAACCTGCTAAAACCGAGAAATCTGGCAAAAGCCAGCCTAAAAATCAGAAGGGATCGAATCCAAATCTGATCGCGGCGATTGCGACTCCAATCGTTGTGATTGCGCTGTGTGTGCTAGTCTACTCCTTCTTCACGCAGAGCTGGTGGTTCACGCCGAATGTGGTCAAGGAAAAACCGACGGCGCATTTTGACAACACACCGCTGTTCACACTGGAGAATTACCCACGGATTGACGGTAGTACAGCGACGATTCCGCTGAATTTGGCCTTTAAAAGCAATTTTACAGGGGAGAAAATTGACGAAAACAGTATCACATTCAGCCAAACCGATAAAGCTTATACGCAGCTAATCAATGGTGAGACAGACCTGATTCTGGTTACCAGCCCCAGTGAAGACGAGTTGGCGCGCGCTGCAGCAGCCAATGTTGAATTAGAAGTCACCCCTGTCGTCAACGAAGGTTTCATCTTCTTTGTCAACAAAAACAACCCGGTCGACAATCTGACGTCCGAGCAGGTCAAACAGATCTATGAGGGCAAAATTACCAACTGGAAAGAGGTTGGCGGCAATGATGAACCGATTGCGGCTTATCAGCGGCCGGTCAATTCGGGCTCGCAGACTGGGATGATCGATTTGGTGATGAAGGATCGGCAATTGGTGCCGGCGCCAACTACGATGATTGCCGGCACGATGGCCGACATCATAAATATCGTAGCCAGTTATAGCAATAATCCCGGCGCGATCGGCTACTCGTACTACTTTTATGCTACAACGATGTACAGAGACGAAAATGCTGCCGCGGCTAACAATATCAAATTATTGAAAATCGATGGCGTGGCGCCTAATTCTGAATCTATACGAACCGGTCAATACCCTTTCCGAACGGCGTATTATATAGTTATTAACAAAGCGGCCGAATCAGACAGTTCAACGCGCAAATTGCAAGAAGCCATGTTAAGCCCGCGCGGCCAAGCCGTCGCAGCAGAGGCCGGTTATGTCCCCGTCAATTAAACTTCCCAAAATGTCCCGGTCGGATAACCAAAATACCGACGGCGACAAGAAGTTGAGCAAAAGGCTGATAATCACCCTGAGCATCTTTGCCGTGGTAGCAATCGGTGCTACGACGGGCGCGATTATCTGGAAGAACAGCCAAGAAAGCTATGAATCGGACGAAATCAGTTTATCGGGTGGCGAGAAAGTCAACGAACAGGATAAGAAATTTTATAATGAAAGCAAATTGGTCGTTAGGCGCGGTGATATTTACGCGACGAATCCGTTGAAGATTACTTGGACAGTGGGAGGCAAGGATTCTCGTGGCAATGACGAATCTTACGCGCAGATTTCCGGGCTCAAAAATCAAGATCTTCAAGGTCGGATAAATGGTGAAATCAAAGCAGCTTTTGATCAAGTCAACGAAGGTAAGTTGGCGAATGGTGCAAATTATAAGTACGCTAGATGTGATGTTAAGGCGAACTTCGCCAATATCCTGTCGGTAGCATGCTTCCGAATAGATCAGCATAGTTATTATGTTAAAGGGACTTCGGTTTCTGACATTATCTCTGAAAAACATGCTTATCTGAATTATCGTCTGGACACCGGTGAAAAGCTCAAATTTAACGATGTTTTTGTTGCTGGTTCGAATATGAATGCGTTGGTAACGACAGCGTTCTACGAAACATGGAGCAGAAATACCGATAATTTTGTGTGTGGTGATGGCAGTGTTATAGACGAGATAAATAACCCGTGGTGTGATGGAAAATTACAGCCTACCTACCCTGCTGACATCGAGGAGCGTGCCCTAATGGCAGTGCGCAGTTTCCAACAACAACCGGAAACAGACTTCTTGATCACATTTAACGGCGTAACATTTGTAGTCGGCGATCAAGAATTAACGCTAAATTTCTTAAACAACTACAACCAAATTGCTATTTATAAGCGCTTCGCCGATGCCAAAGATTTATATGACGGCCAATTTAACCAGGAATATGGTTTTGTGTTTCTGCCGGCCTACCGAACCGCCTTAGGAAAAGTCAGTGATAATGTGTTTGTAGATTGCAACAATCTTCTTGACGATAATGCGGACAATCCGTCTAATGGTTTGCTGCAGGAAAGCAATAATTTAGTCGGCCAACGTATTGCTGAGGCGAAACAACGCGCGGCGAAAACACCCGATCGGGCTATAGTTCTAACGTGCTCGACGGAATACTGGTCTGATAGCACCTACTGGTACAGTCAGTTCAGAAGCGGAGACCTCAAGAGCATCAGGTTATATTCGACAATCTTCACGATGCCAAAAACTTATTTTGAGCAAACCGGTTGGCAAAAGATATTAGACGCTAATTATTCGCCGCATCCTGATGTTGGTACTCATTCGTCAGGCGCCTTTACGGGCGAAAATTATGACAAAGAAAATGTTTCATCAGAAGAAAGCACAAAAGCAGTGTTTTGGGTCGATAACCGATGGCAAGATTTGACCAACGAGTACCGCGATTGGCTACGCGTAGTATGTACGGCGATCGGGCAGGAACTCGATGAAGATAATTTGTACTGTCGATCCGACTAGTATATCGGCCATTGCCCTTTCACCCGAATATCGGTTATACTTAAGTCATTATGGAGCGCGACAGATCACGTAGTATTTCACCGGGCGGAGAACCGGACCAAAAGCCCGACGAGTCTTCGCGTGAAGAAAAGAACAAAAAACCTGAGGGCGAAAAGAAGGTGGTCTCAGACAAGGCCCAAGAAAAAGCCAGGCAGCAAAAAGAGGAAGAAGAAAAGAAAAAAGCCGAAGCCGAGGAAAAAGCTGCGGAAGAAAAAGCCCGCGAAGAGCTCGACGAGGAAGAAAAACGTGAAGAAGAAAAAGAAGAAACCGAAGAGCGCGATCGCAAATTGACGCACCTGCGACAGCAAATTCTAGGCGTAGCGGCGGTTGGCATATTAACGCAAAGTTTGCAGAGGTTGTGGCGGTTGCTTCGTTGGCGGCGCCAACTAGAGATTGCTGACGACGGCCGGATTTTGACTGCCGACGGCCATGTTGATCTGGGGCGGCTGGCCTATGCGGCGCAGGCCGAGGCGGAACAATCTGACGCGGCTGCGACTCCTGGCGATCAAGCCAATCAGACCGACAGATCGGATGAGATACTTGCCCCGGCAGGTGTATTGCCAGAAACCGTCGAACAAATTGCAGACGTGCAGATTCCAGCCGACCCATTGGCTGATCAAGCTATCAATTCAGATGACCTTCGGTCGCAGGAAGATGGCGAAGATTCGACTGGCGATGAAACTTATACAGACGAAGATTTCTCGGGTGATCTGCCAGATTGGGCCTTTGATAATTTGCCAAATCCCGAAGAATCTCCGCCAGAAAATCCTTTAGAATTGGACGATGTGCAACCCAAGCGGTCGAAACCTGCTAAAGAAAAAGCGTCAAAGCCGTGGAATCTGTTCGGTGATCGCGATAATTCTTTGCGGTCGCCTGATCAGACGAAACCGCCAGACAAAAAACCACTTGATGTCCAGCAGAAAACCAAGGATGAATCTTCTTCGCCCAACGCCGAGCAGCCACAAAAGATTTCGGAATCCGATGCCAAGAAAATGACGGAAAAGTTGCTTGGCAAACTTAATTCAGAGGAAGCAAAAATCCTGCGCGAGTCATCGGGCCCCAGTCGCGAATTCATGGCGCACCTGATCAGAGAAAAATTAGGTGTCAAGGTTGATTTGAAAGGTTCCGATCTGGATAAAATAGGCCGGTCGCTTCGACAGAAATTGCGAGAGCCTGTGGACCAGATTTCAGCGCCTACGAGCACTTCGGACGGTGGACCGATTGGAGGCGATGGCGTAACGCCTGGATCGGCAACACCAAGTGGCAGTGGAAGTGGCACGGGCGCAGCGTCATCGACAAGTAGCCAAGTTGCCGGCGCGCCTTCTGGCCTTGGAGCGACGGCGTATAGCAGCGATGGGTCGGATTTCGGCTCAGACGAGCCGTTCCCTTTGGGTGGTTCGAATATACAGTCCAACAACGTACCGGGCGAATCAGCCGGTGTGCGACGGTCGCGTTCGGGCGATGGCAAAGAAGTTGATTGGTCGTCATTGCCACCCGATGATTTTGGTGGTGGTTCCCCTGCAATTTCTGGTTCTAACAGGGCAAGCTCAATTGGATCGCCATTATCCTCTTCCCCGTCGTATTCGCCAGAGTTTGGTAAGCCTGGTTCAAGTAGTCAAAGGACATCAAGCCCGCCGGGTCAAGGCACTTCTTCGTCGTTAGCCGGCTCATCGGTTGCTGGGCCAGCAGTTTCTTCGGCTGCGAATCGGAACCCGGTGACCGGAGGGAGTTCGCCATCATTTAGCGGCTTCGGCCCAACATAATCGAATTCTCGGACCAGTCGGTCTGGCTCGTCTTCTTCTGGGGTTGGTCCCCGGGCTTCTTCTGCTACTGGGGCTAATGCAGACAGGAGCGAAAGTGTCACCCGATCAACTGGCTATTCTTCTTATCCGGCACCAGATATTTCGGGGTTAGCGTCGTTATTCGGTGGCTTTGGGTTGTGGGCGGGGCGTGGTTTAAGTCGGTCAGGTCGCCGCCGAGCTGATAACTTGTCTGGGCAAATTGGCCCGCAACTGTCCCCTGCCCGACCCGAACGGTCTACTGTGCCGCAGCCATCGACCAAGGCCGAACAACGTGCTGTGGCGCGCGATGTTGGCCTGCTGAACGCGCTGCGCGAATTATATCTGTTGGCGGTGGCGGCTGGCGCTATGTTGCCCAATGAAACCTTGATTGATGTGCGTCAGGTTAACGAGACTCGCGATGTGCACGACGATGCGACGCAGAATCAGACGTCGCAGGTTATGCCGATCGCAGATGATTCGTCGTTGGATGAGGCGGAGTATTTGGCGACGTTAATCATTTTGGCCAGTTTGCGCGATGCAGAGAATCATGGTAAAATAACAGCATGATCAAGTTCAGATTTTCCCACTTCCCGACACCGCGGCCGATCCGGCAGCCGAGGTGAATTTCTTGAACTAATTAAATCAAACAAAGCGTGAGATCAGCACCTCGGTGAAGGGGCTTTTTCTTCTATGTAAAAGCTCGCGTACTGATCGGCTTTCGGAGATAATCATGAGTTTGGTAAAGGAAAATTTATTAGTGGTCAAGGTTGGGACGAATACTTTGGTTGATGCTAGCCAAAGGTGTTTAAACGAAGAAGCCTTCCGGCGAATAGGCGACGAGATACGTGATTTGACAGATGAAAAGACTGGCATAGTGTTGGTATCATCAGGCGCAATTACGGCTGGCGCAATGCTGGACGGCCGACGACGGGGCGAAGTCAGCGAAATGGTCGAGTTGCAGCGCTACGCGGCGCGTGGCTGGGACGAAATCGTACAGCGGTGGAAGGCGGCCATTGGCGCCGATCGGGTCAGCGCGGCATTGTTGACGAAGCAGGAACTCTTGTGGCGCAATACGCAGGCCAAGGCGCTGAACGTAATTGGCTGTTCGCTGGTGCACGGTGACGTCTTTCTTGTTAACGAGAACGATACGATTTGCGACGACGAAATTCGTTTCGGCGACAATGATACGCTAGCGGCCGAATTAGCAGCCAGCTTGGCGGCCTCTAACATGTTTCATGTAGTGCGATTGATTTTGCTTACAAATCGGGATGGATTGTGCAAAGTGGCCGACGACAATTCGACTTTGCTGCGGGTAGTAACAGATATAGAAAATGTGCGACAATTTGCTGGCGCTGCCGAAAACGGCCTGAGCTGTGGCGGTATGGTTACTAAAATTGCGTCGGCTCAAATTGCTATGTGTGCCGGTGTAGAAACTTTTATTGCAAATGGCCGCGAGTCGACTGTCATTTCGCGGGCGTTGGCTGCAGAGATCGGAACGCGATTTGTGGTCACACTTTGACGCTGTGTGCTGTGAATTCGCCAGCGATAAAATCTTTCGTTGCCTGTTCAATTTCGGGCAAGAGTTGTTCGAATTTAGCCTTTTCGGCGGAATTTGGTCGGCTGAGGACATAGTCGCTATGATTGTCTGACGGCTTGGTTAGACCATCGTGCTCGGCGTCTTTGCCCGAGCCAATGCGCAGACGTGCAAAGTCTGTTCCAATGTGATTGATCAGGCTTTGGACGCCGTTGTTGCCGGCGGCGCTGCCCTTTTCGCGCGCCCTGAGCCGGCCAACCTGTAGATCCATGTCGTCGTGAATTACCAAAATGTCAGAATTGTCGAGTTTGTAGAAGTCGCGAATTGCGCGCACGGATTGGCCACTTAAATTGTAAAAGGTTTGCGGCTTGATAAGTAAAATATCTTCCCTGTCGAGGTTTGCTTTGGCGACCATGGCGTGGAATTTCTTCTCATTCTTCCATTTGCCCGCGTCGAACTTTTCCGCCAAAAAATCCAACGCGCGCCAACCGAAATTGTGTCGCGTGCCGGTGTATTCTGCGCCGGGGTTGCCGAGGCCGATGATTAGTTTCATATGTTCGATTTTATCATATGTTATACCTATTACGATATTGACAAAATACAGAAAAATTGATATATATATAGACTTTTTGGTTCTTGCAACGATGCAGAACACGCAGAGTCCAGAGAGGAGGTGGCGCTGAAAGGCCACTCGCACCTTGCAGTTTCAGAATCATCCGAACTCACCTAGGAGGGGTGAAGACATGAGGAGACTTATCGGCGTATTGTTCGCCACATTCCTCGGTCTGCTAGCATTGGCAGGCTGCGCACCGGGCGATTCTTCGCTCGAAGTGCCGACACCACAGGCTGGCGTCTATGTCTATGATCAGGATGACATCCTGGACCAGACGACAGAAGACCAGCTCAACCCGATGTTGGCCGACCTGGAAGACAAAACCACGATCCAATTCGTGGTTGTCACGATTAGCGGCCTGAACGGTCGCGACATCGCAAAGTACGCGGCAGACCTCGGAAACGAGTTGGGAGTTGGTCAGAAGAAAACCGACAACGGCATTCTTCTGCTGATCTCCAAATCGGATTACGAGGATGGCAACAAGTCTGTCTTTCTGGCGCCCGGCAAGGGTATGGAAGGCGACCTGACCGACTCACAGGCTGGCCGAATCCTTGATCAGTTCTTTGTTCCGAACAGGGATAATGACGACTGGGATGCGGCCACGACTCAGACCGTCCAGGCGGTGATCAACCACGTTGCGCCAGACCAGCATGTTGCTGGAGTGGATAGCGGCGTGGTCGCCAAGGAGCCGCCTACACCATGGAATGAAACCTGGTGGGGCATTCTCCTCATCATTGTCGGCGTCATCGTACTTTTAATAGTACTGGCGGCTGCCGGCGTCCTCGACGGTGGCGGTGGCGGATCCGGCGGCTCTTCCTTCGGAGGTGGATCCTCTGGCGGTTCCTCGTTTGGCGGCGGCAGCTTCGGCGGCGGCGGTGCTGGACGATAGCAGTTCCTCTCTCATCACATCGCACAGAAAGGAAAGATGATGAGAAAATCGTACGCAATCCTGTTGGGGATTGTAGCTGGACTCGTTGTGTTTGTCCTGTTGCCCGTGATGGCAACTTACAACTCCTTGGTTAACTCCGAGGAGAACGTCACCCAGGCGTGGGCCAACGTCGAGTCGACGTACCAGCGTCGTGCAGACCTCATCCCTAACCTCGTCACGACTGTGCAAGGCTACGCTGCACACGAGACGGCGATCTTCAACGAGATCACTGCGGCCAACGTCAAGTTGGCCGAGGCCATCAATGGCGGCTCGTTCGAGGATGTCAACGCCGCCAACGACGAGCTGACTGGATCGTTGTCTCGACTGGTCGCTCTGGCGCAGGACTACCCTGAACTTCAGGCTAGTACGGTCTTCGTTGGCATGATGGATGAACTGGAAGGGACGGAGAACCGCATCAACTACGCTCGACAGAAGTACAATGCGGCTGCAACTTCGTACAACAAGAAGTTGCGGACGTTCCCGTCGTCGCTGGTCGCTGGTGTGCTCGGTTTCGAGAGGCACGAGGTGTTCCGGGCCGATCCCGGATCGTCGACCGCTCCGACCGTTCAGTTCCCCGCTCCTACTCCGTAGGAGGCTGGACCGATTCTGAGACGCCCAAAGGGCTCGGCTGCTTCGTGCGGCCGAGCCCTGTCTCACTTTCTGCTAAACTTTATTGTCTTCGCGATTCGCCTTTATCTGCTTCTCGTCCCGAAACGAAAACATAATCGGCGTGCCGGAAAAACCACCAAATTCTTCCCGCATTTGCCGTTCCAAATAACGTTTATACGACCAATGAATAAACTTGAAATTGCTGCCGTAAATTACGAACCACGGCGGCCGCGTGTCGGTCTGCACCATGTAGCGGAATTTCGGGTGCGTGTTTTTCAGGCCGGCTGGCGGGTGTTTGGCGACGGATTTTTGCAGTAAATCATTCAGTTTTCGGGTCGGGATTTCGCGCTGTCTTTCCTTGTCAATTTGCAGGGCGATTTCAAGGATCTTGGCGACGTTTTTGCCCGTGATCGACGAGGTGAAGATCAGCGGCGCCCACGGTACGAAATCGTAAGTTACTCGGGCGCGGGCGATGACTTCGGCGGCGGGCGAGAATGTCTGCGCGATGTCGCCGCGCAATTTGCCGAGCATGGCCTTTTGGTCGGCTTTGGCTTCTTTTGAAAGCTTCTTTTTTTTGCCTTTTTTGGTCGTTTCTTCTGGCTCTGGATCTTCGGCTGTCGATTCGTTCAGTAGTTCAGGATTATTATTCGTCAAATCCCACTTACTAACCACGATGATCAAACCTTTTCCGGCGTCGGCGATCTGGCCGGCCAGCTTCTGATCCAGTGCTGTGTTCAGTTCGTCGGCGGGAGTTAATAATAAACAAATATCGGCTTCTTCGATGGCGGCGACGGTTCTTAATACCGAAAATTTCTCAATTCCCTGCTCGATTTTGCCCGGTTTTCGCACGCCGGCTGTGTCGAGCAATTCGATCCGGCAGCCGTCGAATTTGACTTTGACGCGGTTGATGTCGCGCGTGGTGCCGGCGACGTCGGCGACAATGGCTTGCTGTTTCTTGCTCAAGGTGTTGAAAAGGTGACTTTTGCCAACATTCGGCCGGCCGATCAAGGCGATTTTCAGGGTGTTTTCTTCTTTTTCGGAAATTTTGGCTGACGGGATGTTTCTCGCAATGCTTTGCAGAAGCTGGTTGATGCCGCGGTTGTGTTCGGCCGATGTTTCGAAAGTATCTTTAATCCCTAATCTTAAGAATTCGTCGCGTGGCAATTTTTCTTTCAGATCAGTTTTGTTTAGGATCAGAAAGACGGTTTTTTTGCTTTTCAAGGCTTTTTTGGCGATGTCGCGGTCGGTTTGCTGGAAGGGCTGGGTGATGTCCTTGACCAGTAGGATCAGATCAGCTGCGCCGACGGCGTCGTCGATTTGGTCCTGGATGGTGGCTTCGAAGTCGTCTTCGGGGTTTTTCAGGCCGGCGGTGTCGACAAGTAAAAAGCTTTGCTGAGATTGGGACCGCGTCCGACCAACGAACTTCCTGCGCCGCTCCTCAGCCCCATCGTTATGGGCTTCGTCACTGACACGCTTGCCGTTCTTCTCGAGTCGCGTGGGAAGTTGTTGCTCGGACGCTCGTCCTTCCACTGTTACGACCCGATAAACCGCGTCCCGCGTCGTCCCCGCCTCGCGCGCCACAATCGCGTCCTGTCGGCCGACCATGCGATTAAACAGCGCTGATTTTCCAGCGTTAGTTTGGCCGATGATGGCGACGAGGGGTAGTTTCTGATTTGGCATAACTTATATATACTATAACAGATATGAACGTTAAAGTCTAGCTGATTATTTTTGCAACTTTCTCACGCACTTCACGACTCTCGGGAAAATCCAAAACTGGCCAGGCATGGAAAAGTTCTGGCTCATAAATGTAGTCATGCGGCACGTCTTGCTTTGTCAAGACACCATGCAATTTTGCGATATCGTTCGACAGCAAATCCAACCCGCCGTTGTATATCGTCAGGTGCCCGCTGTGCGAAAAATCGGCTTTTAACAGATTAATACATGGATCGTTCGGTTGGCAGTTATTATAAAAGTATTTCAAAGGTCTTCGCACCGTGGCAATCGGTATTAACGGGTCAATCTTTTCCATAGCGTCGAGCTCGGGGTTGTCAAAGGAGTAATCGACCGCTGGTGAAAACAGCACGAAATGCTTTGGCTGAGATTTCGTATCCAATGTCGACGCCAAAAATAACGCCAAACTGCCGCCGGCTGAATCGCCGATCACCGACAGGTTTTGCGGCGCGTGGCTTTTCGTGATGTGGTGATAAACTTTCGAAATGTGATCCTGAATTTCATCATGCCTGGCATCGGGTGCTAACGGGTAAAAAGGCACGAACGCTGTCTGGCCGCTGCGTTCGACCAGATCGGCGATCGCCTGCCAGTGCGCTCGCATGATCGGAAAAGTCATTGCCCCACCGTGTAGGTAGATGAAGGCTTTGCTGGCTTTAGTTTTTGGCTGTCGTGGCGAGATTTTGTAAAGCTTCTGGCCGTTGAAAGTTGTTTCGGCAACCTCGAATTTCTTTCTGATGGACCGGCTGGGTTTGTGAATCTTGGCCTGTTTTCGGCGCAGTTTTCTGTAAAATTCTGGATCGTTGGCTCGTGGAAAATACCAATATTTGAAACGTGTGATCCGGGCGACGTTTGTGAATAGGCGGGCTTTTAGGCTGGACATTTACAGCCATTTTAACCTACAATTGCCGATTTGGGAACTTCTTCAATGCTGACATCGGCGCTCCAGATGACTCTGCCGGTAATTTCTCGTCTGGATAATTAGACCGTTGTTTGTCGGGTTCCCACTATTTCCCGAGTTCCTCCAGGACTTTCTCAGAAGGCTTGTTGGGAATAGAGGCGATGGTTTTACCTTTGTAAGTAAAGACGGCTTTATCGTCATCAGTGATTTCGCCTATGACAGTAGCCTTGGCTTTCTTTGAACGGATTGCAGCTAATACTTCGTCGACATCTGCCGGATTGACCTGCAACAAGAAACGCGCTTGTGTCTCGTTAATCAAGGTCGCCTCGGGCGTATTGTCGGCTGCGTCTGTCATAAGGGGCACGACCGTTAAATCGACATTGGCGCCCAAGCCCCCGTAGCGGGCCGATTCGCAAACTGCTGCGCCGATACCGGCTGCCCCGAGGTCGGAACAGGCATTGATTTTGCCTGTTTCAAACGCCGCTATGGCTCCTTCCTGGGAAATCTTTTCTTCCTTGAACAGGGCTTTGGCGGGGCGCATTTCGTCGGCAAAGCCTGCCCTAAACGCCGTGTCGTTGCCGTCGTTGCCGGTTTCGCCAATCAGGATAAGTTTGTCGCCGGCATTTTTCGCCGGTTTGGTCAATGGTTCGTCGGTCACTAGTACGCCGACTACCGATGCCACAAGCGCCGGCACAATGTCACTAAAAGAGGTCGAAAATCCGCCACCGGCGATGCCGACGCCCAGCGCGTAACACATGTCATGAACGCCGTCAAGCATCAGGTTGACCCTTTCGGCGCTGGTCCTGACTACGCATCCACCGCAGGTGCAGGTTTTGCCGTCGCCCTTCAAACCACAGGCGCCAACCATGACTTCGCTTTCGAGTGGTCGTGTGCCGATAAAATCAAGAACGGCCAAAGGCCTGCCGCCCATAGCGATCACGTCGCGGACAGCACCACCGGCGCCAGTTGCTGCCGAATCGTATGGTGTCGCAACGCAAGGCGAACAGTGGCTTTCCAGTTTCAATACAATCGACGTGTCGGTCCCAGGAATTTTCACAACGCCGGCATCATCGTTGGCGTCTGGTCCGACGACCATCATTCCTGGGAACATTTTGTTGACACGATCGTTCAATTTCTTGAATTTGCTGAAGTCAATCGCCTTGTCAATGTTGTGGTGCAGATGGACAAACAGGCCATGCGTCAGCGCCTTTTCAATCTTGTTCATGATAAAACCCCCTCCTTATATATTTAACCTGTAAATATTTTAGCACTCGGTGGGTTTTGGCACAAGGAGTTAAAACTCCAGCCATCTTTCTTTTTTGCTGAATTTGCCCTGGTTTAAGATTCGGATGCCGGGTTTTTCGGTGATGTGGCCAACGACCTTGGCGTTGATGCTATGACTCTTTGCAACGGCGATGACTTTATCGGGTTGATCGCTGACTAGCAGCATGCCTTGGCCCATATTCCAGGTTCGATAAGCTTCGCGGTCAGCAACATTTCCAAGTTCCTGGCAATGCAGCATAAGTGGACATGGCGTGAAAGGATCGTCAAGTTCAGCGCCGAAACCGCTGGCGCGCAGCAGCCGGCCGAGCTTTTCCGGGATCCCGCCGCCACTGATGTGCGCGGCGCCAGTTAGTACGGCCTTGGCGGGTCGTTTCAGATCCCAGCCACCGAACATATCGACAATCGTTCCCGAGTAAATTTATGACGGCTGCAGAGCGGCGTCGATCAACTTCTTTCCATTGAAATCTGCGGTCTGCCAGTCCTCGCCGTATTCGTTTTCCAAAATTCGCCGGATCAGCGAAATGCCGTTGCAGCGCAGACCAGTTTCTTCTAGCCCAATGATTGCCTGTCCGGGTTTGACATCTTTACCGGTGATCAGTCGCGATTCGTGGGCAAACCAGGTAACGTCGGCGCTCCATTCGATCGAAAAGCGGTCCAGCCGTCCCATGCGATTATTTAGTTGCGCCAGCTCGCCGTTGATGATCACGACGCCGGCTTCTTTGGCGGCTGCAACGTAACCACGGGATAATTCTTCGACGTAATGCAGGCGGCTGTCGTCTGGCCCTAGCGTATTCATGTCGAGCACGGACTTCAGCAGCACCGGCTCGCCGCCGCGGATCACTGCGTCGTCGCAAACCATCGCTATCAAATCGAAGGCTAATGTATCAAAACGATCGGCGCGTTCAGCCAGTTCGGCTTTGGTGGCGACGCCGTCGCTGCCACCGTACATGACTGTGCCCTTTGGTAAATTGTCAATGCGCACGAAACGTAGTCCAGCGAAATCGTCGAATGGCACGATGACTTCGCCTAAGTTTCCAGCGCGGTTTTGCCAGGTTTGCTTTGAGGCTTCGTAGAGGATTCGGGCGGCCTTGGCTTCTACGTCAACGTCAACGCCGGTAGACGAATACGTCAAACCCGGTTTCATTAGAAGCTATCCTTCTTAGCGCTAAGGAAACTACCCCACCGCCTTACGAAACCAAGAATAGTTTTCAGTGGCAATTCGACAAACATATCAAGAAAACGCGACACAATATTTAGCTTGGAATAAGTTTCGCTGATGCTGCGCCCCACCGCGACGAACGGCATGTAAATGAAATCGCGCAGCATGGTGACAGAAGTTTGAGCTTCGTCGCCAACCTCGATTTCGCGGATAGATCTGCTCAATCGAAAACCCAGGAAGCTAGCCGTGCTGATAAAGATGAAGAAGATAACCAGATGGATCCACTCGAACTGGGCATAGCGCATCAGCAGCCACGCTACACCAGCAAAGACAGCCAGGATCATCAGGCCATAAATCAAATTGTAGCTGGCACCAAACACGCGGGCCTTTTTCTTGCCAAGGAATGGTTTCTCGGGAACCGGCGCAAACAGGATGCGCGAGATTTCGCGGTTCAAAGCACGCGTGTTGCGAACATCGGGCATAAACAGAGTCAGCCGTAATGCAATCATGTACAGAGGGGGCAAAGCTAGATTGACAATCAAGGCCGTCCATTTTATGGCGCCATGCACCCAGAGGTCATACGGAACTTCAGCGGCGATGCCAATAATAAATTTAGTGATGATCAAGAAGACCACACTGCGAACAATACCGCGGTTGACGTTTTTGTTGACTGTAGCGTACGATTCGCTGATGGCCTGATCAAAGGGCCCCAAGAAAGTTTTCTCGCTAGATAAATGTTCAGCCAGCTTTTCGTCGCTAGCCATGGCGCGATGCAGGATACGGAACGGCGCGCCATTTCGATCAATTAGATGATTAAGTTTATCTAGCGCCGGCGAGTCGAAAATTTGGTCGATTGATGTGTTGAACTTGGCGAAGTCGACCGAATGTGTTTTCGAAATCTGGTAGCGCGTTATGAGGCTCAGTCGGATTGCTGCTGGGTCGGCCTTCAGTAAAGTTTGCTGAACGGCGATGAACAGCGTGGCTTCGTAGCTGGCCGGGCGGTTGCCCCGGCCAAACATCTTGTCGGCGTCGATCGCGGCCAGGAAGTAGTTGTAGGCCAGATCAGCAAAAACGGCATTTTTAGTGTGGTCGCGCAGCTTGGCTTCAATGGCGGCCGACATCGGATCGAGCGTCCAACGGTCGGCTACGTCGCGCGGGAATTTTTGCAGGATTTTGTCGCGCAAGGAGGAGTATTCGCGAGCTTCCTTGGAAATATCAGTTACGGTTTTCAAGGTTACCGAGTCATTCTCTAGATAGCCAGCCAGGGTCAATTCCGAAATCAGCTCGTCGCCGATGTCACTAGATACAAAATCTGGCGTCAGATAGGCTCTCTTGAAAAAGCGCCGAATGGCGTGCATTAATAAAAGGTTTTCTTCGGCGTTCTCACTGGCGTTTCGCAGCGTTTCATAAAGCTCGGTCAGGCCGGCGCCGGTTGTTGCGACATGAAGTTTTTCGAGGCTGTCGTCTGCCAGGTTTTGCTTCTCTGCTGCGTCGCGGACAAATTTCAATTCGCGTGCAAAAGCCAGCGCCAAATCATTCGGCTGTTTCATGATGGATATCTTAACACAGTTTAAGGTTGACTACAATTATTCTTCGCGCAGCTGATTTATTAATTTACGTCTAGTGCCCATAGCGATCGGCAGGATTAAGCCCAGCAGGGCCGCCATTATCAATGCGCCAGAAATTGCCAGCAGCCAAAGCATATCGAAGCCAATCAAGCTGCTATTGATATTGCTGGTGTAGGCACCAGTTGCAGCGATCAATTCAGCGTTGAAGGCGTTGGCATATTTGTATGACAGAATCAACGCTGCGACGACAGCCATGACAAACGCCAACAACAACGCCCGGAAAGTCAATATCAAACCAAAGCCGACATAGATCTGGGCTATGTCACGTCGGCGCGCCCCGAGTGCGCGGAAGATGGCAATTTCGCGGCGTGATTCACCAATGGTTTTGCCGATGATAGCCATGGTGGTAAACATGGCGACAGCGACAGTGACGGCTGCTAAAATCAGAATAAGGATCTTGAATATGTCAAAGAACATCTCCAGGGCGACGCGGACATTGCCAAAAGGTTGGATCCATAGATCGCCTGGTTTCGATCCGCATTCGAAAGATCCTTGACAGCCGCTGGCGATGAAGCGTTTCTGATCGGCACGATTTTCGAAATCGTAAAATGTGGAACTGTAGTCCGTGTTACTAGCTTCAGCATCAATGATTTGTTTTAGTTCTATACTGTCATTTGCGACGGTGGATGGAATAATCATTGGGGTTCCGCTGGGCCAAATATTAACCTGCGAAAAGATGATATTACTCCTATCAAATGGGTCACTATAAGGAGCGATACCACTAATCCTAAAGCGTAAAGTTTTCGTGATAGGTGCTATCGTCTGTTGTTTATCATCGGCTTTCGGAAAGAGCGGTTTTTTAATCTCCGCATCAGTTGGCAAGGTCTGGTCGAGCCGCTTGTCGCTGATGGGCGCGCAATCATTTATGGTAATCGGCGTTTCTTTGGATTTATCCTTGGCCAGCTGGTAATTATATTCCAAGGATCTGATTAGTAAATCTTTTGCAGCGTCATTGCGATAACAATACTCGACCGTTTTCCCTATTACGTCGTTGAACAATTCGCGATATTTTTGGTTAATTTGAGCAGTTGAAAGACCTTTCTTGTCAATCTTGACAGAGGAAAATTTCGAAACTATTTTGTATGGCATAAAGATCGGAATTGAACCATCATCGCCAACTTTCATCGACTGGCCGTCAGACAACATATCTTGGGCCATTTCATTATCCAGTAGGTTGAAAGACAGGTTATCCTGCCAGTTGGACTCGTTTATGGTTTTCTGCAGAGTTCTTTTTTCGGTGGCGTCTTTGGCTTTGGTCAACAACGGATCGGGATCGTTTGTAATTGCCTCTGCGCTGTTGTTCAATGTCGAAATGTTACGCATTTCATATTTGGCCGAAGGATGGAATTTTTGATCGTTCTTCTTGGCTAATTCATCATAGATTTGACCTAACTGCTTGTCGAGGTCTTGAAAGGTTAGCTCGATGACGTGGTTTCTGTATTCTTCGCTCTCGGTGATTTCATCAGTGACTTTAATGCCGCGACTCTCGAGGTCTTTATTGGCAATGCTTCGGGCCCTTCCTTCCGCCGCGTCCCAACCGCCATCGCCGCCATACTGGGGCAAAACTATTGTTAAGTAACGTTTATTGAAACCGAAATCCTGATATTTCTCAGCGCTATTTAGCATGCCGCTGACAAAAAGTGCGCCAAAGAATAGTACGCCGAACAACAGGCTGGAAATTATCACGCTGATGGAGTTCCGGATTCGATGGGTGCGATTTTTGGTCTGGGCCAAAATTATTCCGTCAAGGATTTTCATGCGTGATTTCTCCGTCCTTCATGTAGATTATGCGATCGGCCTTGCCAGCGATGTTCTGGTCGTGGGTGACGATTAACACGGTCGTACCAAATTGTTCACGGATTTCGCTAAAGATGTTCATCATGTCGGCGCCGCTTTTGCTGTCGAGGTTACCAGTTGGTTCGTCGGCCAGCAGTAGTTTGGGGCGGTTAACAATGGCGCGGGCGATGGCGGCGCGTTGCATCTGGCCACCAGAGAGCTCTTTGGGTTTATGGCTGGCGCGGTCAGTTAGGTTGACGGCGCTGATCGATCGGTCGATTGGTTCATGACGGTCTTTCCTTTTGCTGCGGCCGAACATCAGGGGTACTTCGACATTGCGTCGCAGATTCAAAAACGGCTGCAGATAGAAAAACTGAAAGACGAAACCAACTGTTTGATTGCGATACTTGGTCAATTGGCCATTTGACAACTTGCCGATATCCTGGTCATTAACTGTGATTGTGCCATTGTTTGGTCGATCCAGCCCGCCGATCAGACTCATTAGTGTTGATTTGCCGCTGCCGCTGGCGCCCATTAGGGCAACGATCTCGCCCTGGTGAATCTCGAGCGAGACATTTTTTAAGGCGTGTACGATGTTTTTGCGGGTGATGTGATAATCATAGCTGACGTTGTTGACCTTAACTATAATTGGTTGATTGGAAAAATCACGAGCCGGTTCAATTGCAGGTTGTTCAGATTTCTCATTAAGAGACCTAAGATAGCTCCGCAACTCATCAATCAGCTGCTGAGTATTTCCGTTGTATTCCTGGCTGATGATTTGGCGGATTTTTGGATCAGATTGGTCAGAGTTGTCTTTTTGCATGTGAATTAGTAATTCTAATTACTTTTAGTTCATTGTTTAAACGCTGCCAGCGATTTCAAGGATTTGGTTATCGCTCAGACGTTCGTTCCCGTTTAAGGTGTAAAGAACGCCGCGGTTGGTCCAAGCGGCTTTGTCGCCGAAGCGGTAAACTGTCAGATCGCCAGTCATCAAAGTCTCGTAAGTCGCAGATGACCCGACTACTTTATCGAGGACGGCATAGTTATCGAAGTCACTGCGCTGCTGGGTAAAGGAGTAGCCTTCGCCGCCGCCGTTGCTTCTGTAGTTGATCGTAACTGAGCCAGACGAGTAAGCCACCGGCCCATCGATCGAATAGCCGCTGGGCATATGAGGGTTCTTGGCATCAACGCCGGCGCGATTAGCGGCGACGCGCACGCTAATATTCGGCATCTGAGTGTAAGTAAAGAATCCGCCGATGATTGCTACAGCCAACGCGGCTGTGACTATTGACGAGGCGCGAAAACGGCGCCTGGCACTAGTTTGCTTGCGGGCTGCACGATCGAGCTTCTTTTGTTCGCGGCGGCTGGCCTTTTGATCGGTCGCGGCCATTTGTTCATTAACCAAGGCGTCTTTCAAGGAGCGACTAGATTCCTTTTGCGAGTTTTCGCTCAAGCGTTCGGCGACAGTGCGCGTCAGAACGTGCTGAGGTGCGGCGATCTTTTCGTCTACTTCTTCCTTTATGTCATCAACCTGGATCTTGGATTTTTGTTTGACTGGCACGTGGAACTTGTCGAATTTGCGTACCAATGGATGCGTGGCAACCGGTGCCGAAGTTCGGACCGTTTGCGCGAAAGAAGTCTTTTGGGCAGCTGGTTTCTTGACAAAATTACGATTAAGAGTCTGCGAGCGTTGTTGTGTACGATGTGCTACTGGTGCGGTATGGCGTAATTCAACGGGCGCGGATTCTTTGGCGGCCTTCTCTAGGCCGATCGGCTCGATTTCAATCGGGGCGCCGCCTTCGACATAATTTGTTATCCAACCCGGCTGTTCGGTGGTAACCCGTGTCTGAGATTGTGCCGCCTCGGCTTGGCGGGTGTAGCTACGAACGTAGCTGGATTTAGCATGGTCTTCTTTGAATTGCTGCAGCCAGTCGGGCGCAGCTTTGACCGGTTCGGGCTGTGACGAGGCGGCTGTTTCTGAACTGGCGTCTTCTGAACCGATAGCGAATTCCTGCTGAATGGCGGCGGCCATTCGTTCTTGTTTAGATACGGTTTTACGTGCGACTTTCACGTTATTCGGACGTTCGATTTCTTCCTCGGTGGCTTCTGTAGTCGTCACGTCAGTACGGGGTGTTTCGATCGTTGGCTCGACAGCGACCTCGACTGTTTCTTCGATCGGTAAGCCGCTGATGGCGTCATAAGTTTTGCCGTTGATAACTACTATACTTTTCCCCATGTGATAACCTCGCCTTTCCCTCTCTAAACTAAAATCCCTCAATCTGATCCTTACAATTTTAGCGCAAACGCAATCAAAACGCAAGTGCTTGACTGGCCGGAAGATGATCAGTATAATATGGCGAAGGATTTGTTTTTCCACCACCATGAATCAGAAACGCAGCCGCAAACAACAGATAGCTATCCGGTCGTTTACATACGGCGTGATGAGTCTGGCTGTTCTGGTGGGCGCGGCGTTTAGTCTAGCGTGGGCGATGGGCTTTCGGTTTGATTTTGAATCGAGGCAGGTTTCACAGGTGACTCTGCTGCAGCTGGGCAGTTTTCCGACTGGGGCCGATATTGACATTAATGATAGACGGTTGTCATCTAGAACACCAGCACGCACAAACATCAAGTCTGGACAGGTCACAGTGAACATGTCGCGAGATGGCTATCGGCCATGGTCGAAAACAGTTGAGGCGTTGCCCAGTACTGTGCGTTGGTTGACTTATGCGCGTCTGGTGCCAGAGAATGTCCAAACCGAATCGATCAAGAATTTTGACCAGGTTGATCAAATGATCGCCTCGCCGGATGGGCGTTGGCTGCTGATACATACAACGCCGAACAGTCGAGAACTGACCTTGGCCGATACAAATGATCCGCGGAAGATTCAGTTTTCGACCCTGACGATTGATCCGATACAGGTTGCAACACCGACCGAAGATCAGGCGGAAAGCTTTGCGATTGTCGAATGGGACCAAGGGTCGCGCTATATCTTGCTTAAACATGTAATTGGTGAGACCACGGAATTCTTGCGTTTAGATAGAAAGAACCCGACCGAGACGAAAAACCTGACACGCGACTTTAATCTGAATATCCGCGAACCGCATTTCTCTGGGACTAGCGGCAATGTATTCTTTGCTTTGACAGATACCGATCTGCGTCGATTTGATTTCAGTGGCGGTACGGTTTCGGCGCCGTTGGTCAGCCATGTGCAGAATTATCGGGCTTATAAAAATGGGCGTCTGGCTTATGTTTCTTTAGAGATTAAGGATGAACAAGTCAAGCAAACTGTCGGCATTTACGATGACGGTCAGGTGCAGGTGATTAAAACTTACGCCGAGGAAGCATCAATGATTGCCGAGTTTAAGGAGTACAATAACAACTATTATTTGGCTGTGGCACGTGGCGAGGCGGTAGCGATTTACTTGAATCCGTTGGATACCAGCAACAAATCACTACCGATTGTTCTAAGTAGCCCAGGCGGCATTAATCTGATGAGCTTTAGCCCGACTGGGCGCTTTGTCATGGCGGCGCATGAAAATAAAATTGTCAGTTACGATATCGAAACCGACGAGGGCTACTCCTTTGAGTTTGGCGAGAACGTTGGCGCACTAAATTGGATAGATGATTTCCACACTGTCGACATTAGCGGCGGATCAATTTCCTTGGTCGAGTTTGACGGTGCCAATCGTCAGCGTATTGTCAGCGGTCGTACGACGGCCGTATTGTCAACTAACGGCAAGTTCCTGTTCAGTTTAAGTGACGCGGCCGGGGGTGTAGTTTTTCAGCGGTCAAAGATGGTGATTGATTAAGATAGCTACAACATAAAATGAGAGTCTTGACAAACAGAGAGAGAGAGAGTATTTTAGAGATTATGCTTCGCTGTTGAGTCTGTTCCTTAGACGATTCCGGCGTGAGTAGCACCGGTTTCGTTATGGAATAGGCTTTAACAAGTGGAGCGCGTTCAACACCCCCGACCCGAAAGAAGGAATCATGAACGCACAAATCCGCCAGACGATGGAGAAGCGGCAGCGCGGTGAGCGCGGCTTCACCCTGCTTGAGCTCCTCGTTGTGGTCATCATCATCGGCATCCTGGCTGCGATCGCCATCCCGGCATTCCTACGCTACCGCGAGAAGACCTGGGAGGACCAGGTCACTTCGGATCTGAAGAGCGCTGCGGCTGCCGCTGAAGCGTACTGGGAGGGCAACAACGACTCGTATGAGGGCCTGACCACAACCGATCTGGAGAACAACGGTTACGATGTGACCGAGGATGTCACAGTCACCGTTATCAATCCGACCGAGACTCGTTTCGGTCTGATGGGTACTCACGACAGAGTCAGCGGTATCTGGGTGTACGACTCCGATACTGGCGAGATTGAAGGCCCCTGATCGCTTGTCGCCTATCTGTTGGGCGACTTTCATAACCGACCATTTGGCAGGGCGTATGATTAACATCATCCCCCCTGCCTCGACCGACTTCGAAATAATTTCAAATTATAACGACCCGCTGATGTGGGCGTTTTTATTTCCCGCCGAAGATTCTCTCGAACAGTGTTGGTGGATTGCCGGCGATGTCGCCTTGGACTGTGACTTTCTCGTCGCTCTGGGTCGTTTTGACCTGATTAGGATCAGGCGAAATTTGATCGGCATAAACGACTAATCGACGCAATGCCGTTCCTGGTGGATCACAAGTTATCAGTGTGGCGAAAGGACGATCTTCGCCGATGGCCAGCGCGTTGATCTGATTCGGCGCGATGACCTCGCTGCGGGTGACGCGGTAAGTGTAGCGGACTCCTTCGAAATCCAGATAAAATAGATCACCGGCCGCCAGCCGATTCAGTTGAACAAAGATAAACTTGAAATTGCCCGGCTCGAACCAGTCGGCACTACTGTGGCCTAGGACCACCGTGTTGCCGTTCTGACCTGGGAAAGCGCTGGCGCCGGCAATCGGATAATGGATCGGGCCGTTCTCTAGTGCGCGCTGGGAACTTTCTTCACCTAGGTCTGTCAGGCCGTAAATGACCGGTGCATCAACGTTGATTTTGGGGATGATCAGGCGTGGCTCGGGGCCGACCGGCTGGTTGCCACCGGTGCCGATAATGATGTTCTGGTCTGTCGTGTCGCCTGGGCTGACGAACGAGCCGATCTGTGCAAAGATCAGACCGTTATATTGGATGAAAACGGCGATCAGGATGACGACTAGCGCGGCGATGGCCGGGATAAAATGGCGACTTTTCCGGGCTTTTTGGCCGGCCTTTTTGACCTTGCCGAGCAAGTCGCTGCGCAATTCTTCCATGGCTTCTTTCTGGGTCAGGGTTCCGTCGGCCGCGGCTGGCGAACTGTCGAGATTATTGCTGGTGTCGACGGCGGCATCCTGGCTGGCGAACTGGGCACGCTGTTCCTGCAGGGCGGCGATGTAATAGCGTTCGTAATATTTCTGGTAATACCCCTGCCAGGCAGTGTTGTATTTTTGGTGAGCTTCGCTGACGGCA
>WRLL01000005.1 GCA_009777625.1 Candidatus Saccharimonadota bacterium
TTTTAAGTCCGCCGCGTATACCAATTCCGCCATTCGCGCTTATGTGATTAATCTGTAAATGAGCGTTTCGCTGCTTTTCACGCCGCGCGGCCACCGCGTATACAATTATTTACGGGAAGCCTTTGGCTTCCGCCGCCATTCATTCCCATAAAAATTATACCACGATAAAACAAGTGAAATCAAAATTTATTACTTGCCAAATTGCGACGAGCCATAATAATTCCGCCTGGTCGCGCCATTCACTGTGGCCGAATCGCCGCCAAATGATGTCATAATTCGCATCAGCCCAGTAATTCCAACCACACCTAACAAAATCACACCTGAGTATTTCAAGAACTCGCGTCGATCCATTTCTTTGTTGGCTAATTTGGCAACCTGGGTTTTCAGTGTCATTTGGTTTCCTTTTGCAGTTTATCTTGCTAAACTATGTCGATTATAAATCAAGTCAAAAATAAACGCAAGCTCCTTTACTTAAAAATGTATTTGCTTTATAATTGAGACGCAAACATAGAGCTACTACAGGGGGAAGAGATATGGCACGTTTACCAATCGTTGGCGGAGATCCAGATAACTGGGGTACAGTACTAAATGATTTCCTGGGCGTTGCTCATAATACTGATGGGACGTTGAACTCGTCAGCGGTGGCAAGTGCAGCCCCTGTCACATCGGTGGCGGGTCGGACTGGTGCTGTGACTTTGACGTCGAGTGATGTTGGTTTGGGTAATGTAAATAATACATCCGATTTAAGCAAGCCGATTTCGACCGCTACTCAGGCTGCTTTGAATAACAAACTTGACTTGGCTAATTCATTATTCATCGTTTGGGCTGATAGTGCTACGACTTTCCCAGCTAGGACCTCTAGTATTCCGTCTGGCTACGCTGGTCGTGTGGCGTTTGATTCGGGCGATTTTCCTTCCCACCCCGGGCCGTCCGACATGCAGATCGGTGATCGTTGGCGCCGGAGGGTTTCCGCGTAATGCCAGTCCGCGAATTCGTTTGGGACGGCATTTCATGGGGCGGCCCAGACTCGTCCTTTATATTAGGGACAACCGAGCCGACCCGCGACAATACCGGGGCAGGTACTGATGGTTTTACTTACCCGACGACCGTTGTGAATGGCAATGTGACGGTGAATGCTGGTCAGGTTTATGAGAATCAGATTATTAATGGTTACGTGAACCTCAACGTTGGCGGCACGCTGCGCAACTGTGTGGTTCGTGGTGCTGCTACGCCGACCGATCGTCCTATCGTGAATGTAGTCATCCCGGGTGGCTGGAATGTAACGGATCAGGCGGTAATCGATCACTGTACGATTCAGCCCACGCCGGCGTCGCGCAGTTTGGGTTATTCATCAGGGGTCGGCATCAAAGGATTTCGATGCACTAGGACAACGATTTTGGATTGTATCGACAGCTTCACGGTCAGCGGTGGATCGACTGCGCCGAACGTGACTATTGAAGGTTGTTACGCTTCGGACCTGGTGGCTATCTCCCCTGATCCATGGGTTGCTCGGCCTGGGACGCACAACGACGTGCTGCAACACCACGGCTCGACGGCTTCGTATCCAGCGTCGTCAGTCTCGGTGGTTGGCAATAGTTTCGATGCTTATCCGTCGGCCGGATCGAATGTTACAACGCCCAATATTGTCAACGGCTCATCTGGGGTCACTTTTACGTCAGTCATGTATTCACGCCCAACTGGCGCGTACAGTGCCATGGTTCTGGATCGTAACTGGATGCGTGGCGGTATTCAGACGTTGCAGTGCGTGGATACTTCGATCGTTGGCACGTTGGTGGCGACCGGCAATCGTTGGGAACGTGGTACTGCTAACGGCGGTAGTCCGCCAGAGGGTCTGCCATTTGTTGCAGTATACATAAGCAATACAGCCATGCCTGCAGGACAACGAACTTGGACGGATAATGTTTGGCTGACAGGGGGAGATGCGGCGATAGTAACTACAACGTGATAGAGAAAATATTTTGTAAGGAGTTAATGGGGTAGAATGGCAGTATATCTAAACACATTCGAAGGCGGCACGAACGGAACAGCGATTAGTGTGGCCAACTCTGGTGGTGCCAGCGGGACGGCCTTCGCAGGGATCATAGCTAACGGTGTCGGTGTGACTTCCTCGCCGAATATTGTCTTTTCGACGGCCGCCGCGCAGACCGGGACCCTGGGCTGTCGGATGACTCTGGATGCGACGACTTCGTATTTGTTGATGAATGCTAGTGCAACGATGACCGACCGGGTTTATATTCGTTTCAAAGCAACTTATCCGGGACCAGCAAATGCCAGTGGCGTCGTTAATAGTATGGCCGTGTTGCTGGCCAATGCCGGCAGTAACCGAGTGATCTATGTCAATGTTGGCAACGATAACCGGCCTTTCTTGGGCATAACTAATTCCAACACCTGGTTAAACGGCGGAGCCGGTCAGGTCGATACTCGGCCGCCGACAGGTATAACACCAGGCGCCAAATATACATTTATCGTCGTAGTTGGCAAAGCTAGCGCAGCCGATGCGACCGACGGCGAGTTGGGCTTTCGCATTCTAGACAGTAGTGACAGTATCGTTCACAGTTGGACCGGGACTGGCAACACTGGCGTAGCGGATTTCAGCGGTGCGCGTTACGGTACGGCAACTAATACGCTGGGTTGGACGACATTCGATTTTGATGATGTTGAGCTAGGCGATGTTGCATCAGGTTGGCCACCCGGATCAGGCGGAACAACGGTAGCTGTGACGACCGGTTCGTATCAGACGGCTGATTTTACAGGTTCGACGTCGGGCGCCGGTAATACGTTGTCATTTTCAATTGCTTTTACAAGTGGGCAGAACAACAGCAGCGGTATAAAGCAGCCAATGAGCGGGCTGTTTTTGATCCCGCGTGGCACGGCCGATTCGGTTTATACCGTAACGGTCAACGATGGTGGAACGCTAACGACGCAAGCTGTTAATGTTTCGGCCGAGGGGACTGGCGCGGTGGTTGATAATGGGGTTATCGAATATATTTGGGACGGCACTTCATGGAACGGCGGCGGCAATGTCATCACACGTGACGATTTGGTGCCGGGAACTTATGTGCCGGGGCTGGTACCAGATACGGTTGGGACGCCCGTCGGTTGGACGCCGGTCAGAACTGAAGCTGGAACGCCAACGACTACGACGGTAGGGACCTTTAATATATTTCGACCGACAGAGACATTATACGAAGACATTCGTTTCACCTGTCCGGTGCAACCAGGGCCAACCGTGCCGGCAGCCGTCACGTTTAATAGATGTCATTTTGTAGGCGGCAACCCGCAGGTCCAACAGGCCGAGTATGACGCGTTGTCTACGTGGGACAATGGTTTGGCCCTGCAGCGCTCATCACTGATGACGAATTATCGCGCCGGTCACTTGACCTTCATTGATTGTACATTTGACCCGGGTTGGTGGTTTGACCAGGGGCTAAGTACACGTGTTGCGACGATCTGGACCCTAGGGCTAAACGGCGGCAACTTTACTGTCAAAAGGTGTGAAGTCCTGCGATGTGTTGACGGTATCGGCTGGGCGCAAGGGCCTAACGGTCCGACTGCCTATACCGAGGTTTTTCAATCGGCCATCTGGAAGAATTTCGGGGCAGTAAATATCGTTCGGCCCAGCGGGTCGGTTTGGACAATACCATCGGGCAACTATATTCATTCCGACGGATTCCAGGTCAATATCGGCAACACGCTGGAAATTGCCTACAATCTATTCGGCGGCCAGCGCAATTCGTGGGCGCAGCGGCAGAACATGCCGTATGTCCCTGGTGGGCCAGACGCATCTAGTGGCGACGATGCCTACAATTCCTGTTTCATGATTCAGCAGGAAGGCAATGCTTACGGTGCGGATGGCGATGTGCACAGTTTGTACATTCACGACAACTGGATGGGCGGCGGCAGTGGCTCAGTGCAATTAGTTGACAAGAATAGTAATAATTTGTCTGGTCTGACATTTACTAATAATAAGATTTTGACCCGCCAGACTGGCTGGGGTGACGCCGTGAATAGCCCGGGCTATTACATTGTTAAGTCATCCACCTTGGCGGCGACGATCACTGGCAACGTAACATGGGACGGCACAAACGCTGGACTAGCCGGCACTGGCATAGCTGCGCCGATTCAGAATTATAGTTAAGGAGAGAAAATGGCAGTATACCTGAACACATTCGAAGGCGGCACCAGCGGCAACGCGATTACTTTGGCTGGTTCCGGTGGCGCTAGTGGGACGGCTTTTGCGGCGATTGTGGCCAATGGCGCTGGCGTGTCTTCTTCGCCGAATATTATCTATTCGTCAGCCGCGGCGCTAAATGGCAGTTTGGGCTGTCGGATGACTTTGGATGCAGCTCAGTCTTACTTACTTATGAATGCATCGGCTACAATGACCAATCGGGTATACGTTCGACTAAAAGTCAGATATCCTGGTCCGGCCGTTGGCGGTGCTGTCGTTAATACATTTACGACTCTGCTGGCAAATGCTGGTGCTGGACGTCCGGCCGGAATTGCTGTCGGTACCGATGGTCGTCCTTTTCTGTCAGTTTCAAATGCTGGTACTTGGTTTAATGGCGGCGCTGGGCAACCTGACAGTCGACCGCCGACGGCCTTAATACCGGGTGCTACTTATACATTTATTTTGGTTGCCGGCAAGGCTAGCGCGGCTGCTCCCACTGCCGATGGCGAATTGGGTTTTCGTATCCTCGACAGCGGCGGCAACATCGTGCACACCTGGACTGGTACGGGCGCTACCGGCGTAGATGATTTCAATGGCGTGCGGTTTGGCGGTTCGACCAATGCTAATGGCTGGACGTCGGTCGATATGGACGATGTCGAACTGGGCGATGTAGCGTCGGGCTGGCCGCCTGGATCAGGTGGAACGACAGTAGTTTGGACATCTAATTCGTATTTGGTGGCCGACTTTACCGGCTCGACGTCGGGGGCCGGCAACACCTTATCGTTCTCGATTGCATTTACCAGTGGTCAGAACAACAGTTCTGGCATTCAACAACCAATGGCCGGACTGTTTCTAATACCGCGCGGCACGGCTGATTCGGTTTATACTGTGACGATCAATGATGGAGGAATACTGACGACGCAGACCGTTAACGTGCCGGCCGAAGGATCAGGGTCGGTAATCGATGGGGTTGTCGAATATATTTGGGACGGCGCTAGCTGGCTCTAAAAGAATACTTCAGGAAGCTTCTGAATTATAGTCGATCATTTGATTTTGGCTGAGCCTAGTTGCAATTTGATTACGTTCGGGTACGATTAATCTAGAGGCAGACCTAGGTAGGGTGCGCATAGCCGGGCTGGGCTCGGGCGTACTCTGTTTTAGCGTTACTGTCTCAGTCCGTTTTGCTTTGGCTTCGGATTTGGGGATCATTCCAGAACCGTTTATTGGGTAGGACGAAATGTCCATGGTATGGCGTATGACTTTGGGCTTGATCGCTTCGGTAGTGTTTGGGACGGTTGCCAGTCTGGGCTTTATCTGGCTGGCAACCGGTGCAGTTTTGACTTTAATAGGATTAATCGCAGCAGGCTGTTCAATTGGTTTGGTTGGTTTATAAGTAATTGCTAGCGGCGATTCTTTTGCAGGTTTAGATTTCTTGGATATTGCGTGCCGCACAGCTACTATCAAAATGGACAGATTATATAACAGAATAATTGGCAAGGAAATCAGCAGACTGACCGACAGGTCCATGGCGAATGGCACCATTAACGCTGCGATCAAACTGCCTAGGATGACCCAGCGTTCGGCCTTGAAAAGCTTCTTCATTGATAGGCGTTTCATGTGATCGATCAGCGTTATGATCAGCGGCAACTGAAATATTAGGATGAAAATGATCAGGCAGTTAATCACAAAACTAAGGTAACTGTCGCCTGAAATCAGCGCGCTCAAACCATCGACACTAAACCCGCCAAAGAAATGCAGTGCACCGGGAATAATCACCGAATAACTAAACAGCACACCCAAGGCCGCCAATCCCAGCGAGAACAGTGTAATTAACATAATCGCCGGTCGCCCCAAGGGTTTTTTGAAGGCCGGTCGCGCGAACATCAGAACATTGTAGATAATCGCCGGGATCGCTACCACCATACCACCGACAAGACAGATTCGCATGATAAATGCAAAGCTGCCGACCGGTGTCGTATAATAAAGTTCCTGGTTCAAAGGCGCGCGCAAAATGTCCAAGATTTGATGATAATAGAAAAAACTCACCACGCCGGCAGCTGTCAACAAAGCAAATACTGCGAGCAACCGCCACTGTAGCTCACGAATATGATCGCGCACTACCATGACTTCTTTACTTTTGGGTTTACCTTTTTTCTTTATCACATCCTGTGCCGCTCCCTATAAATTAACGAGCCGGAAATTATTTTACCTAAGAATTGTTTTTGTTGTCGTTTTCTTTTTTGTCAGATTTGTCGTCGCCAATGCCTTCTTTAAAGCCTTTTTTCAATTCGCCGCCGGCCTGGCCGACGCCGCGTGCTAGTTCTGGTATCTTCTTTGCACCAAAGAACAGAATCAAAACTACCGCAACAATGATTAAAACTAGCTCTAGTTTTCCAATCCCCACTTGCACTCCTTCCGTTTATGCTTTATAATCCTAGTATATATCTAAAGGGCAGGATCTGCAAGTATGAAAAAAATATTCGGCTCGACAAAGACAAGCGCGCTAATTGTCACAGCAGCTGTTTTTGTGGTCGGGCTACTAGCGGGTTTTTCACAAACCGTGTGGGCAGGTGTTTATGGCGCTGGACCATACGGCGCCTGTGATTACGGCGGCACCGGAACCTGTGATGTGCCGGGCGGTATTGAGAATCTGACGTTGACGCCGGGGACGAATCAAATCACTGCGACGTGGTCGCCGCCGATTGATGACGGCGGCAGCGCTGTCACGGGCTATATCGTGGGGATTTCGGCTGATGGTGGTGGTACATGGCCAACGACAGATACGACAACTAACACGACGTATACTTTTACAGGGTTGAATCCTGCCGTTACCTATACCATTCGGGTTTATGCTGTCAACGCAGCTGGTGACGGAGTGATTGTTTATGCGACTGGTCGACCAGCTTTTATTACTTTGACCATGCCTGGCGTCGATCCGTCAATCTCGGTGACGCCCACTGCATCAGGCAGTTTTTCGTCGGTGTCGTATGCGCCGTCGGTCGAAACCAACACTGGCTATCAGATGACGCTGTCGACTAGCTCGGCTGTCACTAATTTGGTAAAAGGCGGCGATGTGGTTGCTGCTTCGACTGGCACTGTCGGCTCACCGATTACCTTGGCGGCTGACAGCTGGGGTTTTCGAATCGATGGCTTAGGCGGTTTTGGTGCCGGACCAACATTGGGTTCCAGCAATGCGGCCGCTCTGCCTAATAGCTGGGCTGGCGTGCCGCCTTTGGCTAGCGCTGCAACCATCGCGACTGGCGCTGCCACTAGTGGGCAGGCGGTCAATATTTGGTTTGGCCTTGGTGCTTCGACTAGCAAGCCATCCGGTTCTTATACGCAAACGCTTGTCATTACAGTGGTTGGGGGATGACACATGTAAAAAGACTTGACAAAGCTTAAGCACGTATGGTTAAATTAAGTAAATTAATATAACAAGGAGCAAAATCCATGAAAAAAATCGTCAAACTACAATCCGTAGCTGCTGCGACTGGTATTACCGCCATAGCTGCCTTCGCGGTTGTGCCGGGTGCGTTCGCTGCCACCGACAGCAGTAACACCGTTATCAATGCCAACATCGGTTCGACTATCAGCGTGACTAGCGGTGCAACCGTTACGTTGAATGTTGCACCAACGGCTGGTGGCTCGATTACTACGGCCTCTGACACAGTCACTGTAACGACAAACGATAGCAATGGCTATACATTAGCACTATCAACAAGCACCGCATCAACAGCCCTGGCTGGTACGCCAGGCGGTTCGATCCCAGCATCTAGCGGAACTCAAGGCGCGCCAATTTCTTTGGCAGCAAATACCTGGGGTTATCGTGTTGATGGTCAGGGCGGCTTTGGCGCTGGACCGACTACGGCTGTTAACAACGCCGCCAGTGAATCACACTCTTGGGCCGGCGTCCCGGCAAGTGGTTCAGCTGATACTATCAATACCACGACTGGGGCAACCAGTGGTGAAGCGACTACCGTCTGGTATGGCCTGAATGCTACGACAGCTAGCGCTGGCGGTACATACACCAACACTGTAGTTTATACGGCGACGACGAGGTAAATAGATGCGTCGCATCAGGACGACCTTAACTTTCGCGACAGTATTTGCAATTAGCTTGCTTATCTTTAGCCCGATTACTATGGCCGAGCAGACGGCCGGCCTTAGCCCGAAAAAGCCGGATGGCATCATGGAACTGACTGTCTCACCGACTTCGACGCGTCTGGAATTGAAGGCTGGTCAATCAACCAAAGGCGAGTTCATGATTTTTAACTCTGGCGAAGTGTCACTTGACGTCAAAGTCAGTGCCAACCCATACAGCGTCAAAAACGAGAACTACGACGGCGATTACGAAAACGAAACACCCCGCTCACAGATTGTACGCTGGATCAATTTCGACCAGGCCGAATATCACTTGGAACCGCGCCAGCAGGAAACGGTTCACTTCACTGTCAATACGCCACAGTCAATTCCCGATGGTGGTCAATACGCGGTGCTTTTAGCGGAAACTGCCTCTGAGGCTACCTCGACCGAAGGCAGTTCATTCAACACCATCAAACGCGTCGGTACGTTACTTTACGCATCAACCGATGGCCAGACCAAGGACTCTGGTTTTGTCAAAGAAGTTTCGGTTAAAGGTTGGCAAAAAGAACAGCCAGTTGCCTTTACGCAGCGCATCACCAACGACGGCAACACTGACTTTGTAACCACTGGGAAAGCCACTCTAACCAGCTTATTTGGCCGCGAAATCGCCACAGTCATAGTTGACGAACAGATCGTTTTGCCAGACACAACACGTGCCACAGATAAATCTTTTAATGAGAAGGTTGTTCCAGGTTTTTACAAACTTAGCGTCGAAAGCACATTCTTAGGTCAAACACACACATCAGAAAAGTGGGTTTTTGTTGCGCCAGTTTGGTTGGTCTCTCTGGTGTTGATAATCTTTCTTCTCGTTATTGCGGTAATTATCTGGCTAGCCGGACGGGGCAAGGGCAGTCGTAAAATCAAAATTCGTGGCCAATAGTTTTCCACAAATTTCTTAGTGTAGTATTGACGAACGCATTGCGCTTATGTTAGTATTAAAAAGTAATGTAACAATAAGCAATAATAAAGAGGGTATAAACTAGGATAAATATATAAAAGTGGTGTAAGAGGCAAAATTAAGATGCAATTTAGAAAAAGAATGGTGTGGCGATCGCGGCGCATTGGCGTCCGTGCCGGTATTCCCGTCAAAAAGCCATTCATCAAAAAAAGTAGAGCGGTCTTTCTAGGGCTAACTGCTTTTGTGATTGCAATTGGTACACTCTATATACCCAGTTCGCCTAACGCTGACGCCGCTTTGCCCGGCACAGATTGGACTCAGCGCAGCCCGAGCGCGGTTGTTAAATTCTGGACCGATATTGCCTCATCGGCCGACGGCACTAAGTTAGCAGTTATTGGCGGTGATGACTTTATTTATACCTCGACCGACAGCGGAGGAACCTGGACCAGGCGGGATCCTTCTGGCACCAACACATTCAAGCGCTGGAGTGCTATTGCTTCGTCGTCCGACGGCACCAGACTGGTTGCTGTGGCTCAGAATGACTTCGTCTACACTTCTGACAATAGTGGCCAGAGCTGGACGATGCGTCAGCCTGATGGTGGCAATGCCAAAATCTGGTATTCGGCTGCTTCGTCGTCCGACGGTATGACGTTGATGGTCGGTGCCGGAGTGGACTATGTTTACATTTCGACCGATGGCGGCGCGAATTGGACACCAAGCTATCCATTTGGAGCGGCCACGCGAACCTGGAGCGCTATGGCCATGTCAAGTGACGCTTCCATGATGTTCGTCGGTAACGATGCAGGCTATATCTACAGATCTATCAACGGTGGTACAAGCTGGTCACAGCTGGATCCGGCCGGCGCGCCACGCTACTGGGCCGCTATTTCAGCCTCAGCCGACGGCACCAGACTGGTTGCTGTGGCCCGGAATGATTACGTCTATACATCGATCAATAGTGGCGCGAATTGGACACAAAATGTAGTTGGTGGTTCGACTCAATATTGGGCATCAGCGGGCATTTCAGCTAATGGCAACGTCATGATGGTTGGTTCGGGCAATGGCAATGTTTACGTTTCGACTGATGTCGCTACTGGTCCGACCTGGACCATGCGCGATCCGGCTGGTGGCGGCAATAAGAACTGGGCAGGGATCGCTTTATCAGCTGACGGCACGAAAGCAGCTGTTTCGGCCATCACGGATTATATATACACCTCGACCGACACTGGCACAACCTGGACACAGCGCGACCCGGTCGGTAGCGCCAGATATTGGACCAGCTTGGCATCGTCGGCCGATGGCATGACGCTGTTCGCTGGCGCCCAAAGTGACTATCTTTACAAATCGACCGATGGTGGCGATACCTGGTCGGCACCGATCCGACCGGGCGCGAATGTTACCAGGGCCTGGGCTGGCCTTGCTATGTCAACTGATGGCACAAGGATTGTCGGCGTGGAAGGAACGGGCAGTGGAGGAATGATTTGGACATCAGCTGATGGTGGATCGACTTGGACACAGCGTAATCCGCTTGGGGGTGGCAGTCGAAACTGGTGGTCAGTCGCCTGCTCGGCCGACTGCAGGAGTATTGTCGCCACTACGACAGGCGACTACGTCTATACATCGACTGATTTTGGTGATAACTGGACCCTGCGTCAACCAGCCGGCCCAGGCGCCGTTTACAGTTGGTATGGCTCAGCTATGACGGCCGACGGCAGCAAAATAGTTATTGCATCTGGCGGCGGCCCGAACTATTTGTATATTTCGAATGATGGCGGCGCGAACTGGACGCAACTGACGAGTTCACCTGGAGCTGGATCATGGAATAAAGTTGTCATGTCAGCCGATGGCCAAAGAATTATGGCTGCCGCCGGAGGTAACTATATTTGGATATCGGCGGATGGTGGTACAACTTGGACAGAGCGACGGCCAGGCGGCACTGGTGTTACCGGTAACTGGACCGGCATGGCTACATCAGCCAACGGTATGCGGCTGTTAGTTGCTAACCCTAGCGGCTGGGTTTATACATCAGTCGATGGTGGTTTAACCTGGACGCAGCGTGATCCGGCCGGTGGAACTCGCAACTGGCGGGCGGCGGCTTCTTCGGCTAATGGCGCCCGGCTAGTGGTGGCGGCTATCAACGATTATATTTACACATCGGGTGGATCGTTCTTGCCAACGGTTGATCCCCCGGAGATTTCAGTCATGGGTGGCACAGTTAGTTTGATTGGCGAGTGTTCGGTTACGAATGATTATTCCTTTACAGATGTGGTAAGCAAAGGCGACAGTGCGCATGCGATCTCTTATGATGGAGTAGTTTATTCATGGGGTGATAATACTTACGGGCAGTTCGGCAACGGCACAACGACTGCCTCTGATGTGCCGATGTCGGTTGATGTAACAGGAGTATTAGCGGGCAAGACCATAACAAAGATTGTACGCACCGAGTCGGCCGTGCTGGCTTTGGGGGCCGACGGCAGTGTTTACGCCTGGGGCGACAATACGTATGGACAACTGGGTAACGGCAATAACACCTCTTCGACGGTGCCAGTGGCCGTTACAACCAGCGGTGTCTTGTCAGGTAAGATGGTCCTGCAACTGATTGTAGCGGGTGAAACGGTTTATGTCTTAACATCCGACGGCAGTGTTTACGCCTGGGGTGATAACACTTACGGTCAACTGGGCAATGGCACGACGACTGCTTCGAATGTGCCAGTGGCGGTTAATACCAGCGGTGTTTTGTCAGGTAAAACTATCAGACAGATTTCTGCAACTGAGGACACGGCTTATGCATTAGCATCCGACGGATCAGTGTATTCATGGGGCCGTAATGATCGCGGCCAGCTGGGCAACGGCGGTGTTACAATCAGCCCGACTTGGACACAGCGTGATCCATCTGGTACTGGCACTATCAAGTACTACCACAGCGCCGCCATGTCGGCCGATGGCAACACAATCGCTGTAGTTGCTCAGTACAGCACCGACTCGGTTTATGTTTCAACTGATGGTGGAGTGACTTGGACAGCGCGCGGCGCATCGGCGGGATTGCCGGCTGCGCTTGCCTACAGTGACATCAAAATGTCAGCTGACGGTCAGACCATGATCCTTACAGTACAAGCTAACTATGTTTATACTTCAACCAATGGTGGTGCAACTTGGACACAGCGTACGCCGGCCGGGGCTGGTGCAACTAGGACTTGGCGCGTGGCTGCGATATCACCCGATGGCGCAACGATGGCTGTGGCCGCTGGTAATGATTACGTTTATACTTCGACCAATGGCGGCGTTTCTTGGACGCCGCGTGATCCCGCTGGCGCTACCAGGGATTGGTATGGCTTGGCTATGTCGGCCGATGGCACCAAGATGTGGGCCGGCGCTGCTGGTGGCTTGGTTTACTTCTCGATCAATGGCGGCGCGAACTGGACGGCGAATAGCCCACGACCCAGTAACGGCGGTATTGCTTCCTGGGGCAGGATTGCTATGTCAGCTGATGGCTCTAGGGTAATAACAGGCTCAAGAGACAACTCATTTGAAGGCTGGGTTTACACCACGACTAACGCTGGCACAGCTTCGCCGGCAACCTGGACACAGCGTGATCCGACCGGAACTGGTTTTAAATCTTGGTTCGGTGTAGCCTCGTCGACCGATGGCACAAGGCTGATGGCTGGCATGGATGGAGGCCTCGGTCCGGTATATACTTCTGTGGATGGCGGCGTGAGTTGGACAGGGCAGTCTTCCTTGCCCAACGGTTACTGGCGCGGATTAGCCATGTCGTCCAATGGCGAGAAGATGGTTGCGGCAAACTTTGGCCAGGCCACTTCCGGCGACTTTGTTTACACCTACCCGACGATTACTGGCGGCGGCGGTGTCAACGCTGACTCACCGTTGCCAGTGGCAGTTGACATGACTGGAGTGCTGTCGGGCAAGACTATCTCGTCAATATCGACTGGTTACCAGACGGCTTACGCCATCGCAGCTGACGGTTCAGTCTATTCCTGGGGCAATGGCACCGATGGCCAGCTGGGCAATGGTGCGTCGGTTGATTCCAATATACCAGTGGCCGTGACCATGTCTGGTGCAATGGGCGGTAAAATTGCTCGACAAATCGTTGGCGACGATGGCTATGTCTTTGCGATCGCATCTGACGGCACAGTCTATGCGTGGGGCAGCGGGCCGCTTGGCAATGGCAATAGTTCAGATGTACCTGTGGCTGTTACAGGTTCGTTATCTGGAAAGAATATCTCGACTATCATCAGCAACGGGATGTCAGTTTACGCATTGGCGCGGGATGGCACAATGCATGCCTGGGGTGCTAATGGTTACGGTCAACTGGGTAATAGTAATAATACTCCTCAATCTACACCGGTAGCGGTCTATATGGCTGGCGTCATGTCCAGCAAATTTGCTGTCGGTATGGCGGCGAGTGATGCACCGGCAGCCTATGGATTAACCTCTGACGGCATGTTGTATTCTTGGGGCTATAATGGCTATGGACAACTTGGTAATGGCACAAACAATGATTCTAACGCGCCAACTGCCGTTACCCAATCCAGCCCAATTGCCAGCATTACTATTAATGGCAAACCTGTAACCGATATTATTTCCGGCGATGGCTGCACGGTTACCTTTACGGCACCGTCTAATGATCCAGGAACTTACGATGTAGTAGTTACTTATTCTGATGGCACGGTTATGACGATTCCGCAGTCGCTGACTTATATTGATCTTTATATTATGCTTTTCCTCTACGGCGATAATGTAATCAACGCCAGTCCATTTACGAATAACGGCGAAGGCACTACGCCGCTGCAGACTACAGTCGTTACCAATGATACGACTGGATACACGGTTAGTTTGAATTCGGTGGGTACGACCAATTTGGCCTGTTCTGAATCAGGGCGCGGCGGCGATCTTGTTCCGGCAATGAGCGGTTCTGGATCGAGCATGACTAATGATACCTGGGCGTATGGGCTGGGCACTAGCGTTGCAACGCCGACCACTTGGAATGGTACCACTACAACACCGGCCGTCTTTGACAGCTATGGCGCGGATACAGCCGGTCGGACGCATTTCTTATACTTTGGGGCCAAAGTCACTTTGAATACTACGCCTTGCAGTAGTTACCAAGGCGACGTAATCCTGACAGCAATATCAAACTGGGGGACTGGACCATGAAATAAAGAAAGAAAGGAGGCATAATGCGTAAGATAGAGGTCTTGCACAAGCAAAAAAACGTGTGTATAATGGTTACGGTAAAATAAATAAACAAAATGATTGAAGGAGACAATAATCATGAATAAGTTAAATAAAGTTTTAGCGGTCGCTAGTGTTACTACAATGGCCTTTGTTGGTATGGCTGTAGCCGTACCAGCCGCCAACGCCGCTACAGATTTCAAGACCGACACAGTTTCATTGACAATCGGCGAAACATTGATGCTGACGTTGACAGGAACGGGTGATTTCGGCACGGTTAGTGTTGCTTCGGCCAACACGGCTGCTCAGAACGCCAACGTCAAGAGTAACTTCGTGGGTGGCTACGTCTTGATTTTGAACGACCAAGACACCGACACCGATTTGGTTGGCACAACTTCTAGCAGCAACACAATTCCGACTTTGGCGTCGGCCAGTACTCTGTTGCCTAACCAGTCTACTTCGGCCTGGGGTGTTTACGTTGGCACCGGTACAACTGGTGCGGCCGGCAGCACATTCCAGCCAATGCCATCCAGCGCTGGCACACCTATCCAGATTGCTAGCACATCTGCCATCAGTGCCGCAGCCGGCGACAACTATCCTGTAACCTACGGTGCACAGATCAGCGGTAGCCAAGCTCCTGACATCTACGAAGACATCGTGGTTTACACGTTAACTTCTAACTAAGGAAAGAAAGGTTTGTAAATGGTATCAAGCGCTATAAAGAAACTGTGGAGTCCCGCCAAACTAACTCTGTTGCTGTTGGCAGCAGCGGGGTTGATCGGAGCACTCCCAGTTTCCAGCGCATTGGCCGCGGACAATGATTCCGAAAATACGCCCTATCTGGTAGTTGGCGTTACTCCAGCCGTCAAGCAATTCGAAATGCACGCCGGCGACCGGGAAACCGTCCAGATGACGATAAAGAACAGCACCACCTACACCGAGGTTTTCAAACTATATGCTTCTCCGTATACTATTTTGAATAGCGACTATTCGCGCCCCAATTTCGAAAAACAGACTAGTTACAGCTATCTGTCAAAATGGATCACATTTGAACAAGCCGAATACATCATTGAGCCCGAATCCGAAATGACCATCGAATTCCAGATCAATGTACCAGAAAGCGTGCCTGACGGCACTCAATATGCGGCGGTTTTTGCCGAAACTACTGGCTACCAAAAAGACGGCCAGAAAGTCGGCATTCGCGCCTCTGGTCGCGTCGGCATGATTGTCAAAGCCAAAATGCTCGATGGCAAGAACGTCGAAACGGCTGAAATCACCAACCAAAACATCGGTCGGTTTCAGCCCGACGCACCGCTGAAGACTAATTTCTCGATCAAGAACACCGGTAACGTCGAATACAAGACCCAGAGTCGCATCGTCGTGAAAGATTTCTTTGGCGGCAAAGAAAAGTACAAAAGCACCTGGGTCGATACCAGCGTCTTTCCCGAAAGCCACCGCAGCACCGACTTAAATTGGGAACACTCACGTCTTGGCGTGTATAAAGTAACCCAAGAGATCAAAATGATGGACGGTAAAACCATTGAACGCGAAACTACGGTGTTGGCCGTACCGATGTGGGTCATGGTACTGTTTGTCATTGGTTTGATTACTCTGATTGTGAATATTGTCTTGATCATTGTCCGTCGAAAAAGTGGCAAGGGTCGCAAGTTGCGACGCAGCAAAAAAGGTGGCATGAAGCTATGAAAAAGTGGCTGGCGATTGCACTGTTGGCTGTCGTGCCGTTGCTGGGAACTGTGTCTTCGCAGCCAGCCATGGCTGCCACGACGACTGACGCTACCCAGATCAATGCTACTGTCAACGGCGAAAACATCTTTAATTTGACGGTCAACGGCGAAACCGGACCCGTCGAAACTTATAATTCGCTGATCCACGTTAGTTTCCAGGCTGTGGGTGAAGGCCTAATTGAAATCACCGATCAGGATGGCAATGTTCTTTTCACTCTTGATAAAACTACACCCGGTATCGAAACCATTAATACAGATATCAATCTGCCTGCAGTCGGCATTTACACCTTAACGACGACTATCACTGGCCCGACCAACGTGGCCAGCCAAAGTATCACTGTGGATTATAGGGCACTGCCGATCATTCCGCCCGGCCCGGGTGGACCAGGTGGCCCAGGCGGCGGTCCTGGCTCGCCGAGTACTGGATTTATGATCTATGTCAATGGCTATGCGATTCCAGTTATCGGCGTGCTATTTTGGCTGGTGCTGTTGACGATAGTTTCGGGATCGATCTTCTTCCTTGTCAGGAATCGAAAAACGCGCCACGCCAAATCCATCAAGCTTTAGTTGCCCCTCTTCAATCTTTGGGATAAAATCATTATCAATAATGTCAATATTGAAAAGCTTAACCAAAGGCGATATAATTATTAGCGTACAAGAGGGAAGAAAGAAAACCTTTATTCCCCTAGTGCGCGACAATAGTAGTTAATCCACTTAGGAGGAAAATATGCCAGTTTGGGCTTGGATAGTTATCGCAGCTGCCGTTATCTTGGTTATCTGGATAGTTGCAATATACAATGGTTTGGTGCGTTTGCGTGTCCGCGTTGATGAAGCTTGGAGTGACATCACAGTTCAATTGAAGCGACGAGCTGACCTGATCCCGAATTTGATCGAATCAGTTCGCGGCTACGCCAAACACGAAAAAGAAGTTTTTGAGAATGTTACCGAGGCTCGTGCGGCCGTCATGAGCGCCACTAAGAAAGGCCCAGAAGCAACCGCCAAAGCCGAAAATCAGTTCGAGGGCGCGTTGAAATCCCTGTTCGCCGTAGCAGAAAATTATCCACAACTGCGCGCTAGCGAGAACTTCCAACAACTGAGTGCTGAGATCACCGACACAGAAGACAAAATCCAGGCCTCGCGGCGCTTCTACAACGGCGGTGTGCGCGATTTGAACACCAAGATTCAGACTTTCCCAGACAATGTTTTTGCCGGCATGTTTGGCTTCAAACAGCGTGAATTCTTTGAGGTCGAAGATCTAGCCGCTATCGAGAAAGCTCCGGAAGTCAAATTCTAATCGTTATTAATTCTTAAATGAAAGGATTTCAAAATGAGTGAAAATGACAAGAAATCAGCCCCGGCCAAATTTCCGACAGCCGTGGTAATCACCAGTGTTATTTGTCTGACAATTATCGTGTTGACAGTTGCCGGAATGATCTTCTCGTGGTCGATGGTTGACCACATCGCCGACAAATGGCCAGACGGTCTACCTGAAAATATCACCATCAACGCTAGATAGGTAGGTCAATGTATCGAGCAATTGCCGCCAACAAACGAAACACCGTCATTATTATGGCGTTGTTCGTGCTGATTATCGGTGGGCTAGGCGCTTTGGCGGGCTATATTTACAACGATCCGATAATCACAATTTTTGTGGTTGGCTTTGCGGCGGTTTACGCCTTGATCCAATATTTTGCAGCCAGTCGTTTGGCGATCGCTGTTAACGGCGGTCGTGAAATCCAAAAGAAAGATGCGCCTGAACTATATCGTCTAGTCGAGAACCTGTCAATTGCAACGGGCTTACCGATGCCGCGGGTTTTCATCATTGACGATCCAGCGCCGAACGCTTTTGCGACCGGGCGAAATCCGCGACATGCTATGGTGGCTGTGACAACTGGCCTGCTAGACATCATGGACAAGCGCGAGCTCGAGGCTGTGTTAGCCCACGAAATGTCGCATGTCAAAAACTACGACATCTTGGTCAATATGATCGTCTTTGGTCTGGTCAGTGCTATTGGCATGATTGCTGATCTGATTTTGCGCATGACGATTTTCGGCGGTTCGAACAACGACAACCGAAATCCCGCCATGATGATTATCGGTTTAGTGGCGATTATCGTAGCGCCTATTGTGGCCATGTTAGTGCAATTAGCCATCAGTCGTCAGCGTGAATATCTGGCCGATGCTAGTGGTGCATTAACAACGCGCGACCCAGAGGGGCTAGCTATGGCCTTGGAAAAACTAAAGACTGCTAGTCGGCCGATGAAGCGCCAAAACTCTTCAACGGCGCATTTGTTTTTTGCCAACCCAATGAAGGCTGGTTTTATGTCAAAAATCTTTGCTACACACCCACCATTGGACGACCGAATTGCTCGGCTGAAGAAAAACGAAGCAAGGATGTAAATCCTCATGAAAGAATCGCCCAAATCATCGCACACTAAGAAACCCGCCAAGAAAACTGTTGCAAAATCGGATGTCTCTGTGTCAAAAAAATCTACACCAAGGCCTATGCCAAAGAGCACCGAAAAATTCCAGCAAAAGATGGACAAGAAGCGTGCCAGATTAGAATACAAGCTTAAGAATCTTGATAAGAAAGCCCTGTCAAAACAAAATCTCTTCTTAAGAATCCTTACCAAGATCGGTCGCTTTTTCCGTGACAAGATCTGGCGCAAAATCACTGGCCGTGCCAGAAATTTCCTTTCCCGCCGACCACATCGCAGCCTGTATCTGACACCGCGCGCCAAAACCAAACGCGGCTGGAAAATGCGGGGTTATTTCGGTTTCATACATGAAGTTTGGACATTGATCTGGCAAAATAAATGGTTATTTACAAAATTCCTATTGTTGTATGCGCTATTTTCGATCATTATCGTAGGCATGTTGAATCAGGGTAGTTTTGTAGACTTGCGTGAGGCCCTGAACGAAATACCAGAAGGGCTCGGAATAGGCAAATGGATGGCGTTATTCTCGGGCGCTATCACTGGCGGCGGCGCGGCTGATAGTAGCCGGCAAATTATCGCAGTGCTTTTGTTCCTTTACGGTTGGCTAACTCTGATATGGCTACTGCGCCGACGTATCAACGGCGATAAAGTCAAGCTGCGCGATGGCCTGTATAGTGGCGGTTCGCCGGTGTTGGCTACGTTGATTATTCTGGGTGTAGTTCTATTCCAGCTAATACCGCTCGCGTTGGTTTTGGTAGCTTACTCGTCAGTAACTGCGATAGGCTGGATCAATACTGGTATCCAGATTGAAAACATGGCTGCTTGGTGTGTTATGGCAGTCGCGGCGGTGTTGACGCTGTACTGGGTCTGCAGTTCGTTAATAGCACTAATCATCGTCACACTACCGGGCATGTATCCATTTGCAGCATTGAAAGCAGCAGGTGATCTGGTGGTAGGCCGTCGGCTGAAGCTGGTCATCCGCCTGATCTTCATGGCATTGCCTGCAGCGTTGATGTGGATTGTCGTTTTGCTGACAGCAATTCTAATAGACAGTTGGCTGGAGTTAACATGGCAGCCGTTGGTGCCGACCGTGGTGCTGCTGTTGACAACACTGACAATTGTCTGGTTTGCTGCCTATGTCTACCTGCTGTATCGGCGAATGGTTGACGATCCCGAACCGCCAGTGTCGAGTGCCTGGCAACAAAAACGGGCTGTCAAAAAAGAAGCCAAGAAATCTACTAAGAAAGCAAAAAATCCCAGCCAGCGTAAAAAAGAATCTGGAAATTTGCTGAAAAAGGTTAAGAAGACCAATCAAAAGTGATACAATTGAACTGTGAAAAAAGATTTTCTCAAGGCCAAAGAGCGCACTGCAAAACTGCGCGATTTGATTAATGATTATCGCTATCATTATCATGTTCTGGACGAATCAATCATGAGCGATGCGGCGGCTGACAGCCTGAAACACGAACTGGCGCAAACCGAGGAGAAGTATCCGGAACTCATCACGGCTGACAGCCCAACCCAAAAAGTTGCCGGTGTAGCATTGGATAAATTCCAAAAAGTCGTTCACCGGGTACCGATGATTTCGCTAAATGACGCATTCAACGCTGACGAGATTCGGGCATGGCTGGATCGAGCTCAAAAGCTACTGCCGACGGCCAAGTTCGATTTCCTCTGCGACATCAAAATGGATGGTCTGGCAATGGCGCTAATATACGAAAATGGCGTTTTTACCCAAGCTGTAACACGCGGCGATAGTCGCATCGGCGAGGACGTCACGATGAACGTGCGTACAATTGACAATGGTCCGTTAAAGTTACGAAGTCCAGATGACCCAGTTGCAAAAAAATTCTTAAAAGGCCGCACCGAAATCCGCGGCGAAGTCGTAATTTTCAAAGAAGACTTTGCCCGGCTAAACCAGCAGCGTCGCGCCAATTGCGAACCAGAATTTGCTAATCCACGAAACCTGGCAGCGGGCACGATTCGTCAGCTTGATCCGAAAATTGTTGCCGCACGTCCTTTGCGATTCTTGGGCTATGACATATTGCGTGACGATCCGACTGACATCCCAACTAACCATTTTGCTTATGAAATTTTGAAACAAATTGGTATAGCTACCAGCGGTCAAACTAGACATCTAAAAACCATCGATGACGTCATAGAGTACGTCAATGATCTGGAACCACGCAGGAAATCGCTGCCATTTAACACTGACGGCGCAGTCATAAAGATCAACAATCGCGTCGAATTCGATGAACTTGGCGTGGTCGGCAAAAGCCCACGGGCGGCCACTGCCTTCAAATATCCAGCCGAAGAAGCCACCACGATCGTCCGCGACATCGTCATCAGTATCGGCCGCACCGGCGCCGCCACGCCAGTCGCCGTTTTCGATCCAGTCGTTGTGGCTGGCACGACGGTCCAGCACGCGTCCTTGCACAACGCCGACGAAATCGCCCGGCTGGACGTTCGAATTGGCGACACCGTGATTATCTATAAGGCAGGTGAAATCATCCCACAAGTCCAATCAGTCCTGGAAGATCTGCGACCAAAAGGTACGAAAGAATTCGATTTCAAAAAAGCTCTGCACGATCAATATCCCGAACTGGAATTCGAGCGCGGCGATGGGGAAGTGGCCTATAGGTTGAAGAATACTTCGTCCGAGTTAATCTTGACGAAGGCATTACAGCATTTTGCTTCGCGCGGGGCACTAAACATCGAAAGCTTGGGCGAAAAAAATGTCGAAACCCTAGTAAAAAACAACCTGGTAAACGACCTGGCCGATCTGTATTTGTTAAAAGTCTCCGACCTGGAAAACCTGGAAGGCTGGGGCAAAGTCTCAGCGCACAATCTGGTTAATGCCGTAGCCGACACCAAGCACCCGTCACTTACCAAATTTATATTTGGTTTGGGAATCCGACATGTTGGTTCTAAAACTGCCCAGGATTTAGTCAAGAAGTTTAGCTCGATCGATCGACTGTCTCATGCCAGCCTCGAACAGTTATTGGCCGTCGATGGCATCGGCCAGGTCGTGGCCGAATCAATCCTGGCCTGGTTCGCCGACGAAGACAATTTACAATTGCTGGAAAAGTTCACCGAGCTAGGCGTCCAACCACATATCGAAAGATTAACGGGCAAACTGGTCAATCTGAACTTTGCCATCACCGGCACCCTGAAAACAATGTCGCGTGAAGAAGCCGCCGACAGAATCCGAAGGCTTGGCGGGGAATTCCACACATCAGTCGGCAAATCGACAACATATCTTGTCGCAGGTGGCAAAATTGGCGAAACCAAACGCGAACAGGCTGAAAAGTTTAACACAAAAATCATCGACGAAAACGAATTCATAAAGATTCTAAAGTAGATCTAGCAAAGAATTTGTGCTACTATAATCCATATGAAACTGATACAAATAAACACTTGGCAAGGCCGAATCGCACCAAAACTCCTGCAGTTTATAGAACACGAAAAACCAGATCTAATCTGCACACAAGAAATTTTCGATTCCGAACATGACACACCGGCGCCAGACGGACAGTTCAATTTGGGTAAAGAAATCAGAAAGGTTTCAGGCCTAGAGCACACTTGGTTCTCGCCACGATTGTCGGTCGACATAGCTGGCGAAGAAATTCCTCAAGGCAACATGATTTTTTCACGCTGGCCGCTTTTAGACCAAAGAACGATTTTGATTCGTGGTAAACCGATCTGGCATGCCACACGCAAGGATCCTGATCGCAACGTTTCGGTTAATCTGCAAATTGTCAAGCTGAAAATCAACGATCAAGAAATGATTCTGGCTAATCACCATGGTTACGTCGCACGAAATACTGGCGAACGGTTTGGCGACAAAGTCAGTCTGAGGAGCATGTCAAAAGTCGCCAAAGAACTGCGCAAATTTGCGGATTACCCGTTAATTTTATCGGGTGATATGAACGTGATTAGCAAAACCTCGACAATGCGCGTTTTTCGTAATTTCCTGCGCGATCTGACGGCCGAAAATCATATCGAAAATACCCTTTCGCCAATTCATCGATTTAACAAACCGGTGGCCTGCGATCATATTTTGGTCAATGATAAAATTCTTGTGAAGAATTTCGCTGTGCGTGACCAGGAATTAGTGTCAGATCATTTGCCATTGGTATTGGATTTCGAAATAAAGTAAAAACGCCCAAATCAATGGGCGTTTCATATCAGGTGGCAAAATTACCAGCTGCGTGATCGGAACGAACCGCCGCCGTTGTCGCTGCGATTGTTGTTGTACCCGCCACGTGAACCGCCACGGTCGTTGCCGCCGCGGTAACCGCCGCCGCCGTTTGAGCCGCCTTCGCGGGGACCGCGACTCTGGGCTTCGTTAACGGTGATGGCGCGGCCGTCAAGCTCTTTGCCGTCGGCTTCTGCGATGGCTTTGTCAGCTGCAGCGTCGTCTTCGAATTCAACGAAGCCGAAACCACGGCTGCGATTGCTGTCGCGTTCGCGGACAACTTCAGCCTTGGTGACTGCACCGAATTGCTCGAAAAACTCGCGCAAAGACTGGTCATCTGTCGCCCAGGCCAAGCTACCTACAAATAGTTTCTTCATTCTCTAAACATTTCCTATCTTACCAGAGAGTCGACCATCTCTGGATAAGGAAAACCGTATCGCGAAATCATCTCTGTAGTGGGTAGTATAGCAGGTTTTTATAATAAGCGCAAGCAAAAGCTTGACTCTGCAAACCCCTTATGCTAAACTGTTGGTGTTGATGCGTAACGGGGTGACCCGTTCGCAAAAAACAAAAACGTGCAAGCCCCGGGTGGGCGCGCATCAACAAAAGAAACAACCAAAGGCGGCTCGGGCTTCTCCGGAGTCGTTTTTGTTTTTCATAATAATACCTGGTGGACTGAAAGATACAGTTAGTGAACCTACAATCCTAGATAAATTATACCAATTACTTAAGGGTTACGCAACGTTTAGGGAGAGCGTGGAGCGGACACGGCTATTGCTAGACAACCTCATTAAGCCCGAAAGTATGACGACATTAAGTTTCTTGGTATAATAGAAATATGAGTGAAAATGATACTAATAAAGAGGCGGCGGTAATGTCAGAAGTTCCACCGCAACAGTCGGCTAGTGATACTTCTAATCAAGACAACAAGGTTTCTGTTGACCCAAGCGGCAATTCTTACATCAGAACTACCGATGATGAGTAAAAAATAAGCACTAGCATTTTAATGTGAATTATTGTATAACTTGCTATTGCTTTGGTTATCCTGTAAAATTGTAGTATGAGCAAGCAAGAGTTTCTACAGAAAGAAATGCGAAATTTCATCGTTAATGTGGGTTGGACACATAAAATACATATTGCACAGTCTGATATTTACGAGAGTAAAGCTAACACCATAAAATATGCCAAGATTGTATGCGCCGCACTAACGTCAGTTGGATTAGGAAGTTTTGTTTTGCAAGTTCTACCAGAACACCAAACTGTATCTTTAACGATAACTTTTATCTTCTCATTAGCGGCTACATTTATAAGCTTGCTAGAGAAAGAGAGTGATTATAAAAAGTTGTCCGAGCAAACCAAAATTACGGCGAATAGATTTTGGGAACTCCGAGAGGATTGTGCTAGCTTGCTCTACAGATTAAAAAGCGGTGATGACGTGAAAGATATTGCTAAAGAGTTTAATGAACTAAAGAAGTTGCGGAAAGTATGTAACGCCGAGTTACTTAACCCCTCTAAGAGAGCTGTTGCCCTTGCCTCAAAAAGACTAAAAATAAGTCGTGATAACGACTACACCAACGACTACAAGTATTTTAACCTAGAGGATTAGTGGTGGTTACGGATTATGCAAAAACTCTAAAGATAGCCGAAGAAGAGCTGGATACGTGGCGAGACCGTATAAGCAAAATCAACAACAAGCTATCCGAGTATTACTATGAGGAGCGGATAGATAAGACTTTACTGGTCGGCTCTGTTGGGCGTGGCACGGCAATCACAAAAACTAGCGATTATGATGTAATCTTTATACTCCCGCAGGAAGTCTATAGTAGATTTGATAGTTATGAAAGTAATGGTCAGTCGGCGTTACTCCAAGAGGTGAAGAACATTATTAGCGAGCTATATTCCAGCACTGAAATTAAAGCGGACGGTCAAGTGGTTGATGTGAGTTTCGGTGATGGCACGATTGAGTTAGTCCCAGCATTTGAGCAGTCTGGTGGGAGTTTTAAGTTTCCTGATAGCCACGATGATGGAAGTTGGAAGATTACTAAACCGATACCAGAGATAAATAAGGCAAGCTCTATGGAAAGCGGCAGCTTAGGCATTTATGGTTGCTTATGTCGCCTGATGAGACAATGGAAGAACCACGTAGGTTTTTCGTTTAAGGGCTTGCTAGTTGACACTATGGTGTGCAACTACCTAGAGAGCGACGACGGCTACGCGAGCAAGTCGGAACTAGATTTATTGAAAGGGCTGTATGAATATCTATCGCAAGAGGACAAAGACAAGAGTTATTGGCTTGCATTAGGCAGTAACCAGCAAATAGACAACGATGACAAAGGAAGATTTGTTTATAAAGCCAGTCAAGCACTAAAAAAGTTTGACGATGATAATAGCGAAGAGGAAATCTTGAGTGAGTTGTTTGGCTATAACCAATCCAAGTCTAAAGCCCCAGACGAAGAGTTTATTGAAAACAAGTTTGACATAGATATACGCCACAATATCAAACTTGATTGCGAAGTAACACAGGACGGATTTTTGATTAGGAAATTGTCGGAATACTTACAATTAAAGTGGAAGATTAAGAAAGATAAGTCCCTAAAGTTTGAGATTGTGAATAGTAGTATCCCCCGCGATTTACCCATAAGATATTATTGGAAAGTCAGAAATGTTGGTCGTTATTCTACTGGAAAAGAACGTGGAAAGATTTTTGAGGGCAAGAAAAAGCACACAGAGCGTAGTGATTTTAATGGAAACCACTATGTTGAGTGCTATGCCGTGTTAAATAATGTTGTTGTGGCGAGAGACCATATTGACGTGCCGATTGATGTAGAGAGTGGCGTATAGCCCCCCCCTATACCTCTCACCCCTCTTTTCTAGTTTACTGTAAACGCACTTCCTACTCAAATTATCGTGAACATTGTGTAGCGAAACCATAACAAGAAAAACTACAACAAAAACACGCCCAACTCCAACAGAAGTGGACGTGCTAATTCTTCTACAACAAAAGGCTGTTGTTATTCTTCACCCAACAGATGTGAGGGCGTTTTCACCTAACAACTAGCTATAACTTATTTGCCCTGCTTATTCCGTATATCAGTATTAGTGAAGCCACGCTTTGCCATAGCCTCATCAAAGGTCTTGTCCATATAGAACAAATCACCAAACCAACCAAAGAACATATAGTTACAAGTTACACTTCGCCAAAATGCCCCTTTTGAGTTTCCTAAATACCAACGATTAATCGGTAGTATAAAACTACACGCGGTTAGTATTTTGTATGTTTTGCGGTCTTTCATTATGCACTCCTTTCTTATGAGTTAACTTTATAATCGGAGTGCCAATAAAAAGGGACACCGCCGACGGTGTCTTAAACTGTCTTTTCCGCAATAGGTGTTACCTGCTGTTTCGGGCGATGCCCCTTTTTACAGGTAACCTCTCGGAAAATCCGATAAGTTCCTATTGCATTATTTTCAGTTTAAGACATTTCTATTATATCACAACACCGTTAATCTGACGTTTAGCGGCTATGCTTGTCTATACTGAAAAAATGTTGAACCAATTTATTTATAAGCACCGTAGGTCTAGGCTATGAAGTAGCCTGGAGGAAGCGCAGCCCAATGGCTCGTAAGAGCCGCAGGGAGAAAGGTTAAGGTATAATAGAGGTATGGCAGAGCGGAAGAAACGAGTAGTGAAGCCACTAACTGAAGAACAACTGCTCAAAGCGGAGCAGTTAGCGGCTAAAAAACTAAGGGACAACCCTGATTTCTATGATTTGCCAGAGAGTAAATATAGTGTAGATAACGTAGCGGACTTCTACACGAAGATTGAAGAGGGGCGCAAACAACGTATCTTACCGCCAGAGAAAAGCCGTTACATAATCTATCTACGCAAGTCAACAGACGACGAGGCTAAACAAGTCCGCTCATTAGAAGACCAAAGGGTTGAGTGTCTGATGTTAGCCCGCAGGCTCAAGATTAGGGTGAGAGAAGAAGATATTATTGAAGAGAAAGGGTCGGCTAAAACATCAGATAACCGCCCTGCTTTTACTAAGATGTTAGACGAGTTTAAGAGAGGCACTTATCAAGGGTTAATTAGTTGGTCGCCTGACCGCTTATCTCGTAATATGAAAGAGGCAGGTGAAATTATTGAGATGTTAGACCTCAAGCAAATCCAACACCTACACTTTATCACCCACCACTTTGACAATACGCCCGACGGTAAGATGATGTTGGGTATCTTATTTGCTACTTCCAAACAATACTCCGACAAACTAGCGGTTGATGTTGTGCGAGGTATTACGGGCAATGCGAAAGAGGGCAAGTATGGCGGCAATATCAAGAAAGGTTATTATGGGGACACTAAGACGGGCTACTTTATGCCAGACGGGACACAATGGCAATTATTGCGCCAAGCCGTCTTAATGAGACTTAAGGACGGTAAGACGAACCAAGAAATAGCCGACTTCCTCAACGAAGCGCACTTTAGTAGCCGCAGAAACGAAGAGGACGATTATAAGATAGTTAAAATGACCAAGCAGAGTATCAGTAAGTTATTCACTGACCCGTTTTATTGCGGTGTCTATAAGTATGGAGAGAACGTAGCCAACCTAAATGATTTGTATGATTTCTTGCCCCTTGTAACGCCTGATGAGTTTATATCGTTGGGACGCAGTATATCTGACAGTTTCAATAAGGAGTTTAGGGGGCGTTCTACTTCTTCACAACGCCTTGATTTTGGGCTGTTGCGGGAGAAAGTTATTTGTGATTATTGTGGCAAGGTTATGACCTTTCAACGCACCATAATCCCCAAAGGTAAGAACAAGGGCAAGTATATGCTTAGTTTCTATTGTCGCAATAAGCAAGAGTGCATACGCCACAACGATAGTGAGGCTATCAAGAAGTATGGACATAAACTAACTAAGGGCGTGCGGGCTAAATACATCACGGCGGGCATTGAGTGGACGCTAAGACACCTAACTAAAAACACGCTAGAGGCGTATAAGCAATATATCGGACGCTTAGAACAGAAATTAGCCGTAGATAAAGAAGTCGCCAAGCGTAAATTAAAGGACGCTCAAGATAACTTGAAGCGAGAGCAAGAGTTGTATAACAGATACAGAAACTTCCAATCCATTGACCCCATAGAGTATAAGAAGCACCACAAAGGCAGGCTTGAATGCCACAAGAACCTAGTAGATGCCCATACCGTGAGTGTTGCGAATATGAAGCGAGAGTTGGTGAGGCTAAACGAGGCTTTGCCGACTGAAGAGCAATTTGTTGAACTTGTGAAGTCTTATCTGAAGACCGTGCTTAAAACCAAAGATTTGGTTGAAGAAGACGCAGTGTATAAAGAAGTGGTGTTGAACCTACGTGTCGGACACAACGCTATCTCTGTTATAAACTTAAATCCACCATACGATTTGATGGTGGATTTAGATAAAGTCGCTTTTGGTGGGTTGTGAGGGACTCGAACCCCCGGCCCTCTCGGTGTAAACGAGATGCTCTAGCCAACTGAGCTAACAACCCAAAGCCGATACAGACCCATTTTATCACACTTGATTATAAGTTTGCTATCACTGTCCAAACCACCGTTCCCTGATAAGTCCCAGGTGATCTTTCTGGCGCAATCTTCACACCATAGAAAACATTGGATTCATCTGGCGTCCCGGCAGAGAGCGGACTAGAGCCAGCACTGGCAGATGAAGTAGTTTTCAAAGTCGTAGCCGTTGTTGGCACAGGTGACCAACCCGAATTAGCAGGAGAGGTAATATCAAACTGATAACCCCAAGAATCCGTCGTCAAACTGCCAGAGCCAGTCGGAGCCAGATAATCTGTAGTGTCAAGGCTGCCAAGAGCAGAGCCGACTCGTTTCAGACGGTTATCGCTTGTACAAGTGCCAGCGCCTAAATCCCCAGTGGCGTCATACGCACAGCCAGCCTGAAATATCAAAGTGTACCCAGTAGCATTATTCGTCGCCGCCCCGATGATGTCCATCGCCGTGTCAGATGGCGTACTCGGCGCTAAATTAATCGTCGATTCGTTCGACGCCGTCAGCACCAGGAAAGTCTCATACATCCCATATAGAACGATGCTACCGTGCTCGGTTGACGTAGCTGGGGTCCATTCGGTCGAACTAGGCAAAATCACCGGATCGCATCCCGGCGCTGGATTAGCCACCGCGCAGCTTTCAGTACGATACCATAGATAACCTAGGTATTGACCATTCGGTGCGCTGATCGTTCGCGTTGCCTCGTTGTACGTCGGCACTACTTGCCCAGCGGTTGTTTCATCCAGCACTGGATTATCCTCGGGCGTGCCAGACGAACCAATCTTAACCTGATACACACCACTGGTCGAGACGCTGGGAAATGTTTGCGTATTAACAACAGAACCACTAACCATAAATGTAGCTGCGCGACGAGCGTAACCACTGAAAGTCGTATTAAACATGTTGGTGAAAACCGTGCCATTCGGCGTGGTTACTGTATAAAACAGGTCAGACGGCACCGTACCCACAGTTGAATATTGTCCATAGTTATAGAACGTGCTCTGGAACATCTGTGAGAAATTCTGCCCCAGGGCAGTATTCAACGAATCAAACAATCCAGCCGGAATCGTGGCAACCGTCGAATTCCCCGCATAACCCGAAAACGTGCTGTAGAACGTGCTGCCGAAATTCGTACAGTTAGCAGTATTTATGCCGTCGAACAAACCGGTCGGAATCGTGGCGGTCGTCGATCTGGTGGCAAAATATTGGAAAGTGCTATTAAACATGCCAGACAAATTATTGCCCTTGGTTGTGTCTACGGCGCTAAAAAGCCCGACTGGGATATTACCGACAGTTGAATATTGCGCATAGTTGGCGAAGGCGCTGCTGAACATACTAGAGAAATTAACGCCCACACCGTTGCCTGTGCCCGTGCCATAACTGGTATCAATGCTGCTAAACAGACCGGCTGGAATATCACCGACCGTAGAGCTGTTGGCGTAACCATTAAACGTCCCTGAGAACATCGACTGAAAAGTCGTTCCGCCGCTGGTGTTGATGGTGCTGAACAATCCGGCCGGGATATCTCCGACTGTGGACACGCGCGCAAATGAAGAAAATGTCGTTAGAAACATAGAGCTAAATATTGTGCCGCTGCCGGTGTTTATGGAACCGAACAGCCCGGCCGGAATGTTGCCAGTCGTATTGTTATAGGCATAGTTCGCAAAAGTACTAGAAAACATCGCGTTAAAATTCTGCCCGCTACTGGTGTTCAACTTGGCAAATAGTCCCGCCGGGATCGTGCCAACTGTGGAATTCCTGGCATAGCTGCTGAACGTGCCGTTAAACATCGAATTAAAATCCAATGCAGTGTCGGTCGCCAGCGAATCGAACAGCCCCGCCGGAATCGTGCCGCCCGTCGACACATAGGCAAAATTGCTGAACGTGTTGCTAAACATCGACTGGAAAGGCGTAGCTGTCAAGGGCCGAGCCGTCGTAACAATAGAATCGAACAATCCCGCTGGGATCGTCGTGCTGGAATTATAGGCATAATAATTAAACGTGCTGTTGAACATAGCCTGGAAACTCGTGCCACGGCTGGTGTCCAAGCTGCTGAACAAATCGGCTGGAATCGTACCGGCGGTGGAATTACGAGCGTAATATTGGAAAGTATAAGCAAAGGTGCTCGAAAAACTCGTGCCACCGCCGCTATCGATGGCGCTGAATAGACCACTCGGAATGGTGCCGTTAGTGGAATTTATCGCATATTCCGCAAAAGTGTAATAGAACAAGCTACCAAAACTGTTCGACTGTCCCGTCTTGTTGCCGGGCGCGCCGAAGAAATCAAACAAGTCCGCCGGAATGGTGCCGACATTTGAATTATATGCAAATTTGTTAAACGCATAGCCAAACATGTTGCCGAAATTGACTATACCAACGGCGACGTTGCTGCCGATGCTGATGCTATCAAACAGGCCAGCCGGAATCGTCGTGTTGGAATTATACGCATAGGCCGAAAAAACACTGTTGAACAGAAACGTCAAATTCGTTCCCATAGACGTATCAAGAAAAGTAAACAGGTCGGCCGGAATTGTCGCCACCGTTGATTTGTAATAGCTTGTCTCACCACTGGGCGGTGTCATGTTAAAGGCGCCGTTGAACATATATTCAAAAACCGTGCCGCCGCTCGTGTCAAAATTGAACAAGCCAGACGGAATGGTGGCAGTAGGGTTGTTAAAGGTGTACAACCTCAGGGCGCTCTGGAACATATACCCAAAATTTGTGACGCTGGATGTGTTGCTGGTCGGCGTGCTCAGAAAGTCAAACAGGTCGGCCGGGATAGTGGCGGCTGTTGACTTGTAGGCATAACCGTTAAAGGCGTTGGCGAACATGCTGCTGATATTCGTCGCGCTCGACGTGTTTAAGGAATCGAACAGATTGCCCGGAATAGTCGCTGTTGTCGAATTATAAGCGTAATTATTAAACGTACTATTGAACATGCTGCTAAGGTTTGTGGACCCGTCCGTTGTGATATTCACAAACAGATTCTCTGGAATTTCCGCCCCGTTGCGCGCGCCATAGAACACATTGGCGAAGCGATACGTATTGCCCTTCGTCCGCATCAGGTCGGAAAATGGCGTGTCGATGGATTTGAACAAATCCTTGTTGGCCTGGACATTCGCAGTGCCAGTCGTGCCAGTGTAAAAACCGAACGCGTTGAACCAACCAGCTGCCGGCGCGGCGTTGGGCCGAATAATTATCTGATATTGACCCGCCGTCGCATAGGTGTATGCGATGCCGTTGGAGCCAGTGCCGCTAGTGCCGGTGCAATTATATTCGTTCGGATTGCTGGTGGCCGTGCAGCCCGCTGGCGCTACTCCTGCTCCGCCAAAATTGATGGTCCAGTTATATGCGTAATTCGACACGCCGTTGACATAGCCGCTGGTCGGAATCGCAAATGTTGCGTTGCTGGTGCTGGTCGCGCCAGTGCTGTCCAATCGTGTATCAACCGTAAACGCGAAACACTCTGGAGTACCAACGCAATCCGGCACAGACGAATTAAACGCATAGAACGTCACGCTGTCAGTCGTGGTCGGCGTCGTTGGTATCCATTCGTTACTATCTGGAAATGTCACTAAACTGCTGGCATTCTGTATACCGCAATCTGGTGTGGGTGTGGCAACGGCACAAGATGTGCCATCGGTGCGATACCAAGTATAATTGGCATAGGCACCGCCAGGTGCGATGATAGTGCGAATCGTTGCGTCATAAGTCGGCACCACCTGACTGCCGGTCGTAGCATTGACAGTTGGGTTGACACTTGGTGTACCAGCAGCACCAATTTTGGTAGAGTAGAGACCGTTAGTATCTGTGTCTCCGCTAAAGAATGTCTGGGTATTAACCGTCGAGCCACCAACCACAAAACTGGCGGTACGTTGGGCGTAGTACTGAAAAATACCTACGTACATATTGGTAAATATAGTGCCATTGGACGTGTTGATACTTTGAAACAAATCCGGTGGGATTGTGCCAACAGTCGAACTATTGGCATAATTAGTAAATGTGACGCTAAGCATTTGGGTGAAATCGTTGCCATTAATGGTATTGATAGAATCAAATAGCCCTTCAGGAATTGTGCCGACTGTGGAATATTGAGCATAGGAATTAAAGGTACCCCTAAACATGTTATAGAAATTCGTACCGCTGGAAGTATTTATGGAATCAAGCAGACCGGCTGGAATAGTAGCCGCAGTAGAATTTTGAGCACATAGTATAAAAGTATTATAGAACATGCCATTGAAATTTAGCCCGCTGCTGGTATCGAAAGAACTGAATAAACTAGCTGGGATAGCGGCCGTGGTAGAGTTCTGAGCGAAATATCCAAAGGTCGACGAGAACATATAAGTAAAATCAGTTACGCCAGCAGTAGAGACATTAGCAAACAGATTATCTGGGATTCCAGTGCCATTAACTGCACCTTGGAATACATAGGCAAAACGGTAAGTTGAACTTTGGGCACGCATCAAATTAGTAAACGGCGTGTCTATAGACCTAAACATATATTTGTTGGCGTCAGCATTAGCACCAGTAGTATTATTAGAAAACCCAAACGCGTTGAACCACCCGGTGGTTGCAGCGCCATTTGGACGAATAGTGATCTGATACGGTCCAGCTGCCGCATAAGTATGAGAAATACCGTTGACACCAGGCGCAGTAGTATTGCTGCTGGTGCCGCTGACGTTTTGCGTGTTACCGTCACCCCAGTTGACAATCCAGCTATAGGCGTTGCTGGTATTGCCGACCACGCCCGATGTTGGTATCGCAAAGGTTACGCTGCCAGTGTTAGTCAGCCCACCTGTCGCATCTAACCGCGTGTCGATTGAGAAGGCGAAACACTCTGGGTTGCCAGCGCAGTTAGCGATGGTCAAAGGATCAGCCGCAGTAATAGCTCCTGCAGTTTGCGGTTGCTCTAGCCGGTCCCAGAAGTTCATCACAAACGAAAACAACAGCGCAACAGCAACCAACAACACGCCGCCATTTCTAACAGCGCGAATTCGAAAACTCGCTCTAGCACGCTGCCGGCTTCGATATCGCCTGCGCCGAAGAAGAGCTGACCATATCTGGTTAAGCTGGGCTGATAAATTAAACTTCAACCAAGTTCCTCTTATTTTTGATTATTTTGACTATATATTTGTCTACCACTTAGACTTGAATTATTATAACATAACCGCATCTCTGATTGCAATACTTTTTACGCCTTATTTTGGAAAGACTTTATAACTGGACTTTTTTGTAGAAAACCTGCTTGGCAATTTCAGCTGCAACCAGGTAAGTCAGTACAATCAAACTGATCGAAATCATAACCGGCATGCTCGGCGTCGTAAAGCCAAAGAACGGCCCCAGCGACGAAAAGACCACTGCAACCGCGATCGTACAAACTGCCAACACGCTCAGCATCAGCGGCCACGACGGGCGCGAATGGATGAACGGCAGTCGCCGCGTGCGGATGATGTAGACGACGAATGTCTGCGTTAGCATCGACTCGATGAACCAGCCAGTCTGGAATTCGCTGGCGCCCAGGTGAAAGACCAGGAACAATGTCCCGAATGTGATAAAGTCAAATACCGACGACAGCGGCCCAAACACCCACATGAATTTCTTGATTGATTTTAGATCCATGCGGCGCGGCTTGGCAATCATTTCTTTGTCGACGGTGTCGGTCGGAATCGCCATTTGTGACGCGTCGTATAACAGATTGTTGAAAAGGATCTGCGGCGCTGTCATCGGCAGGAAAGGCAAGAACAAACTGGCACCGGCCATCGAAAACATATTGCCAAAGTTCGAACTGAGGCTCATCATCAGATATTTCAAGGTGTTAGCAAAGGTCCGTCGGCCCTCAATGACGCCGGCGTTCAGCATGGCCAGGCTCTCGTTCATCAGGATCAGATCGGCTGTGTCCTTGGCGATGTCGACCGCGTTATTTACCGAGATTCCGATGTCGGCGGCGCGCAAACTGGGTGCATCGTTTATGCCGTCGCCCAGATAACCCACGACATGGCCACGCGCCCGCAGAGCCTCGATAACCTTTAATTTTTGTTCAGGATTAACGCGCGCAAAGATCGTTACATCGTCGACCAATTTCTCCAATTTGAGCCGGTTCATTTTGGCAATTTCATCACCGGTCACGATGCTTTTGACCTCCAACTTCAAATCATCGGCGACCTTGGCAGCGACTAGCGGATCATCACCGGTGATGATCTTGACCTCGATGCCGTTGTCGCGCAGGGCCAGCAGCGACTTCTCGGCCGAGCCTTTGGGCGGATCGACGAATGCGATAAAACCGGCGAATACCAAATCGGTTTCGTCGGCCGTCGAATAATCGCCATCTTTGTCGCCCTTGGTCATATTCTTGGTCGCGATGGCCAATACGCGAAAGCCGTCTCTGGACAAAGTCTCGTAATGTTTGGTAAGTTTGCCCAGCGCTGCGTCGGTCATGACTTTATTCTTGCCATTGTCCTCGTACGAGTTGACGATTTTCAGCATTTCGTCAGGTGCGCCTTTAGAGATTAGAACCTCATGGCCGCCGGTTTTGACGACAACCGACTCGCGTTTGCGCTGAAAGTCAAACGGAATTTCTTGGACTAGTTTGTAGCCCTTCATGCTGAATTTGCGATATTTTAGGATCGCTGCGTCCAACGGATTTTCATACGCTGTCGAAAATTTGCAGGCCGTGTAAGCATATTGCAGCGCCACCTCGTCGTCAGTGCCAGCGAAATTTTCAGTTCGCGCCACAATAATACGGTTTTCGGTCAGCGTGCCGGTTTTGTCAGTACACAGCACGTCCATCGAACCGAAATTCTGAATCGCGCTGAGTTTTTTGACAATGACGCCTTTCTTGGCCATGGCCAGCGAACCCTTAGTCAGATTAAGGGTGATGATCAAGGGAAGAAGCTCGGGCGTTAAGCCGATGGCCAGCGCAATCGAAAACAGCAACGCGTCGATCAAAGCGTTGTGACCCAGCAGAACGTTGAGTGCGAAAATCATCAACACCAACCCGAAAGTCAGCCGCGCGATCAACATCGAAAACCGTTTGATTTCGATGTCGAATTCGGTCGGCGTGGTTTTGCGCAGCGCCGCAGCGATCCGCGCGAACTGAGTTTGTGCGCCGGTCGCCGTCACGCGCATCGTACCAGCGCCAGAGGTCACGCTGCTGCCCAAATAAATCGTTTCGTCTATGTTTTTTAAGGCCGGAAAAGATTCGCCAGTTAGGGAACTTTCGTCCAATGTCAGATCGGTCGCCGCGATGATTTCGCCGTCGGCCGGAATCAACGACCCGGCGTCGAGTTCAATGATGTCGCCCGGCACGATGTCGGCCAGAGCTACGTTGCGGATTTTGTGGCTGCGCCAGACTTGGGCGAAAACGCGAACTTTCTTTTGCAGGCGATCAGCGGCCTTTTCCGACCGATAAGTGTTGACAAAATCCAGCGTCACTGACATCAACACAATGATCATGATGATGACCATGCTCGGCACTTCGCCAAAGAAACCCGCCAGCAGAGCTGCCAAGATCAAAATTATTACCAGCGGATTTCGAAATCGCGATAGATAGGCACGTATGCCAGTCATCTTTCGTTCCTTAATAACGGTGTTCGGGCCGTATTTGTCCAGACGTTTTGCTGCTTCGGCCAAGGTCAAACCTAAATCGCTAGCGTTTTCCATGATATAATTATAGCACGAAGTTTTTATTAAGGAGGCTGGGATGAGCGATAATTCTGATAATCTGGAACTCAATCCGTTGTACGCTCAGCGCGACGAACTGCGCAGCGTGCCACGCGGTAAACTGGGGCAGAAACCGATGCTGGCCGAATCGGCCTATCAGATCATTCACGACGAAGTCATGCTCGACGGCAATTCGCGGCTGAATCTGGCGACCTTTGTCGGGACCTGGATGGACGATTACGCGCGGCGGCTCTACAGCGAGTCGTTCGACAAAAATATCATCGACAAGGACGAATATCCGCAAACCGCCCGTATCGAAGAATATTGTTTGCAAATGTTGGCCGATCTGTGGCACGCGCCAGATGCCAAGAAGCCGACTGGCACGTCGACGACCGGTTCGTCTGAAGCCTGCATGCTGGCTGGTTTAGCGTTCAAAAGAAAATGGCAAAATGCTCGCCGCGCTTCTGGTCAAGATGTTTCAAAGCCAAACCTAGTCATGAGTTCGGCCGTCCAAGTTTGCTGGGAAAAATTCTGCAATTATTTTGATGTCGAACCGCGCTACGTGCCGATCAGCGACGAACATTCCGTGTTCGACGGTGTCGATCTGGAAAAGTACGTTGACGAAAACACCATCGGCGTGGTGGCGATCATGGGCGTAACTTACACCGGCCGATACGAACCGGTCGAACAGATCGCGGCCGCGCTGGATCAGATTCAAAACGACAAAGGGCTGAACATCCCGATTCACGTCGACGGCGCGTCAGGTGCGATGGTGGCGCCGTTTCTGCAGCCCGATCTGAATTGGGATTTTCGCCTGTCGCGTGTTAAATCAATCAATACGTCAGGGCACAAGTACGGCCTGGTTTATCCGGGAATCGGCTGGGTTCTTTGGCGCAACGCCAGCGATCTGCCCGAAGATTTAGTGTTCAAGGTTGATTACCTGGGCGGAGAAATGCCAACTTTCAGTCTGAACTTTTCGCGGCCCGGTGCGCAGGTGTTATTACAATACTATCTTTTCTTAAGACTAGGTTTTGAAGGATATAAGGAAGTCCAGCAGGCTTCGCAAACTGTGGCGAAAAAATTAGCCAAAGCCTTAACGGAATTTTCGCAGTTCAAAGTCATTAGCGACGGTTCCGATATCCCAGTCGTTGCTTGGACGAAAACCGACCAGAACAATTGGAGTCTTTACGACTTATCCGAAGAACTGCGCATCAACGGCTGGCAAGTTCCGGCCTATCAATTGCCGGCTAACCTGACCGAAACAACCGTTCAACGTATCGTCGTCCGAAACGGCCTGAGCATGGAGATGACCGATGATCTGATCGATGACATCCGCGAGGCCGTGAAAAAACTCGATCAATTGGATTGTCCGTTACCGGCAGAGCCAAAGAAAAAATCGTTCAAGCATTAAGCAATATGTGACCCAATAGTTTCAAAAACTCTAAAACAAACTTTGCCTCAGAAGGAGCCACCGCTTGCTAAACACGACGCAATTAAGGGAACAGCCATTGTTTTTTGTTTCCCCTTAATCATTTTCATCAATAAATTTCACCACTGCTCTCTCGATCTTCTCCGAATGCCCGACCATTAAATGCCCGCCGGTTTCAAAGAAAATAGAGGTTCTATTTGGAAAGCGTTTAACAGCTTGTTCGGTTTGCTCAAAACCCACTAGTTTATCGTCCTTTGCGGCAAGTATCAGCGTAGGAGCCTGTAAAGATTCGATTTTGTAATCATGGAAATTCCTCGCCATGTCCGGGTTGTTGATCGAAGCGTCTAGCGCCACACCCCTCTTTCTCTCGCTGATGGGGAGCATGCTGTAAATCGTCGACGGCTCCATCCCCATGATCGGCTCAAATAGGGGGCTGATCAAGAACATGGCGCAATCATTGACCAAGAACGATGGCGGCCCGGCGTATTCCGCATATTTCTCTGGCTTCTCGGTAAATGGCATCGCGGAGGAGAACAGAATCAGCCCCTTGACGCGTTCAGGATAATCCAGCGCGAATCGAATCGCAATAGTGCCGCCGGCCGATTGGCCCAAGACGTAGACTTTGTCGATTCCTAATTTGTCCAATAATTCCACAAAAGCTTTGGCTTGCTCGGCCGGTGTACCATCTCCTTTGACATCGCTTCCCAGATAACCGAATCTAGAAGGAGCGACAATTCTATATTGCGAGCTGAAACTTTTGACGCTGTCATACGCCTGGTCGTAACCGCCAAAAATTCCGTGTACCGAAAGAATTGTTTCGCCTTCGCCTTTAACAACATAAGCCATTTCGCCGTAACTTAAATTTGCGGTCTGCGAGTTATAAGTTGCGAGACGTTCGCGGCTTTCGTTGACTGCGATATGGCATCTGATCCCTTGAACTAATAAATACAATAAAATGACAGACAGAATGAGTCCAATGATAAGTACATAACGACGTTTGTACCAGGCCTTCTTTGTCTTTTTCGCCTGTGGTTTCGCCGTATTGGAAAGCTCTATGATTTTACCTTTCGTTAATCCAAGCGGAAAATTTTCTGAAATGGTGAGTTTGAAGGGACTCGAACCCCCGACCTCTGCCGTGTGAAGGCAGCGCTCTAGCCAGCTGAGCTACAAACTCATCGTAAACATTTTATCAATCTTCTATCCTGGTTGCAAATCGCGCCGCGGCAAAATCCCAATCGACGTGCTCCCACCAAGCCTTGACATAATCCGCCCGGGCCCATTTGTAATCCAGATAATAAGCATGTTCCCAGACATCCAGCCCAATAACCTCAGCATCCTTTGGCAAATCCTGTCGCGGCGTAGCCGCAATCGAAAGATCCTCGAGCAGCCAAACCCAGCCTGAACCAAACAAACCAACAGCCGCCTTCTCAAATTCATCGACGAAATTTTGGAAAGTTCCATATTTCGCATTCAACTTCTCAGCCAATTCACCGACCGGCTGGCCATCCGAATGCGGCGTCAACATCCGCCAAAAACCAGCGTGATTAAAATGTCCGCCGCCCTGATTAATCAAAGCATGACGCAAATCCTCTGGAATCTTTTCGTCCAAACGACCTTTTCGAATATCATTAAGAAGCTGCGCCAAGCACGAATATTCCGGATAAATTCCCGCGTCGGCAATTGTCGGCAGTCCCTTCATACCCAATTTTTCCAAAGTTTCCTCAGGGGCGAAATCGCCATTCGATCCAAAATACTCCGCTCGCACATCAGCCGGCAACTGCTCGACCGCCGCATTCAACTTGTCAACATAAGTCTGATGATGGTGATCGTGATGCGCCTGCATCGTTGCCTCTGACACCCACGGCGCTAGCGCCGCGTAGCCGTACGTCAATTCCGGTAGTTTGAACATTTTGCCCTCCTATTTCATAACCATTTTATCACAAAAAGAAAACCGCTGTCAGAACAGGATAACAGCGGCAAGAAAATGTATCTGATAAACAAGAACTACGGTGCGGGTTCAAAGTAAGTGCCAGTTGCCCAGATTTCGTTAAATACGTCATATAGACGACCAGATGGATCAGTTAGAATTCCGTGCTCAACTATCCTGGCGTTTCGGCTTAATTCGTCTTCTTCTGCTTGGCTCAACGCACCCGCCTCTTCTTTCTTTAGTGAAAGGCTTCTAAATGTTTTGGCGGCTTCAAGCCATTGTTTATCAATCTCTCTCGTTGCTGAGTAATTACCGATTCCGTCATTTCGGTCCGATTGAGCTGATGGGTCGTTATAGCCAGCACTGCTTATTCCTAGCTCCATAAAAATCCTTTCTTGTTCCGAATTTTTCCACAAAAATGTATTTCATAAAAACACATCTGAAAATTTTAACTCTGTTATTGTAACATAAGTTGTATAAAGATGCAAGTTTTGGTATAATCCTAGTCAAGGAGCGTCGCTCGTATAATCAGAGGGCGCAAATTTTTATGCTAGAACCAGATAAAATCCGCAACATAGCGATCATCGCCCACGTTGACCACGGCAAAACCACCTTGGTCGATGGGCTATTGAAGCAATCTAATACTTTCCGCGACAATTCGGCCGAAATGGCCCAGCAACTGATCATGGACAGCGGCGACCAGGAAAGGGAACGGGGTATCACGATCACCGCCAAAACCACCGCGATTCGGTTTGGCGATTACAAAATCAACATCATCGACACGCCGGGCCACGCCGATTTCAGCGGCGAAGTCGAGCGAACTTTGCAGATGGCAGACGGTGTTTTGTTGGTCGTTGACGCCGCCGAAGGTCCAATGCCGCAGACGAAATTCGTTCTGTCCAAGGCGTTGCAGCTGGGCCTGAAACCGATCGTCGTTATCAACAAAATCGACAAACCAGCCCGCCGAATCCAGGAAGTCGAAAACGAAGTCAGCGATCTGTTTTTGGAACTTGCGACCGAAGATTCACAACTGGATTACCCGATTTATTTCGCCGTGGCACGCGCCGGCAAAAGCTGGAATTCAATGCCCGACAATGTTGACGAGCACGCCGACCTGACGCCGATTTTCGAAGCGATTGTTTCTGAAATCCCAGCACCAGATGTCGAAGTTGATGGACCATTCCAAATGTTGATTACTTCTTTGCAATATGACAATTTCCTCGGTAAGTATGCGATCGGCAAGATCGCGCAGGGTGTGGCTAAAAGCGGTTCGGCGGTGAGTTTGATTAACGGCGAAATCGTCACCGCGGCCAAAATCGACAAACTTTTCACCTACCAAGGCCTGGCAAAATCAGAGGTTAAAGAAGCTGGCGCCGGCGACATCGTGGCTATTGTCGGCGCGACCACAGCCGGCATCGGCGAAACCTTGGCCGACGCGAACCAGCCCGAAGCCTTGCCGACCATCCAAATCGAACCACCTACTATCAGCGTCTACTTGGGCCCGAACACTTCGCCGTTCAAGGGCCGTGAAGGCGAATTCACCACCTCGCGCCAAATCGGCGAAAGACTGAACAGGGAACTCGAAACCAACGTCGCGCTGAAGGTCGAACCCAGCGGCATCGGCTTCACCATCAGCGGCCGCGGCGAATTGCACCTGTCGGTCCTGATGGAAAGCCTGCGTCGCGAAGGCTACGAATTCGAAGTCGGCCGCCCGCAAGTCGTCCTGAAAGAAGAAAACGGTCAAAAACTTGAGCCAGTCGAAGAAGTCTTCGTCGAGGTCGCGCCCGAATTCGCCGGTGCTGTCGCCCAAGAATTCGGCACCCGTCATGCGGAACTTCTTGGTCAAGAAACGACGACGCAGGGAACTTTGCGGTCGAATTACCGAATCGCCACGCGCGGGCTGATCGGTATGCGAAACATTTTACTGACAGCGACCAAAGGTACTTTGATCATGAATTCTTTGCCGGCCGGTTATCAGCAACTCGGCGCGAAACTGACAAACCTGCGAAACGGCACATTGATCGCCAGCGAAACCGGAACCAGCACGCCGTACGCCCTGGCCAACGCCGAATCGCGCGGCGAATTCTTCATCCCGCCCAGCGTCGAAGTTTACGCCGGTCAAATCGTCGGCCTGAACGCGCGCAAAGAAGACTTGGAAATCAACGTTACCAAGGCCAAAAACCTGACCAACATGCGATCGAAATCGTCGGACGGCACAGTGCAACTTACGCCTTATACTGACCTCAGTTTGGAGCAATGTTTGGATTTCATTAACGACGACGAACTGTTGGAAATCACGCCGAAAAATCTGCGGCTCAGGAAAAGCGAACTCGACCCAAACCAGCGCAAACGACAAAGTCGCGCGTGATTACAGCTACGATCTCAAGACGCGTCATTCTGGGCTTGTCCCAGAATCTAATTAGTTAACAATCATTATTCATTGGATCCTGAAACAAGTTCAGGATGACACTCGGGAGCTCAGAGATTCAAACTTACTTAACCTTAACTCGAACGTAACTTCCGGCGTAACTAACTTTAATTTTTGCCATTTCTCCTCCTTGTATTTTTGTATCGCCCACCACGAATTATTTTTAGTTTAGCACAAGCATTTTGCAAATACAAGTCAAAAGTACACGATACTATTTGCGGGGGGGGGCGATGTGCTACAATGTGAGTCATGGAAGTCGACCTAAATATTTTTTATACCAGCTTGCTGACAGTTGGAATAATTATTGCGGTGGGTTTCTTTGCCGGCAAACGCAAATTTATCGACGAACGCACCAACAAAATGCTGGTCAATTTGCTGTTGAACATTGCCTGGCCAGCGGCGCTGCTGGGCGCGTTCCCGGGCGAATTCAAACCGGAATTATTGCAAACTTTCTTATACGGTGCCGGCGGCGGAGTTGTAGTGTTGGGCGCGGCTATCATTGTGTCGCGGCTGCTGTTTCCGAAAAAGAAATTCACGAAGAACTATTTTGAATATCAGTTTGCTTTCATTTTTAACAACGCCAGTTTCCTCGGTTTTCCGCTGGTCAGCTCGATTTATGGCCAGGCCGGATTGGTGCCGTATGCTGGTTTTATTTTGGTTTTCAGTTTGGCTTTGTTTGGCTACGGCGTCATGCTCTTCCGGGAGAAATTCAGTTGGCTCGAGGCTGCCAAGACTTTTCTGAACCCCAACGTCATCGCCGTGCTGGTGGGCTTGACGTTCTTTATCTTTAGTTACAAATTGCCGCTGCCGGTTGGCAATGCAGTCGGCTATATCGGCGCGATGATGACGCCGATGTCGCTGATCGTCATCGGTTACATGCTAAGTCAGGCTAAACTCGGCGCGATTTTCCGAAAGAAAGTTCTGGTGCTGACCTGTCTGGCGCAACTGACGTTGGGGCCGTTGATTACCTTTATTGTGCTGAAATTGATCGGTGCCCCGAGCGACGTCGTGCACATTTTGGTGTTGATTCAGGCTCTGCCGACAGCGACCAGCTTGGGCCTGTTTGCCGCGAAATATCGTGGCGATAATGCGCGCGAGAGCTCGGCATCGGAACTGGTCACTATCAGCACCATCATGTCGGCCGTAACTTTACCGATCGTTATGTGGGCGATGTTTAGTTTGCTATAATAATAAGTGTGAAAAAGTTTAAGGGACTAACCTCAGATGAGGTCCGCGATCGAATCAAAAACGATCAAACTAACGACGTGCCTGACCGCTCGTCGCGCAGCGTTCGTCAGATTCTTTATGGCAACATTTTCACGCGGTTCAACGCACTGCTAGCGATACTGATGCTGGTTGTTATTCTGATCGAACACAGCCCGCGCAATGCCCTGTTTTTCTTTATTGCAGTTGTTAACAGCGGTATCGGCATCTTCCAGGAATTGCGCGCCAAGCGGGTTCTGGACAAGTTAGCTATTCTGGCTGCGCCGCTTGTTACTGTGATCAGAGACGGCCGCAATCACGAAATCGCTGTCAAAGATGTAGTCCAAGACGACTTGATCCGGCTAAGACTTGGCGACCAGATTGTAGCTGACGGTGAAGTCCTTGACAGTAGCGAACTAGAAATCGACGAAAGTCTGCTAACCGGCGAATCCGACCCCGTCGTAAAAGCCACCAGCGACCAAGTTCTCAGCGGCTCGATCGTCGTCGCCGGCAGCGGTGTCATGCGGGCCGACAAAGTTGGCGCCGAATCGTATTCGTCTAAACTGACCCTAGCGGCCAAAAAATTCCAGCGTGCTGCGTCCGAATTATTGATCAGCACTAACCGCCTTTTGAAATGGATTTCGTGGATGCTACTGATTGTTGCGCCGATTTTAGTCGTCGGCCAGCTGCGCGTCGATGGCGGCGATTGGCGCATGGCGATCATTCATTCGGTGGCGGCCATTGTTGGCATGATCCCAGAGGGGTTGGTGTTGTTGACCAGCGCGGCCTTTTTCTTGGCGGCGATTTATTTGGCTCGTCGAAAAGTTCTGGTTCAGCAGATGCCGTCCGTTGAAACTTTGGCGCGGGTTGATACATTATTATTGGATAAGACTGGCACACTGACAGAGGGCAACATTCGCTTTGAAGCAGTGATTTTAGAGGAAGGTTGTGATTCTGAAACTCCCGATTGTCATTCCGAGCTTGTCGAGGAATCTATGAACCACGGGCAAGATCCCTCGGCTGCGCTCGGGATGACAAATGACAATAGTATGATAAATCAAATCCTTTCCACCATCGCTCGCCGTGCCAAATCGCCAACCAATGATGCCATCGCGTCGGCCTTGAAAAAAATAAAACCCACCGAATTCTCGCGGGAAATTCCGTTCAGCTCGGCTCGCAAATGGAGCGCCATCGAAATCGACAACACCAAATTCATATTCGGCGCGCCCGAGGTTGTTTTGGCCGATCCGGCTTATCAAAAGTATCTAAAGAAAGTCAAGAAAATCGCCCGCGAAGGCAAGCGCGTGCTAGTCTTGGTCAAAGCAGACAAATGGCCCGAAGAAAAGAAGGCTTTTCCGAATTTGGCACCACTCGCGACTGTCGTCCTGAGCGAAAAGATCAGAAGCGACGCTGCCGAAACTTTGCAATTCTTCGCCAAACAAAATGTCGACATCAAAATCATTTCCGGTGATTCACCATTGACCGTCGCCGCTGTCGCAAAAGAAGTCGGCCTGCAAAATGTCAAAGAATTCGATGCCCGAAATCTGCCTAACGCCAAAAAAGCGCCAAAGAAATTCTCTAAAATCGTCAGAGAGCACAACGTCTTTGGTCGCGTCCAGCCCGAACAAAAACGCCAAATAGCCGCCGCCCTGCAAAAGCAAAAACACGTTGTCGCCATGACCGGCGATGGCGTCAATGACGCGCTGGCCCTGAAGAAAGCCGACCTCGGCATTGCCATGAACAGCGGCGCCAGCGCCACCAAGGCCGTCGCCGAGGTTGTATTATTAGACAACAAATTCTCGCACCTACCCAGCGTCCTGTCTGAAGGGCGCCGCGTCATCGCCAACATCGAACGCGTTGCTAATCTGTTCATTATTAAAAACGTTTACTCGCTAGTGCTGGCGTTGGGCGTCACAGTGCTGGGGTTGACTTATCCGTATTTGCCGATCCAGATGACGGTCATCAGCGCGCTGAGCATCGGCATCCCGGCCTTCTTTCTGGCGCTGGCGCCAAACCAGCAGATTTACCGCCCGGGCTTTTTGAAACGGGTTTTGCGATTCGCTATCCCTGTTGGAATCATCGCTGCTGTTGCCATGATGGCTAACTACTACCTGATCCATCGCAGTGGTATGAGCAGTGCCGTGGCCGGCACCAGCGTGTCGATTACGTTGATGATGATCGCGTTAACAGTGTTGATTCTGTTTGCACGGCCAGTGCGTGGCTGGAAGCTTGGTCTGATTTTGTCTTCGGGGCTGACTTTCGCGGCCTTTATATTAATACCCAGTTTGGCCGTTCAGTTTCGTTACGAGCTGGATATTAGTACTTTACCGACGACATTTATCATCGGTGGAATTGGTATGTTGTTGGTGATTTTCGTTAAGCGAATCGATGACTGGCTGGCTTTGCGCGCGAAATCCTGACGTACCTGTGGAAAACTTCTGAAAAAAGTCTTGCATTGCGATTAAGCTTTTGCTATACTAACCCTGACCTCTCCATATAACAGTGGAGCAGGAATAAATAAATAACGGTGGGAATAAAGTAACCACAGAAAGGAAACAATATGAAGAAGCTTATCAAAGCGTTTGCCGCAGCCGGTACTGTGGCTATGCTTGGTGTAGCGGTCGTACCGCTAACTGCTTTCGCTGCGACTAGCACAACGACGGTTCAGGTTCAACTGACAACCGAATGTGTAGTTGGCGCGGGAGGAGTGAACGCGGGCGCATCGGTGTTGACGATAAATACCATATCGGCAACGAATCCAGGTGCAGAAATCAGTAGCGCAAGCGGTGACTACATGGGCATCACCTGCAACAACTCGACTTGGACACTGACTGAGGAAATCAACCCGGGCGGTGGCCGAACGAATAATGACCTGGTTGGTGCATTAGCACCTACAAACACGGATGTATTCGGGCCGTGGACATCAGGTGCGACCCCGGCTGCCTTTGCAGCCAACACTTGGGGCATGAGATACACCGAGATCACACCTATGACAGGTAACGCTGTTACTGCAACAGCTTATCACGCAGTTCCATTTGTCGATGGTACTGTGGTGACTACGCCAAATACAATTGCAAATGGCGTAGCGGTGTCTGGCTATAATATCCAGCAAACATTTGGTGCCAACACAGATGGGTCACTGGCTGCCGATACCTACTCATCGCAGATTCTTTACACCTTGACTGGCGTATAGAGATTGCGTCTCAACTCAGCGGCTTTTACCGGGGCCGCCGAGATTGAGCCACAAAAAGGCTTGAAGAAACAATACTGGTTGTGGTAACATATAGGCAGTGTTAATTTATCGGAGGGGACATGAAGTATAAAAAATCGTTATTGTTGGTTGGCGTTGCGTTGTTCGGTTGCGTGGCATTGTTCAGCGCGGGGTCAGTTACAGCTAAAATCAACGAAAAGATAGTTGTAAACAATAGTATTGGCATAGCAGTTTCACCGATGCTGAGTGATCGAATGAACCTGGAGCCAGGTAGCGTAACCGAAGGCAAATTCCGCGTTCGTTATCCAGCTAGCGAAACTACAGAAGTTTTTGCTGAAATCGCTCCGTACGCAGCCGGCGAGGGTAACAACTACGAGACTGGAGTTTTCAGCAAATCGTCAGTCTATACAAAAATGACTGATTGGGTAACGCTAGGGCTAGAAGACTGCACAATCAACAAGAAAGAAGCCGGCCGGATTTACTTCACTATGCGTCAGCAGGAAGAATGTTATGTTACTTATAAAATCGCCGTACCGAAGGACGCTGTTGGTGGCAGTCAGCACGTAGCGATCTTTGTTCAAACTATACCGAATAAGGAAGCCAAAGGCGACGGTGCAGTTATAAATGCGTATCGTATTGGTTATCTACTCAAGAACGATATAGATGGCCCAGGCGCCAAAGTCGAAGGCCACGTTGTCGAGACAAAGATTTCTGGTCCGCTAATGTTTGTGCCGCCGATCACCTCATCAGTCAAAATTGCAAACACCGGGAATCTGGATTTTGAAGCTGAACATAAAATGACCGTTAAAACTTTCTTTAGAAAAAAAGAAGTTTATAATTCGTCCAAAGATAACAAGGATAGTAACAAAGCGTTAGTCATGGCTGAAACCGAGCGCGTAATTTCCAATAAATGGAATGGTACGCCAGCTCTGGGCTTATTTAGAGTAACACAAGAAGCAACGGTCCTGGGTGAGACCACTACGCTAACTAAAACTGTGTTGGTCATCCCCATTGCCTTGATTGTTGCCATTATCGTCGCAATTCTACTATTCGTTCTGTGGATATATGTCAAAGTCAAAAAGAATAATAAAGTTAGAAAATCGAAAAAATAGTTGACAAGCCAAATCGCTAATGATAAAATGGGTGCGGAATAGTTAAATAACAAAGATCGATCACATGAAAAAGCGTAGAATCCAACTAACAAAGAAAGCTCAGTTCTGGGCAGCAGGCATAGCAGCTGTATTGCTGATAGTTGGTGCGATTGCTATCAAAGTTGGTATGACGCAGCGTGATCTGGGCGTTCTAGGTACAACAACTGTTAGCGTCACTATAACCTGTGACGGTCCTGTTTGCACCGACCTGGCCGACCAAGTTATTAACAATGGCGCACCAGTTGCACCCGACGCCAGCGGTGAATACAACGTTAATGATCCGAATGTTACGATAAATACTACCGTTAAAGGCGCCGAACAAATGATCGTAACGCTGACCAATAGCGCTTATCCGGCGCCGACTGGTTTGGAATTATTCAATCAGATATTTACTGCCAGCGATCCAGCTTTCGGTGCAATAGGAGAGTCATTTGAGATTTTGCCCCTCAATGGCTTAACCCCGTATCTGCAATTGGGACGCAATGTTTTTGATATTTATATCACCAGTTCAGTTAATCCGTCGCAGAACATCCATCGACAAATCATTATCAACTATACCTTGCCCAGCCAGCCCGGACCCGACATTATTGACGCTAACCTGACTAACAAGAATGGCAGCAGTTTGCCTTTTGTGTCTGGTTCGACGGACTATGTGGCTAACAGCAACGATTTGCCGCTAAATGTTAATCTGAATGCTAACGACATCAATCGTGTTCAACTGACAGTCACCGATAACGAGGGCAACGTCAGCCTGATCTACGACGGGGCGCCATTAACAGCTGGACCATCAGGCTATGCAACCTATGGTATACCTGGGTTGAAAGTTGGTCGAAACGTCATAACTCTGACAGTAACAGGTCTGAACGGTGCAACTGAAACCATAGAGTGGGTTGTCTATTATTGGCCGACAGGAGTAGAACCGCCGAATACAGGTGTAATTCAAATTGGTGATCTGACAATTGCAGTAAGTGATTTGATAATGAGCATAATGATCATCCTAGCATTCTTAATCATCGTGTGCATGGTGTTCTGGAAGAGGCGCCATGATCGTAATGGCAAAGGCAAGAATCAAAGGTCTAAGAAAACCAAAAAACAGCGACGGATACAGATTAGATTTATATAAGGGCCAGTGGTGGATGAACTTATGCAAGTTAATGAACCCGTGGTCGAATACCGCAAGGGCTCGTACTTCGTGCCTGCAGGACGGATTCTTTGGCCACATGAAAGAAAATCTGCTGAGGCGTTAGCAGTAGCTGGATATAATTGAATTTATAGACGAAGTTGGCGATATATCGGTTCCAGATGTGATCATACAAGGCAAACGATTTGAGATGAAATCACCGAATACTGATAAGACGAAGCAGATCGAAAAGAACCTGCAACGTGCTAGTAAGAAAGTTCCATATGTCATCATTGATTCTTGCCGTATTAAGAAATTACCAGATTCAAAAATTCAGAAGTTCCTAATTGAACGGTTTAAAGCACAGAAGTCAATCAAAGAGTTGTGGTATATCAACCGCAAGCGAGAAGTTGTTGACATTTCAAAGCCGATCTGATATATTAATGGTACCGAAATACTCGCACGAAAGAGATCTTCCTACCGCGAGCGTTTCTTTCTTTATGCAGTAAATTACTATCAAGTATTCGCCACCGCAGTATGTATAACATTCTGCACGTACATAGAACAGTTGGGGCTGATCGGCGTTGGCTTGCCATCTCGAACAGCGAAGTTTATCTGAGTGTCCTCAGCCACAGCTGGCGGTGTTACAAAAGTTGGGCCAGAGCTAGAAGCAATCGCAGTCGGTGTAGTAGGGGTCGGCGCCCATCCATTAGTAGTCGGCGACGTGCCAACCTGGAAACCCCAAGTACCATTGTCAATAGCGTTGCCGACTGTCGAAGGAATTACCAACGAAGAGCTGCCAGTGTCCACGCAAACCAGATTGGCGCCTTCGCTTTCAATGAACAAAGTGTAACCAGTCGCGTTATTAGTTGCAACCGAGACGTCAAAGTAACCTTCGTCAAATGGCGAAGAGGGTGATATATTCAGAGTTAGCGTATCATCAGAGGCGCTAATCTCTAGATAGAAATCGCTGGAGTAAAGGAACCCACCGGTCGAACGACCGTAACCGTCCAAAGTCGGCATACCGTTGCCGCTCGGGCCTGGCACAACCTCCATAGTAAAGGTTTCCACGCTGTTGTTGACTGTAACCGTCACCAACCCAGCTTCATGTGCCGAGGTAGTGCAAACGATAGTATCATTTGTCACATCTGTTGATACATCTGCGATTATACACGGGGCAGGCGTTCCACCAATATCCAACGTAATCGTATACGACAGAGCTGGCGGAGTAGTATCATCCACCCAGATAAAGTTGTGACCGGTAATGATTAGTTCTGTGCCACCTTCTTGCGATCCGGTCGGCGGGAACACAGTCTCGACCGTCATCGGCGCGCGGTAAGTATAGGCCTGCGTCAGAGTAACCGTGATCCCATTAACGATAACATTAACATCGACCGTACCCTCGGCGTGTGCTGGCGGTACGACAACAATAGTGTTCAGATCGACCGCTGTGACGTTTGTTGCCACAGTCCCACCGAAGTTAACGGTCGGTGGCGGAATGCTGGAATTATCACAAGCAAAAGGCGTTCCCGAGGCCGACGGATAAAACACATTGTGTAAAGTATCAAACATGCCACCAGTTGTACCATCCATCGTACAAACTGGCACCATGTTGCGATCATCAGCCGCCAGGTCTTTATTTATACTAAAGCTGTAAATTCGACCGACCATGCCAGCAGCAGCACCGGCACCGTTGTTGGCACTGCCCAAGTATATATTGTACGGCGTGCTGGGCGGAGTGCCAGGGGTAATCGTGTTGGTGTTGGTCGCGCCATTGTTTAGCCTAACCGTGAAATCGGCCGTTGTGCCGTCAGCATCCAGCGTCGCCAATATTCGGTCGCCGAGATGCATAGCACCACCAGCCGCAGCATTAGAGTTACCGTAAAAGGCTGTCGGGAACATAAACCCATCAGTCGGCAACGTAATCGTGTAGTAATGACCGGCCACCAACACACCAGCGGCATACTGACCGCTGTCGCGCGTGGCATCAATTGTCATGCTGGTGTTGCCCAGCTGGTTGACGCCAGTATTGATATATTGCGATCCGTTAAAGTCCAGCCAACCCAGCTGATAAAACTGTTGTCCCGAAAATGGCTGCCCGGTTGTTGTATCTGCATACTGCGCCGCGTTAGTAATACCCACACCGGTAATCGTGGCCGTACCGTTAGCATTGTAACTAACACCGAAACCAGTTCCACCTGTCGTCGGACCAATAATCGGCGTGATACTGTCGATCTCTGGAATATAAGTATAATACCCCGGGTGGTGATAAACTCTACCGCCGGCATTGACGGTAATATCGACTTCACCAGCTGCGTTTGGCGGCGGCACAAACTCAATACTGCCGTCGGGATTGATCGTAATGCTGCTCAGGTCAACTTCGATATTACCCATAAATATACTGTCAAAGTTCAAGGTGCTACCGCCGGTCACCAAACCTGCACCAGTCAGAACGATAACTCCATTAGGATCATGCGAAACACCAAAACCAGTTCCGCCGGTCGTCGGTCCGGTATCAGGCGAAACTGTATCAATAATCGGCCGACCGTAAACAGTCACCGGTAACGGCGTTCTGGTCATCGGCCCGGTGTAGCCAGAAATACTCGGCCCCAGAACCACGTTGGTCAAATCCTCGAACGCATAAGGCGTGTAGGTAAAGGTGCAAGAAGAAGTATTGGTCACAGAATCATAACCAGTAGGATTAGTCGTGCTGTCGTAATCGCTTATGTTAAAAGTACAAGAAGGAGTGCTAAACGCACCACCCGCCGCAGCCCCGCCATCAGCGTTCAGGAAGTCATTCAGATCAACCGTGCCAATAAACGGACCATTCATCGTCAGCGTGAACGTGCCAGTCGCGCCGTACCGCAAATAACTCGGACCAGTAATCGTCATCTGATTGGCCATCACCCAAATGTAATCATTGAGGTTGAGCGGATCGTAAACTGGCGGCGAAGTGCCCGGAACAGGACCAGTAGAAGTAAAGCTCTGGCCGACCATCGATGGGATGCTGCTAGTATTGACGGTCGCAGTCAAGACTTGCCGACCAGGTGTCTGCGGCGTGTACGACAAGGTGCCAGTAGTTGCAGCAATCGTCGGCCAAGTCAGCGTTCCCAAGGACCCAGCATCGCTAGCCGAAACACTGACCGTGGCCATGAAAGCACCGTTTGGCGTGTATGTGTAATCTTGCAAAACACCGACATAGCCGATCGTGCAGTTCGGACTAGAGCTGGCACAGCCGATATTTACCCGACTTGCGTCAATAAACAGGTTCGTGAAAGTCTGGGCGTTCGTAACTGGCTCAGTCGCCGTCAGCTGCAAAATGTGGCTGGGGAAAGTCGGCGGCACTACACCATCGTCCCGCAGTGTATAAGTAAACGTCCGCTCATAAGTTTCGCCGCCGCCAGCCGTAAACGTATAAGTATTGCCACCCGAGAACGTCCCAGAAGGATTCCCATCGCCCCCGCCCGACGCATCGGCAAAAACGCCACCACCGGCCGTGCCGTTCATAAATTCGTCATTCAGCACAATCGTACCGCTCCAGCCGGTGCCAATCGTCACGGACAATGTATAACTACAGGTCTGCCCGCGAGCAATGAAACTACAGCCGGAACTGGGTATTATAAATATCCCCGGGTCCTTGACCGGCGCGATATCATAGTAAGCATTGTTGACCGCCGGATCTGAACTAGTTCCTTGCAAACGGATAAAGACATCCCAAGGCACAGCAGGCGGACCAGCGTTAGTCGGCGTGGCGGTGGTCTGCGGGATATAGCTGAAACTGGAATCCGTACCATCGCTACCGGCAAAGTGAATCACGCCGGGATTACTGGCCACTCCGCCAGCCCAGAATTCGCCGTGTGTACCACTTGGATTATCACTATTGCTCAAATCATCCGTGATCGAAATCGTCCCCTCGTACGGCGCACCATATGTCGACACAATGAAATCAACTTCACACTCAATACAATAATAATCATAAGTACCGTCCGGCGCGATAAAGTACGACTGAGCCAGCAAACCAAACACAACGTTATCGTCGGTGGAAGTCAAAAATGTATTCTCAAACACGTCGATCGGAATATCAACATTGATCATCGGCCACCACAGATCGCTTTCGTTGCTGCGGTCAGGATTCCAGTAACCCATCAGCGTGTTCCAACTCGGCGAGGTCCAAGTGTAGCTCAGCGTCTGGCCGGTTGAAACAGTCGGACCGACCGGATCAACAGTATCACCATATTGCACATTAAATGTGTTGGTGCCACTGTCAAAACGCCCGTCAGCAGATGCAAAAGTACCCGACAATCCCGGGCTGATCGTGGTATGCCAGTCGTCTGACAATTCCACTGGGCCATTCCAACGACCATTCAACACAACTTGACAGGGTACTGTAGTGCCAGGCGGAACATATGGCGTAGTCGTCCAAGTTATCCCGCCATCCTCTGAACATTCATTGACAAAATCAGTCGCCACATCGAAATAGGTATATTGCACCGGCTCTCTGGGGATCTCCACTGGATTTCCGGGATCGGTATTATCTATATCAGGCGGCGGTATAATATTGTTGGCAAACACATTCACCTGACCAGCCGGGTGAGCCGGTGCCGTACAGGTTACGATTGGCTCCAGAACGCCTTCGGTAATAATGCGCAAGTTAGTACATGGCACACCGCCGACCACAACTGGGTTGGCTGGGTCAGTGGTATCATCAATCACGCCACCAAACGTTATATACGAAACACCCTGCAGGGCAAAACCGGTAAGCCATACAGTGTTGCCACCAGTCGACGGTCCTTCGGTTGGATCGATAAACCGAATATCCGGATACCCATACACCGTTATATCTATAGGCGTGATTGCCATCGGACGGGCAAATTCGGGCGGGAAACTTGGTGCCAGGGTAATGGTCCGTTCTTCTGCCGCAACGGTCGGCGTATAGACAAAAGTACACGTCGATGTATTAGACACCGGATCGTAATTAGCCAGAGTAAAGGTACATGTACCGCCATTGTCAAACGTACCGCCCTGAGGAATGCCATTAACCGTGTCATTGTCGGACAAAATAACCGTCCCAATAAACGGACCATTCAACGCCAAAGTATACGTACCACTACCGCCGTTAGGAATAGTATCATCACCGGTAAAGAACGTCGTCTGGTTGGCAATCACCCAGATATAACCGCCGTTCGCCGTCAACCCACCCG